>JAJFUQ010000069.1 GCA_021372355.1 Nocardiaceae bacterium | reverse complement strand
TGCTGGACTGCTCGACGACCGCAGTTGCACGACCCATTGGAAGTACGCCGCGAAGCTCGCCAACGACTATCCGCGCGCCAAGGTCGATCCGGACGTTCTGTTCGTTGACGAAGGCTCGATCATCACCAGCGCGGGCACGGCGGCGGGGATCGACGCCTGCCTGCATCTCGTTCGACGGGAGATGGGGACGACGATCGCCAACATCATCGCGCGGCGGATGGTCGTCCCGCCGCAGCGTGACGGTGGGCAACGTCAGTTCATCGAGCAGCCGATCGTCGAGGTGGCGACCGACAGCTTCGGCCAGATCCTGGATTGGGTCACCGAGAACCTCAACGTGCAGCAGACCGTCGACGATCTTGCGCAACGGGCCATGATGTCGCCGCGTACCTTCGCACGGAAGTTCGTCGCCGAGACCGGGACCACGCCCGTCCGGTGGATCACCAATCAGCGCGTGCTCCTCGCGAAGCAACTCCTGGAAGAGACCGACCTGGGGCTCGAAGTGATTGCCGAGCGCTGCGGATTCTCCTCGGGTGCACTATTGCGGCACCACTTCAACCGGGCCGTCGGGTTGCCGCCGGGGGACTACCGTCGCCGGTTCTCTGCGGCGTAGCACACAAGCCGGCCATTTCCGTTTCGATTCCGCGCGTGTCGAGCCGGTATCCTCTTCCGGTGGCGCAACCGAAGATCCTGCTTTTCTACGTCTTCACGCCTCTGGCTGACCCGGAGGCGATCCGGCTCTGGCAGAAGACCGTGTGTGAGATGAACGACGTCAAGGGTCGGATCATCGTCTCGCCGCATGGCATCAACGTCACGGTCGGCGGTGAGCTCGACAACGTCAAGGGCTACCTCAAGGCCACCCGCGCGTACCTGCCGTTCCGCTGGGCGGACGTGAAGTGGGCGAATGGAACCGGCAACGATTTCCCGCGCCTGAGCGTCAAAGCTCGCGACGAGATCGTCACGTTCGGCACCCCGGACGAACTCAAGGTCGACGAGAACGGGATCGTCGGCGGGGGAGTCCACCTCAAGCCGGAGCAGGTGCACGAACTCGTTGCCGAGCGCGGCGACGACGTTGTGTTCATTGACGGCCGCAATGCCTACGAGGCGGAGATCGGCCGGTTCAAGAACGCGATCATCCCGCCCATCGAGACGACGCGCGACTTCCTCGAGGTCATCGACAGCGGCGTATACGACCACCTCAAAACCCGGCCGATCGTCACCTATTGCACCGGTGGTGTGCGGTGTGAGGTGCTGTCCGCGCTGATGAAGAACCGCGGCTTCGAAGAGGTCTATCAAATCGAGGGCGGCATCGTCCGCTACGGCGAGAAGTTCGGCGACAAGGGACTGTGGGAAGGGTCGTTGTACGTGTTCGACGGCCGCATCTCGACGACCTTCTCCCCGGACGCCAAGGTCATCAGCAAGTGCGCGCTGTGCGGCGAGCCGACCGACCGCTACGAGAACTACCCGGACGAGAACGGCCGCGAGCTCAAGCTCGTCTGCCTCGAGTGCTCGCCGACCGCGTGACCTCCCCGCTGGCGATGCGGGACGGACTCGGCCCGGTGCGTTTCATCGCCACGACCGGCGTCCTTCTGAGCCAGCTCGAGAAGGCATATCCCGACGAGCCCTGGCGGGAGCGCATCGCATCAGGTGATGTGGTCGATAAGGCCGGACGCGCGTTTCTTGCCGATGCACGCGTCGGCAATGGCACCGAGGCCTTCTTTCATCTCGAACCCGCGGCCGAGACGCCCGTCCCGTTTCCGCTCGAGATCCTGCACCAGGACGAGGCACTGGTCGTCGTCGACAAGCCACACTTCCTGGCGACGATCCCACGTGGACAGCACGTTCGCGAGACAGCTCTCGTGCGTCTACGTGCCATGACCGGACTCGCCGACGTCGTACCCGCCCACCGCCTCGATCGAATGACGGCCGGGGTTCTGGTGTTCATCGCCGACTCCACACTGCGGCGGTCGTACCAGGAGTTGTTCTCGTCGCAGCGCGTCCACAAGACGTACGAAGCGATCGCGCCTGCGGTCGATCTCGACTTCCCGCGCGTGGTCCGCACGCGGATCGTCAAGGAGCACGGCGTCATGGTCGCGCGGCACGAGCCGGGAGAGCCGAACAGCGAGTCGCGGGTCGACGTCATCGAGCGTTTCGCGGAACGCGCCCGGTACCGACTCGAGCCGAAGACCGGAAAGACGCATCAGCTCCGCCTGCACATGGCGAGCCTGGGTGCGCCGATCCTCAACGACAACTACTACCCGGAGTATCGGCCGCAACGTGAAGTGAGCTTCGACAAGCCGCTTCAGTTGCTGGCCCGGGCCATCGAATTCGATGACCCGGTGACCGGCGAGCGGCGGCGGTTCGAAAGCCGCCGAGAGCTGAGTGCAATCTCCGACTAGAGCCGCAGCGCGTATTCCTGCTCTTCGATCTCGGGCACGATCCGCTTCTCCACGAAGATGCCGTGCCAGATCATCGCGACCAGCACGTTCCAGATGCGGCGGCTGTTGTCCGTCACTCCGGCGCGATGGTCGACGAGCATCTGCATGACCGCGGCCTTGTTGAAGATGTGGTCGGTCTGCGATGCCTGGATGTGGTCGGCAGCCCAGTCGTACAGTTCCGGACCGGC
>JAJFUQ010000062.1 GCA_021372355.1 Nocardiaceae bacterium | reverse complement strand
GCGGCGATCAGTTCGCCGAATTGTTCTGCAGAGAGTCCCGATCCGCCGTGCAAGGCCATAGGGATGTTTGTGGCGGCGACGAGATCCCGGACCCGCTGGATATCCAGCTGGGGCTCTTGCTTATAGAGGCCGTGCGCGTTTCCGATGGCTGGTGCGAAACAGTCGATCCCGGTGACATTGATGAACTCGATGACCTTCTCGAGCGGGTACAGAGTAGGAGCGTCGTCGCTGCCGATGCCGTCCTCGACGCCTTGGATTCCCTCGACCTCGCCTTCGACGTTCACCCCGTGGGCGTGAGCTTCCTCCACCACCTCTTTGGTCTGGGCAGTCGCCTCGCCCAACGACAGGTGGGATGCATCGAACAACACCGAATCCCAGCCCTCGCGGATGCATTCTGAGATGACACCCCGGTCCGGGCAGTGGTCCAGGTGCAGTGACACCGGCGATCCGGAAGCTGAGGATACCAGCTTGAAATGATCCGATAGGCGCCTTGCGCCAATGGATTTCACTGTCTTCACAGATGTCTGGATGATGATCGGCGCTTTCTCTGCCTCTGCAGCCTCAACGGCGGTTCGCAATGTCAACTCATCAAAGACATTGAGCCCAAGGACGCCGTAGTGACCGGCCAGCGCCGCACTGACGATCTCGTTGAAAATGTTGCTTGCCAATTTATTTCGTCCGTTTCGAGGAGGTTGACCAGCGTCCGATACCGAAGGCGGCCAGCGGTACAACGCCCAGAACTGCCAGAACGACGGACACCAGTGGTAGATCGGATCTCTCTAGCGTGACCTCGGATCGCCACGCACCCAGCGAGGCCTTCACGACAATACGGCGGTCTTGGATATGGACACCGTCGACGGTTACGGGGAATCTCCCTACGGGCGACAAGACTTGCATGATCTTCTCCAGTGTTCGTGCCTCAGCGGAGGCGGCTGTCTATTTGACGGACGGTTTCGGTCGCCACAGCCAGCGACTCGTGATCTGTCTTTGGATCCGCCGTTGAAAAGCACTCGTAGACCGTCGGAGCGTCGGAGAACACGGCTCCCTCGATGTTGCGCATAGGAATTCGCCCGGCGGCCAGGATCACCGAGTCCGCGTGAAGCTCTACAGGACCGTCCGCAGTCTCGATCACGAGAGTGTGAAGGCGCGGAAAGCCAAGCACGGCTTTGGGAGTCGCCTGGTCGTATACCTGCACGCCTGCTTGCCGTACACCTGTTCCCGGCCCGGCAGTCACCACGGTCACTCGCTCAGCACCCTTGCTCAGCAGCTTGCTGCTCAGGTGATGCGCCAACTCGCCGGCACCGATAACGACGGGTCGACGGCCAGGCAGTAAGCCGGCGTCCAGAAAGTGAAGGGCTGCTGATCCCGGCAACACGCCACTTCCTCGCTCACCACCGATGTTGAGCTCAGCTCGGGTTCGGGGTCGCGTTCCAGTCGCGAGAACGAGCGCTGTGATAGCGGTGCTGGTGGCGCCGTCGATACCCAGTGTCGACAGGCTTCCGTTACGGTATTCGACTGCCAGCGTGCCCAAGACCAGCTTGACACCCGCGGCTTGTGCCGCTTTGACCAGTGTCGCCGCATCGCGCTCAGGCTCCTGCCCCCCGGCCTGTGGGAGTCGTTCCACCAGAGTCACCGTCAACCCTCGTTCGGCCAGCATCCGGGACGCGTGAAGTCCACAGCGGCCACCGCCGGCCACCATCACGTCAGTCATTGGTGTTTCCCACCCCCAAGTCGGAGCCTTCTTCGTGATATGGGATCTGCCAGGGCTCATGGCCCGTGTAGAGCGAGGTGATGAACGAAACACCGGACAAACACGCTGAACCTTGGCACCGGCCCCATGTTGCGTGTGTTCGGCGGGCGACGCCGGCGATCGACGTCGCGGGCAAAGGCGATGACAGCGCTTGGTGAATATCAGCCGCAGTGACCTTCTCGCACGCGCAGATGACGGTGCGCCCGAGCGGGTCGGCGGCTGCGCGTGCACAATCCAGGTCCTGCCAGAGCGGGCGAGAGTAACTCAGTGTGCGAACAGGATTCGGCGCCGCATGGGTGCTAAGGCCTCGTTCCCAGAGCAGGGTGGTCACGTACTGGCCAATCCCCGGCGAAGCCGAGACGCCAGTGGAGCGAATTCCGGCGACTTGCAAGAGATTCTCGGCAGACTCCGACCATCCGATGCGATAGGTCGGATCGGAATTGGCGCGCACGCCGGCAAAACGTTTGGTCACATAGCTCAAGTCGATAGACGGCATCATGTCCATGCACCGACGCAGGACGGCGTCGAGCCCGTCCTCATCCGTTGACCGGTCGAGCTTGTCGTCTTGGTCTTCGGCTGTCGGTCCCAACAACACCGAGCCGTGCGCGGTGGGCAGCACCATCGGGCCATGCCCAAGCTTCCCCGGGACCCCGGTCAGCATGCCCGGGACCTGGGCGCCGAATTCGCGGTCGAGCAAAGCCCACTGTCCGCGTCGCGGCGTGACCGTGAACTCTTCGCCGCCGAGTGCGCGTGACACCTGGTCGGCACCGAGCCCGGCGGCGTTCACCACGAACCTGGGCCGGAAGATTCGTCGTGAAGTCTCGACGGAGAACACCCGGCCGTCGTCGTTCTTCGCGTTCTTGACCGGTTCCGAGAAGTAGAAACGGACACCGTTGAGCGCAGCCTGCTCGGCATAGGCCACCGATAGGCGCACCGAGTCGACCACGCCTTCGTCGGGGATGTGGAGGCCCGCGAGCGTTTTGGTGGACGCGTGCGGTGCCTCCTGAGACACCTCGTCCCCAGTCAGGAGATGGGCGTCGACCCCGTTTTTCTGGGCACGTTCGGCCCACTTCGGCAACTCTTTGACCTCGTCCTCGGTCAATGCGAGCATCGTGATTCCCACACGACGGAAGGCGACACCGAGATCTTCCGCGATCTTCTCCCACTGGGGCGCCGAAGCCAGGATCAGCTGCGCTTCCAGGCTGCCCGGGGCAGCCGACCATCCGCAGTTGGCCACACCACTATTGGCTTTGGACGTCTCTTCTCCGACGTCGTGCCATCGCTCAACCACGGCGACGTCGATGTCGAGGAGCGAGAGCTCCCGCGCGATCGATGTTCCCACCACCCCTGCGCCGATGATCAAGACGTCAACAGCGTTGTCTCGCAACGACAATCTGGCACCTCATTCGATTAAATCTTGGTCCACCCACTGCCCATTTGGACGTCCACCGAAGAATAGGATTAGCCGATATCAAAGGCCAAGGAAACGGCGTCGTATATATGCAAATGGCATATGACCGAGATTGGACCTCGGAATTACCAATAGGTGGACGGTAGCCAACGCGCACATCACAGCGGGCAGGGTGAAGCGGTGGCCAGCTACGGGCTGGCGACGCCTCAGGTTCCAGATCCCTTGGCGATCGCTTCGGTGAGCAGCGCCTGGAAGTATCGATCAGCGGGTGCCTGGACTACGTTCCGCAATGTCACCGCACGGACATCCCGCTGGCCCCAATCGACCCCCGAGACCGTGAAGTCGACGAGCTCACCGCGCCGTCGCTCATCCGTAATGGCATAGATGGAAACGAACCCGATTCCGGTGCTCTGGCGAGCTACGCGCTTGATCGCGTCGATCGAGCCCATCTCCCACACCGCACCCCAACCCGGATCTGCCGTGTGCAGCCGCAGGGCTTGCGCACGGGTGCTCGAACCATGTTCCTGCACCAACAGTGTTCGAGACTTCAACTGGTCGATGGAAACGCAGCCATCGGAGGAGATGTCGACTGCGCCGGGACTGCAGATGCCGACGATCTCGTCAGCGCCGATGCTCTCGGAGCGAAGACCGGGCAACTTGGACTCACTGCAGATGATGGCAAGAGTAATCCGCCCCTTGTTTAGCCACTCCATCACGGCTTCAGTCGAACCGACGGAGACCCGCACGGCGACGTCTGGGCAGCGGGCGATGAAAGACGCGACGACAGCGGGCAAGATGTAAGTCCCTGGCACCGACGACGCGCCGACGGATAACACTCCCGATCGCAATCCGACGCGCGCGGCCAGCGTTGATTCACCAGCAGCGAGGCTGGCCAGTGCCTGCGAAGCGCAGCGTGCCAGGATCTGGCCCGCGGGGGTCAGTACCAGTGACCGACCAGAACGTTCGGCTACGGGCTCGCCGGCTGCCGAGTTCAACAGACGTAAATGCTCGCTGGCCGAAGGCTGGCTGATTCCGATGGCAGCAGCCGCTGCGGAGAGGCTCGAAGCCCGATCCAGTTCGATCAGCAACCTCATCCGTGTGGAATCCCACACGTCCATCAGTGTCGGCATGACGTCATAGTTCCCTAGTCGGGGCGACATGACCAGCCTGAATCGGTTTGAAGCGCCCGACTCTCCGGACAACGCCGCCAAGGCGGCAGACGACAATGCCACACCGCGAACCGGAGCCGCACGGTGAACCGGAACAGCGCGTTCATGCGCCGGCGACACGTTCTGTGCCGGCGATGACGTTGCTGAGTTCAACATCTGGGAAGACGACTTCTCCGGTCGCCATATCCGCCTGTACCAGGAAACGTCGAAGTTGATTGAAGATCTGACCGCCATGACCGTCGCGAAAGTCGACGGCATAGCCGTTGGTGGGGGTCTTGAATTAACCCTGGTCTGTGACTTCGTGGTCGCCACCGACAGGTCGCGGTGGGGCATGCCCGAAATTGATTGGGAGATCACTCCGGGCTGGGGCGGCACGAATCGCCTTGCGTGGTTCGCCGGCCGACGCAAGGCCAAGGAATGGAACCTCATTGGCGCATTGTTCGACGCCCGCACCGCGCAGCGTTACCACCTGATGAATCGCCTGACCACACCGGAGCGGCTCGACGCCGAAGTGCAGGCACTGATCGAGGTGCTACTCGAAAAGAATCCGCGAACCCTAGAGCGCACCAAGAAGTGCCTCAACTACGGCGCAGACAACATTGCTGCCGGGTTGGCTCTGGAGTCTGAGTGGATCGGCCGACAGCCCACCGAGGGTATCGCCGACTTCCCCGATCGCCAACGACGCGAGCAGCGCCGGAAGTTGTCGAACTCGTTCTGGCAGAACTAAATCCCCGGAGAGAACTCAAACCGTCACTCACAAGGAGTGAGATGACGGATCCGTTTCCGACCGCGACCCCGCTCAACCTGTTGGGCATCATCTGCTGCGAGGTGTCGACCCGGCAGCGGGCCGGGAACGCAAGCTGCGATTGCTGCCCGACGCCACGGTGAGAACGTGACGATGGCTGCAGGCACCCGCTGTCC
>JAJFUQ010000042.1 GCA_021372355.1 Nocardiaceae bacterium | reverse complement strand
ACGGCGATTCAGCCTTCGGGACCATGACTGCGCAGTCGAACGCCGAGGTCATCGCCACGTCTTCTTCGTGCCAGCAAGTTCCGGCGGCATTGATACGCACCACGGCGTCGGGGGAGTGTGCCAGCCAATCGGCCACCGCGTCGCGCGCGCTGCTCTTGCGCTCATCTGCGACGGCGTCCTCGAGGTCGAGAATGATCACGTCGGCGCCGGAGTTCACGGCTTTCGCGAAGCGTTCCGGACGATCTCCGGGGACGAAGAGGAATGCCTGGGCCTGTGCGATCTTTTCTCGGATGGTCACTGGAAGCGGACTCTCGCGACCGCGTTCGTGGTGCCGCCGGGGCTGACCACTGCGAGATCGCCCGCAGGTTCTCCGATCACTCGGAAGCTGTCGCCAAGGAAGACCGGATGCTGCAGGCGGTACTCGACCGATGCAACGTCCCGATCGCACACGAGTTCCAGCATCAGAAGCACCAACAAGGGCCCGTGCACGACCAGTCCGGGGTAGCCCTCGATGTTCCGCGTGTATGGCGCGTCGTAGTGGATTCGATGCGAGTTGGCGGTGATTGCACTGAAACGGAACAACAGGGTCTCATCGACTGTGGGTGTCGATTGCCAGGTCGCTTCCGGCAGTTCTCCGGTTGGCGTGGTGAACGAACGTGCGGGCCCGTCGCCGCTGCGATAGACGTAATCCTGATCTTCGACGACGGATAGCTCGCCGTTCTGGCGATACTCGCTGCGGACGGTGACAAAGGCCATCTCCCCGGACCGCCCCTGCTTGACCACGGCTTTTGCGAGGCTCACGTGACGGTCTGCGGGAACCTCGAGTTCGAGCGGCCGCTCCACCGTGACACGACCACCGGCGAACATACGTCGGCGTTCCGGAATGGGCGGCAGAAAATGACCATTCACCGGATGTCCATCGAGGCCGATGTGCCGTTGCGCCGGCCATGTGAGGAAATGGAACCAGTGCCACAGTGGTGGAAGCAGACCCGAGTCCGGCGGGGGAGAGTCGAGCAGCGCGGCGAAGTGACTCGCCTCGGCTGATCCCATGTCGTCGTGCTCGACAAGCGGTTCCGGGTGCCAGCTGGACAAGCAGGCGGCGAGATCTGTCATTCGACGCTCCTGACGTTCGGTAGTTCCATCTTGGTCCTTGCGAGGCTGGGTCTTGCCTCGTTGATGGTTTTGAATCTATATTAAATTAGAAACCAAGGAGGAACCGGTGTCCGCATTCGTCGTCGACTCTGACGAACACAAACTGATCCGCGAAAGCGTCGCCAAGATTGCCGAGAAGTACGGCCAGGAGTACTTCCTGGAGCGCTCGCGGGCCGGTGAGAAGGTCGATGAACTGTGGACCGAACTCGGCCAGGCGGGACTTCTCGGAGTTCACCTTCCCGAAGAGTTCGGCGGCGGGGGAGCAGGCCTGTCCGAGCTTCTCGTCGTCATCGAAGAACTCTCCGCGCATGGCATCCCGCTGCTGCTCACGGTCATCTCGCCAGCCATCTGCGGATCGATTCTGGCTGCGCACGGCTCGACCGAGATGAAGCAGAAGTGGCTACCCGGCATAGCCGATGGCAGCAAGAAGATGGCGTTCGGACTCACCGAGCCCGACGCCGGCTCGAACAGCCACAACGTCACGACGACCGCTCGCCGGGACGGTGACGGCTGGGTCATCTCGGGGAGCAAGTACTTCATCTCCGCGATCGACGAGTGCGACGCCGTGCTGGTCATCGCCCGTGATGCCGACTTCGTAGGAACGCGAAAGTCACCGCTATCGATGTTCGTGGTCCCGACCGACGATTTCGGTCTCACACTGCAGCCACTGCCGACGGCTGTCGTCTCGCCGGACAGTCAGTTCACCGTCTTCCTCGATGAGGTGCGGGTCGGGCCGGAAGCACTCATCGGTGTGGCCGGCGACGGACTGAAGCAGGTCTTCGCTGGTCTCAATCCGGAACGCATTCTCGCCGCTGGAATCAGCTGCGGGATCGGTCGCCACGCGGTCGACAAGGCGGTTTCCTATGCCCGCGACCGCGCCGTGTGGTCGACGCCGATCGGCGCGCACCAAGGCATTTCGCATCCGCTGGCCGAGTCGCATATCGCGGTTGAGCTCGCGCGGATGGCCACCTACCGGTCAGCGGAGCTGTTCGACGCAGGTGAACCGGCTGCCGAGGCGGCCAACATCGCCAAGTTCGCGGCCGCCGACGCCTCACTCAAAGCGCTCGATCAGTCCATCCAGACCCACGGTGGCAACGGGTTGTCCAAGGAGTACGGCCTTGCCGAGCTCTGGTTCTCGGCACGCCTGCTCAAGACCGCACCCGTCAGTCGCGAGATGGTTCTCAACTTCGTCGCGCAGACGAGCCTCAAGCTCCCCGCGTCCTACTAGGAGATTTCGAATATGTCCGGAGTCAAAGATCGAGTCGTCGTCGTCACGGGAGCTGGTGGTGGCCTCGGCCGCGAATACGCACTCCTGCTCGCCCGAGAGGGCGCCAAGGTCGTCGTCAACGACCTCGGCGGATCTCGCGACGGCACCGGAGCGGGCCACTCGATGGCCGACCAGGTAGTTGCCGAGATTCGTGCGGCCGGCGGCACGGCGGTTGCCAACTACGACAGTGTCGCGACCGAAGAAGGTGCGAACGGCCTGGTCAACACCGCGATCGAGGAATTCGGTGCGGTGCACGCAGTCATCAACAACGCCGGCATCCTGCGGGATAGCGCACTTCACAAGATGACCGCGGACAACTGGGAATCTGTTCAGCGCGTTCATCTGTGGGGCGGCTATTTCGTCACCCGGGCGGCATGGCCCTACTTCCGGGAGCAGAAGCACGGCCGCATCGTCATGGCGACGTCGACGAGCGGATTGTTCGGCAACTTCGGCCAGGCCAACTACGGTGCCGCGAAGGCCGGCCTCGTCGGTCTCATCAACACGCTGTCGATCGAAGGTGCTCGGTACAACATCCTCGCGAATGCAGTTGCTCCGCTGGCCGCGACGCGAATGACGGAGGACGTCGCACCGCAGGAACTTCTCGACAAGCTTCCTCCCGCCTACGTCGCCGGAGTGGTCGGCTACCTCGTCAGCGACGAATGCTCGGACACCTCGACGGTCGTCGTCGCCGGCGGCGGCCGCGTCTACCGCGTGGCGCAGTTCCAGACCAAGGGCACCGTATTCACGACCCCGCCGGGAATCGGCGAAGTCGCCGCCCAGTGGGACCAGATCACCGACCTGTCGAGCGCTGAGCTCGGCTCGAACCCGTTGGGATAGAACATGACTGACAACAACTTCGACGCGCTGGTCATCGGTGCGGGCGCCGGCGGACTCCTAGCCGCGGCCCGGCTCTCGCACTGCGGATACAAGACGCTCGTCGTCGAACGCCTCAACAAAGTCGGCGGACGTGCATCGACTGACGAGGTCGAGGGCTTCAAGGTCAACAACGGCGCGATCGTCATCGAGCTCGGCGGCATCACGCAGGAGACGTTCGAGGAGGTCGGTGCCAAGTTCGACGTTCGCCGTCCGCAGCCGCCGATTCTGTACCGGATCGGCAAGAAGGATGTCGACGTCACGGGTGGCGGCTGGGGCTTTCTCCTCTCGAAGCTGACCCGCCAGGGCGCCAAGCTCGTGACTGGCCTGGGCGCTGCGCGCAACGACAGTGGCATGCCCGAGAACGAGATCTCGACCGCGGATTGGGTGCGCAAGTACACGAAGAAGGAATCCGTACACGGGATCTTCCGGAACATGTGCGGTTCGGTTTTCGCGGTCGGGTCGGAGGAATTGCCCGCTCGCGTTTTCCTGACGTACTTCACTCGCAAGAGCGCGTTCAAGAAGTTCGGCTTCTGCCCGGACGGCACGATCGGTGTTTGGCAGTCGCTTGCCGACGTCATCGAGAGCAACGGTGGCTCGGTCTGGCTGGACGCCGAGGTCACCGAGCTGACGCTCGCCGAGGGGCGGATCACCGGCGCATCCATCCGACGTGGTGCGGAAGCCATCACCGTGACCAGCCGGTTCACGGTCAGCGACATCGGTCCGTTCGCGACTCTTGATCTGGTGGGCCGCGACAACCTCCCCGGCGATTACGTAGCGCAGATAGAACAGGGCAACCGGCCGTGCGCGATGATCTCGGTGAACTTCGCGAGCCGCCGCAAGCTCAGTACCGCACCGGGGCTCCTGAGCTTCGCGACGACCCGGCGTCTCTGCTACGTCGCCAACTTCACCGAACTCTGCCCTGAGATGGCGCCCGAAGGCTGGCATCAGTACCAGGGCACCGGTGTGCCGAAACCTTCGGTCGGAGACTTCGACGAGAAATCCGAAACCGAACTCATCTTGCAGGATCTCCGCGACGAGATCGAGGGCTTCGATGAGGCGCGGATTCTGTCGATCAACGTCACACGCGACGGCTGGCCGCCGCAGCGTGCAGTGGCCGGTTTCGACCTCCCCTATGCGACTCCGATCGCGAACCTGTGGAACGTCGGCGACGCGGTCAAGGAGTACGGAAACGGCGGAACGACCGCGTGTGCGGAGACCGCCAAGATCGTCGTGGATGAGATCCGCGGCATGTTCCCGGTGGAGTGAAGAAATGAAAATCCTTGTGGACCGCACAAAATGCACTGGTCTGGGCATCTGTGAGTCGTTGGCGCCCGAGCATTTCGAGGTCAACGATGAGGGCGAACTCGTCCTGCTCGAGGAGAACGTCAGCGACGAGACTCTGGCGGGCGTCGAAGAAGCGATTGCGGGCTGCCCGACCGAGGCCCTCCGCCTAGTGCGATGACTCACCGCCTGGTTGTCGTCGGAGCATCGCTGGCCGGCTTGCGTGCGGTCGAGGCCGCACGCAAGTCCGGATTCGACGGTCCGATCACACTTGTCGGTAGTGAACCTCATCGGCCATACGACCGGCCGCCGCTGTCCAAGGCCTATCTGGACGACGTTGAACTGCCGTCGGTCGAGTTCCGCGAGGAGGCAACTCTGCGCGGTGAGTTGACTGTCGACCTCGAATTGGGCGTCGCCGCGACCGGACTCGACACCGAGTCGCGGCTGATCGCGCTCGCTGACGGCCGGGAACTGACGTACGACGCGCTCGTCATTGCCACCGGTGCGACGGCCCGGCGCTTGCCCGGCACCGACGGTCTCGCCGGGGTGCATGCACTGCGAACGGTCGACGATGCCGCGCATATTCGCGCTGCCCTCGAGGCGGGCGCGAGAACGGTGGTGATCGGCGCCGGATTCATCGGGTCCGAGATCGCTTCGGCCGCCCGAAGGCGTGGACTAGCGGTGACCGTCATCGAGGCGCTACCGACGCCGTTGATCCGCGCGGTGGGGGCGCAAATGGGCTCGCGCCTGGCCCGCTTGCACGTCGACAACGGCACTGAGCTGCGATGTGGCGTGGGCGTTGAAGGCATCGAAGGCAACGGGCGAGTCGAAGGAGTTGTCCTGTCTGATGGCTCGACGATCTCTGCTGATCTCGTGGTCGTCGGTATCGGAGCCACTCCGGCGACGGACTGGCTGCACGGTTCGGGCGTGACGCTCGACAACGGCATCGTGTGCGATGAAACCTTGTGGACCGGGATACCAGG
>JAJFUQ010000017.1 GCA_021372355.1 Nocardiaceae bacterium | reverse complement strand
CAGTACGAGCCCTCGACGTGCGTCGGATGACCGCCACCCAGCCCGGTGCCGGTTTTCGGGCCGCCGGCGCGGTCGAGAGTGACGTGCGTCGTCGCGGCGGCGTCACAGCGCCGGATCATGCACCTCATCGGTCGACCTCATCGGCCGGGTGCGGGGTTCTTCTCATGCTGTCGACGTTCGTCACTGCTCGGTCCTTCCAGGTGTAGCCGATTGTGTAGCCCTTGGTGTTGGTTCCCATTGGGTGCCGTTGGCCACAGTTGAGAGCGTATACCCCAAACATGGCGTATAGCAAGCCAAAAACGGATGTTTCCTCACGACTCATAATCGTGAGGTCGCGGGTTCAAGCCCCGCTCCCGCTACCGGAACAGACGCCCATGTGTAGCCGACACTGTAGCCGATGCGCCAGAACGACCGGTGATGGTGACGTACTCGACGGCCGCTGGGGGTAGACGACGAGAAACAGCCCCCGCCGACCTCGAGTGAGGTGGCGGGGGCTGAACTGCGGGAGCGCGCTACTTCAGGTCGCGACGGAGCAGCTTCGACGGGTCCTTCACGCCGACGTCCTGGACGGCGGCGGCCACGCCGGTCGGTTTCCACAGGCCGTAGAACGACGCGACGGACACGACGAACGCGGGCAGAGCGGCGAGCAGCGCGACACCGAGGTCGTAGGTCGTGCCCGATGCGATCGACCGGGCGAGCTCGACGAGCAGCGACGTCACGAGCGACAGGCCCGCGAGCAGCCACGCTTTCGCGGCCGGCGACGTCACCCGCGTCGTCACGAGGCCGACGAGGACGGGCAGGATGAACGCGATCAGCAACTGCACGACCGTCGCCGGGTCGAACGTGAACGCAACAGTGGGGGTCATGGTGTCTCCTTCGGGTTTCGGGTGTCTTCGAGCCCCGCACGGAGCTCCTCATCGGCCTCGCCCAACGCGATGACCTTGTTCTCGCTGGTGTCGATGCGGCCGTACAGGCCCTTCACGCCGAGCTCGATGCGGTCGACGGAGTCCTTCACCGATGACCCGTCGTTGTTGTGGGTTTCGTGGTAGATGCCGTCGACCTTCGCCTCGAGACGGTCATGGCGCGCATCTGCCGTGGCAGCGCGAGCATCCGCACGCTCGATGTATCCGGGGAGGCCTTGGACGGCGGCGAGGCTCTCTGCAGCGTTCACCAGTCCGCGCGCGAAAGCGATGACCGACTGCCACCCCTTCTTGTAGATGAACCAGACTCCCGCGACAACGACCGCACCCCACACGACCGCATCCCACACGGACACTGAGTCGAGGAAGTCGACAAGCCAAGGTGGGGCGTCGAAGTTCACCGTGGGGGCCAACGATGCGGTGGCCCACAGGCTGCGGATCATCGCGTAATCGTCCAATCATCGGGGCACGTGTCGGTGACGTGTCCGACGATCCGGTCCGGGTAGATGCTGAACGTCACGAACCCGCGGCTACCGTTGCACGCAACCCACCCGTTCGGGCGTGTCACAGGGATGTTCTGCTTGTGCCCGCCCATACCCGCCACGACGAACGTGGTCTGTGCGACCTGCGTACGCGCGTAGATGTGATCATGGGCGGTAATGACCAGCCGTACACCCTCATCAACAGCTAGCTTCGACAGTGCCGCCGATTCTGGGCCTGCGGGACCATGGTCGCCGACAGTGTAATGAGGTTCATGGAACGCGAGGATCGGCCAGACGTCGGCTGCTTTCGCGTCACGGATGCGATCACGTACCCATGTCCACCGTGGCCCACCGGTCAGGTACGATCCGGGTTCCGCTTCCTGGGGGGATGCGGTGATGATCCACGCCCCATCCAACTTGTATACCTGCTGGATTCCGGTCTCGCCGGTAGCCGCCGTATTGGATGGCATGCATGCGACGTAGTCATCGGTCTGAGCGGTGTCGAAATCCGCATCCCGGTTCTCATGGTTGCCCTGCACCCACATCACGGATTGCTTGACGCGGGCTTTCAGGGCGGAGCAGAACTGCTCTGCGGGCCCGGTGTAACCGAGATCGCCGAGGATCAGGAGCGGGTTCCCACGGGAACCGATCTTCTGGAGGTTGTCCATACCAGCCTGCTCCATGCCGATATCACCGACAGCAGTGAGCGTCGCGGACGGTGTATCAACTGGTGTGGTCGGTGTCATCCAGATGCGTACCGCTTCGAGGCGCAACGCGCGGCCGGTGGTGCCGCATGTCTGCCCGTCACCGACCGTGGGCATCCACCCGATGTTCTGGACGTGCGCCTGACAGGTGACCTTCCACCCTTCGGTGCGAGCCGACAGCCGTACCGCTTCGAGGCGGAGGGACTTACCGGTGGTGCCGACACGAGTGGACGATTCCGGCATCCAACCGATGTCCTGCACGTGACCCTGAGCGATGATCGACGGGTCCGTGAACTGGAGTGCTTCGAGCTGGCGCGCCTGCCCGGTCGTCCCCGCCACCTCACCATCGGGGACGGGATCAAGCCAACCGGTGTCTTGCACGTGCGCTGATACCCACACGACCGGGGATGCCGCCGACGACGGGGCGCCGACGAGCGTCAGGGCCGTCAACGCGACGACGACACCGGTCAGTACCGTCCGGACCCTCACGATGCGAGCCTCCGTGCCGCCTCATCGTTGACCGTCTTCGCTATCAGCGCGTAATCGACGGCTGCGGTCGGCTGCCCGATCACCGCGACCACAGCATCGGCGATCACCTTCACCTGCTCCGCCGTGACCGGCGTCGACGCGGCCTTCTCGATACCGTTCAGCTGCTCCCAGATCGTGCGACCGAGCCGCGCGTCAGCGCCAGCCCCGTTCGGGCGCACGTCGAACTTCAACGCACGCTGCAGCATCGTCTTGACCGCCTCATAGTCCGCGTTCGCGTCCAGTGCCATATCTTCTCCTTGTGTCGTGATGGTGGCGGTGTTGGCTCCGTAGGTGGTTGCCCACCCGAGATAGGTGACGATGCCGCGACGGTTGCGGGTCCACGCAGCGACGTCGGTGATGCCGAGATCCCGCCCCCACGTCGCCTCGTTGTCT
>JAJFUQ010000009.1 GCA_021372355.1 Nocardiaceae bacterium | reverse complement strand
GCCCTACAAGACGAACTTCGGGCCTTTCGCGCCGGAGATCTACCGGATGCCGGCGTCCTATCCCTACCGCGACGGCCTGGATGGCAAGGAAGCCGCGGCCGACGCGATCGACCGCATCGAGAAGCAGATCGGGGCGTCGTCGGTCGCCGCGCTCATCATCGAGCCCATCCAGGGTGAAGGCGGATTCATCGTGCCGGCGCCGGGCTTCCTCCCGACGATCGTGGACTGGGCCAAACAGAACGGCATCGTGTTCATCGCCGACGAGGTGCAGACCGGGTTCGCCCGGACCGGCTCGTGGTTTGCCTCCGACGATGAAGGCATCGTTCCCGACCTCATCACCATGGCGAAAGGCATCGCCGGTGGAATGCCGCTCGCGGCCGTCACCGGCCGGGCTGATCTGCTCGATGCTGTCCACCCCGGTGGGCTCGGCGGAACTTACGGCGGTAACCCGGTCGCCTGCGCAGCGGCGATCGCGGCGATCGACTACATGGCCGCCGCCGATCTGCCCGCGCGTGCTCGACATCTGGAGAAGCTGTCCCGGACTTATCTCGAGAAGCTTCAAGCTGATATCGATGTCATCGGCGACATTCGTGGCCGCGGCGCGATGATCGCGATCGAAATCGTGAAACCGGGTACGAAGGAACCAGACGCGGCGCTCACCAAAGAGGTGGCGACCGCGACGAACAACGCGGGCGTCGTCGTCCTCACGTGCGGCACCTACGGAAACATCATCCGGCTGCTGCCACCACTGGTGATCAGCCACGATCTGCTCATGGAAGGACTTGAAGTGCTCGGCTCGGTTCTGCGACAGAAGGCAGGTCACGCATGACTCCGGAAGAAGCCCTCAAGGCAGTACCCCTCGATCTCTGGATCGGTGGCGTGCAGGCGCCGGCCGCATCGGGCAAGCGGTTCCCGGTCCACAATCCCGCGACCGGCGAGGTGTTGGTCGAGGTCGCCGACGCCGGTCCCGAAGACGGCGCCCGCGCCCTCGACGAAGCGGTCAAGGCGCAGGCGGAATGGGCTGCGACGCCGTCCCGCCAGCGTGCCGAGATCCTCCGCAAGGCCTGGGAACTCATCGACGGCAAGTACCGCCCGAACCTCGCCATGCTCATGACGCTCGAGATGGGCAAGCCGCTCGCGGAGTCGAACGGCGAGGTCACCTACGGTGGCGAGTTCATCCGCTGGTTCGCCGAGGAAGCACCCCGCATCAACGGCCGGTACACGCCGTCGCCGACCGGCAACGGCCGGATTCTCGTCACGAAGCAGCCCGTCGGGCCGGTACTCGCGATCACGCCGTGGAACTTTCCGCTGGCGATGGGCACCCGCAAGATCGGTCCGGCATTTGCCGCCGGATGCACCGTGGTGTGCAAGCCCGCCGCGGAAACCCCGCTCACGATGCTCATGCTCGGCACGGTTTTCGAGGAGGCGGGACTGCCGCGCGGCGTCCTGTCGATCCTCCCGACCTCGCACGCGGCGGCGCTGACCGACCCGATGTTCGACGACCCGCGCCTGCGGAAGGTGACCTTCACCGGTTCCACCGGCGTGGGAAAGCTGCTGTTGGCCCAGGCCGCGAAGCACGTTCTCAATTCCTCGATGGAACTCGGCGGCAATGCGCCGTTTGTCGTGTTCGACGACGCGGACCTCGATGCTGCGGTCGACGGCGCGATGGCTGCCAAGATGCGCAACACGGGTGAGGCGTGCACGGCCGCAAACCGCATTCACGTCGACAACTCGGTCCGCGCGGAGTTCACCCGCAAGCTCACCGAGCGCATGGCGGCCTTGCGGGTGGGTAATGGCGTCGAGGAGTCTTCGCAGGTCGGACCCCTGATCACGGAGAAGCAGCGCGGCACGGTGAGCGAGCTCGTGGCCGATGCGGTGTCGAAGGGAGCGACGATCACCTGTGGCGGCGAGGCGCTTTCCGGAGCGGGCTACTTCTACCCGCCGACCGTGCTCGACGGGGTGTCGGTGGATGCGCGAATTCTCAAGGAAGAGGTCTTCGGCCCCGTTGCGGCGATCGCCGGATTCGATGGTGAGGAAGCCGGCATCGCGGCCGCCAACGACACCGAATACGGGCTGGCGGCCTACATCTACACGCAGAATCTGAGCCGTGCGCTGCGGGTCGCGGAGGCGATCGAGTCCGGGATGGTGGGGGTCAACCGCGGCATCATCTCCGACGTGGCGGCGCCGTTCGGTGGCGTCAAAGAGTCGGGCCTGGGCCGGGAAGCGGGATCGGAAGGCATCGAGGAGTACCTCGAAACGAAGTACATCGCCTTGCCATAGAAGTATCGGCGGGTCTAGCGGGTGAGCTAGAGAGTCGCTGCCACAGTTGAGGCATGTTCGGAGTCGTACAGTCGTGTGCCTCGGGCAAAGAGGCGTGGCGTGAACACATGTGCGGTCTGTGCCTGACCTTGCGCGACGGGCACGGCCAGATGGCGCGGGCGACCACCAACACCGATGCCATCATGCTGAGCCTGCTGACCGAGGCACAGACCGCGCAAGCGCCGCGCCGGACCGCAGGTCCGTGCGCGCTCCGAGGCATGAAGACCGCACCCGTGGTGACGTCGGATTCGCCCGGTGCGGAGCTCGCCGCTACGGCATCATTGCTGCTCGGAGCCGCGAAGGCCACCGACTGGGCGGCCGATGGTGATGGGCGGTTCCGGGCGCGCCTCTCGAAGCGACCAGCCCGAAAGTGGCGCGCCGAAGCGCACGAGCGCGGGAATCGCATCGGACTCGATGTTCAACCGTTGTGGACCGCGATCGCCTCGCAGAAGGCACGCGAATGCTCAGGCATCGCTCTCGATGAGGTCACCTGGCCGGCCGAGTTCTGCGCCGGCGAGTTGTACGCCCACACTGCCGTCCTCGCCGACCGGCCGGAAAACGTGGCCCCGCTGCGCACTATCGGGCGATCGATCGGCCGGATCGCGCACTTGAGCGACGCGGTCGCGGACCTCGAGATCGATCGTCGACGCGGCGCGTTCAATCCGATCGACGCGACGGGCACGCCGTTGACCGAGATCGATGACCTGCTCGGGCATGCGCGTGACCAGGTGCGAAGCGCTACTGCGCTCCTGACCTTGGCCGATCCGGAGCCGGTGTCGACGATCCTCGTGCACGGAACGAACCGAGCCGTGGCGTCGGCGCAGGAACCGGTCCGACGTCCGAGTCTGAGCGACGGCGTCATCGTGATCCTCAGCGGGTATTGCACAGGTTATGCCTGCTGCTTCGAACACACCGCGCCGTGCAGTGGAAAGCGGAAGCCGCCGGTCTGCAGTGGCTGCGACTGCGACTGCGACGGTTGCTGCTGCGACGGCTGAACGGCCGCGCTTTATCCGGCTCTCTCGCGATTGATCTAGATTCGCTGATAGTTCGCGGACTGACGGGAAGAACATGACACTCACGCTCGCGCCTACGGCGCCGCTCGACAGACCTGTCGAGACGGCGCGCGACCGCGTGGGTTCATTCCTGGGTATTTCCGCTGCGAGATCTGGCAATGAGCCGTATCTCGACGGATTGCGTGCCGTCGCGGTCTTGTCCGTGCTGGTCTACCACTGCCTCGGCGTCGCCGTTGCCCACGGTGAGCTGCGCATACTCGGATTCGACGTCGGGTTCATCTTTGCTCGGGCATACCTCGGAGTCGACCTGTTCTTCGTGCTCAGCGGCTTCCTGCTGGCCCGGCCGTGGTTCGTCGCCCGGCAGCGCGGAACGCCGGGACCGAGCCTGCGACAGTTCTGGCGGCGCCGACTTCTGCGGATCGTGCCCGCCTATTACCTGTGCTTCTTCCTCGTGCTGGCAATCTTCGGGTTCCTCGACGAGACTCCCGAACAGATGCTCACCGGGACGACCGGGCTGATCAACATCGGCGCACACCTGCTCTTCCTGCACGGCTACGTGCCGATCGCGTACTCGGACTTCAACTTCAACAGCTTCCCCTGGTGGACGTTGACGATCGAGATGACCTGGTACGCCGTCCTACCCGTTCTTGTTGTGGCCTTCCTCGGCCGCCGGTGGTGGCTGTCGCTGGTGCTCTTCGGCGCCGCCTCGATCGGCTGGATCTGGCTGTGGTCGACGTCGATGGACTCGGTTATCTCGGCGGCGGTCAAGCACAGCGACCCCACGACGCTGCTGTGGAGCGGTCTCAACTCCGACTTCGACTCCTGGTTCACCGGGATGTTCGTCAACAGCCTGCCCGCGTTCCTGCTGACCTTCGGTCTCGGTGTCGTCCTGGCAAGGGTCCAGGTCAACGGCACGTCTGGCCGGTTCATCGGGTCGTTCGTGTGGTCGACGATCGCGCTCGCTGCCGTCTGTGCGGGCCTGGTGGAGCTGGCCTGGCTCAGCCGAGATCCGGCAGAACAGGTCTACTACCGCCCGGCGTTCGGGTTGCTGATCGCCATCGGCGTCTATGTCGTCGCGTTCGGTCACCCAGCGCTGCGCCGCCCGTTCGAGTGGCTTCCATTGCGCCTCATCGGCTGGGTCAGCTTCGGGATCTACCTCATTCACGAGCCGCTCATCCACATCGAGAACCGTGGTCATTGGTTCGATTCGTGGGGTCCGTTCTCGACGTTGCTGGGACTAGCGTCCGTGACGCTGGCGATTTCGACGGCACTCGCGGTGCTCTCGTGGCTGTTTGTCGAGCGACCATTCCTCGTCCGGCAGCCGGATGCGGGGAGTTGGCCGCCGCGGGTGAAGCGGGCAGCGGTCGCGGCCTCGCTGGCCGTTGTGGCGGTCGGCTGTTACGTCGTCGGCACCTGGCCGTCGGCGTCGGACCGCGCCTGGACCACCCTCAATGCCGGAATGCGCGAGCAGGGTGCCGAGCCTCTGCTGTCGTACGTGCCGAAAGTCGATCTTGGGGTTCGTGACTCCGGGCCGATGACGATCGCTGCGGCCGTCCCGCGGCAGCGCATCGACAGTGAGTTGGCGTGGTTCATCGCGAGTTGTCGTCGGGTCGATAGTCCCGGCCCGGTTTACACGCTGTCGACGGCTGGCCTCTATGTCACCGCTTCGGCGTTTGGCTGTGCCGATGAGCGGTCGGCCGAGCGGGTCATCGACGAGACGCGTCAGCATTCGGACCTCTTTGGTCAGGAGAGGCGCATTGTCGGTGTCAGCGACGCGGCGGTCGTTCGCTCGCTACCGTTTCCGGGCCAGCCGAATCGTGTCCAGATTCGATACCGCAGCGGCTACTCGATCGTGACGATCGACGTGCAGGCCGAGAATTTCATGATGTCGGAACGGAATGCGCTCGACCTCTGGTACTTCGCCACCAAGACGTATCCGATCTCTGACCCAGGTTGATGACCCACCTTTGACCTGCGGAGACGCGATTTCGGGACGCTGACCCGGCAAGGTCACGAAATGGTGTCCCCGGTTGGTGTCCCAGGGGTTCACAGGTGAATCTGCTGCTGTCTACGGTCCGTGCTAGATCTCGTCAGAAAGGCGTAGCGGAGCGATGTCGTCGAAGAGGTCACCCGGTCCGGGGTTCTCGGGAGAGGTCTGCCCGTCGAACTGATTCATCACGCCCCACACGGCGTTGAGCGCGGTGGTGATGGCGCCTTCGGCCCACCCGGCAGTCCACGAGATGTCGTCCCCGGCGAGGTAGATCCCGCGATGCCGGGCGCTGAGGTCGCGCTGCATGAAGTGCGTGTAGAGCCGTTCCTGGTAGCGATAGTGGCCCGGCAGATTGGCCTTGAACGCACCCATGAAGTGCCGTTCCGTCTCCCAGGAAATGGTCTTCGGGGTCCCGATGATGTGGCTGCGAATGTCGACGTTCGGATAGATCGCGCGGAGCGACTTGAGCATGAGCTCCATCCGTTCGTTGGCGTCGAGCGGCACGATCTTCCGGGAGTCGTCCTCCCACGTATAGGACAGGCACATGACCGCCGGCCCATCACCATGGCCGAGCAGGTACGTGCCCCGGCTCATTCGGTCGGTGAGCGTCATGGACATCGAATCGCGCCCGCCCGCGACCTTGTCCTTCCAGAACGGGCGGTCGACCAGTACGAAGACTTTCGACGAACCCATGTAGTGGGTCTGCTCGATCGCGGCCCATAGGTCGGCCGGGAACAGGTCGTCGTCGCAGTGGATGTTGTTGAGCAGCATCCACGACTGTGCAGTGACGATGACCGCCGGATAGGTCCGGATCTCGCCGGACGAGTCGACGATCGTGTAGTTCCGCGGATGCGTGCGCCGAATGCTGGTGACCGCGGGGCGTGGTTTTCCCTCGTGCAGCGATTCGAGCGACGTCCCGTCCGGCCAGTACACGAACCGGCGCGGTGTGCGTTTCCACAGCCGAAGCGGCAGCTGCTGTGAGCCGCCGATGACGCCGCGGTGGTTGTCGTCCGCCTCGGTCAGGACGATGCGCAAGATCTCGAGCATCGAGCTCGGGTAGTCGGTGTCCCAACCGCCCGTGCCGAACCCGACCTTGCCGAAGATCTCTCTCATGCTGAATGTAGGGAAGTGTTTGGAAGCGGCTAGAAAGCCGTAGAAAGTCTGATCGTCGAGCTCGCGAATGAGTTTGTCCCACAGAAACTTCAGCGTGGGGACGTCGCGTTCGCGGATCGCGGTCTGGATCGCGTGCAGGTCGGCGCTGTCTTCGAGGGTCTGTCGCCAGGCATCGGCGACCTGCCGGAACACGGCGGGCAGATCGTCGAGCGTCCGGGCGTAATACGTCTCGCCCTTGAGGTCGACGACCGTGCTCGGCGTTGCCTCGGCCAGTGGATTCGGGAAGGGGAACGTCTCGATAGCGACCTTGTCGAAGTACTCCCACAGCGTCGTCGACGACGGTGGGAACCGCATGGCGCCGAGTTCGGCGATCGCTCCGGGAGCCTGCTCGAAGGGAGCCGAACGCATCCGCCCGCCGATCTGGTCGGCTTCGTACACGACGGGGCGAAAGCCCATCTTCATGAGTTCGTACGCCGCGACGATGCCGGCGACCCCACCGCCGACGATCGCGATCTCGGTGCCATGGACGTCGTGCGGGATCGCGCCCAGTCCCACTGGATTGCGCACGTAGTCGTCGTAGGCGAAGGGGAAGTCGGGGCCGAACATCGTGAGCGGTTTGCCCGGTTCCGGAGTGCCAGTGTGGGGAGCTACCGGCTGAGTCATCGGATTCTCCGGTAGAGGTCTCGTCGGCGGTCGTCCAAGTGCGTATTGATGGCGCGGGACTTCGCCAGCTCGCCAGGATCGATGTCGACGACGACGAGCTCCTCGCCGCGACCGGCCCGCGCGAGTTCGGTCCCGTCGGGCGCAATGGCGCAGCTCAGGCCGCAATACGTGAGCTCGCCTTCGGTCCCGACTCGATTGACGTACGCGACGAACAGCTGACTCTCGTACGCGCGCGTCGGCACCATGTGTGTGGCGACGTGGCCATACGGGTCCATGAGTCCGGTCGGGACCAGGAGGAGCTCAGTCCCCGAGTCGGCATGTGCCCGAACGTTTTCCGGAAACTCGACGTCGTAGCAGACGAGGAGGCCGCAGCGGACGCCGTCGAGGTCGAACTGTGCGATCCAGCGGTCGCCGGGCGTGAAGTAGGTGCGGTCGGACCCGAAGAGGTGGGTTTTGCGGTAGGTGGCGAGCTCTTGGCCGCTCCCATCAACAGCCTGAATGCTGTTGTAGGGCAATCGATCACCGTTCGACTCCGGGAAGCCGTAGACAACCGCGATCCCGTTCCGCCGGGCGATTCCAGCGACTTCCTGATGTATCGGACCGTCCGCAGGTTCGGCGTGCTCAGTGATCAACCCGCCGATGTTGTAGCCGGTCGTCGACATTTCCGGCGTGACGAGAATGCGGGCCCCAGCCGCTGCAGCACGCGCCGCGGCAGCGTCGATCGCCGCGAGGTTGGCTGGGACGCCGGAGGATTCAGGTCCTTGGTACAACGCGACGGTCAGCATGAGGCCTCGCACGAAAGTAGTGTTGAGATCAGGAAACCACCAAGTGGAGGCGTCCGCGACATGACTCACGAGGGATTCATCAGGGGCGCGCGTCCGGACGGTCGCGAGACCATCGGTCCGGTGGACGCCATCCGCGTTCCGCGGTTTGCCGAGCCGACGACCTTCGCACGGTTGCCGCGCCTGGACCAGGCGACCGACCCCGACATCACAGTCCTGGGCGTGCCGTTCGACTCCGGAACCACCTACCGCCCCGGTGCGAGGTTCGGCCCGGGTCATATCCGCGCGTCGTCGAAGTTGCTGCGGCCGTACAACTCGACGCTCGACGTGTTCCCGTTCGGCGAGCAGCAGGTCGTCGACGCCGGCGATCTTGCGGTCAATCCATTCAACATCACAGAGGCGATCGAGACGATCGACTCCGAGGTCACCCAGCTGCGCAAACACGGGTCGAAGGTGCTCACTCTCGGCGGCGATCACACGATCGCACTGCCGATCCTGCGATCGATCGCACGCGACCACGGTCCGGTGGCGGTTCTGCATTTCGACGCCCATCTCGATACGTGGGACACGTACTTCGGCGCGGCCTACACGCACGGCACGCCGTTTCGGCGCGCGAGCGAAGAGGGGCTCATCGACATGGAGCGGTCGCAGCACATGGGCATTCGCGGTCCGCTGTACAGCAAGGCCGATCTCGAAGAGGACGGCATCCTCGGATTCCAGGTCATTCGCTCCGACGACTACCAGGTCGACGGACTCAAGAGCGTCATCGAGCGCATGATGAAGCGGCTGGCCGGCGGCCCGGTCTACATCTCGGTCGACATCGACGTTCTCGACCCCGCGCATGCTCCCGGAACGGGTACTCCGGAGGCCGGTGGCCTGACGTCGCGTGAATTGCTGAACACCATTCGAGCCTTACAGGGGCTGAACATCGTCGGCGCCGACATCGTCGAGGTCTCACCGGCCTACGACCACGCGGAAATCACCGGTATCGCTGCAGCTCATGTGGCATACGAGTTGCTCTCGGTGATGGTAGAGAAGTAAGCGGGAGGAATGATCATGAACTATCCACCATCCCCGAATTCGGGTTGGCAGCAAACGCCCACCGTCGACACCTCAGCCGCGATCGTCTACAGCTGGAAAAAGTTCGCCGCAAACCCGTTGTGGTGGATTCTCCTGGTCGTTGCCTACGCCGTCGTCCTCATCATCGACAACACCATCAGTTCCAACGTCCCGTACGTCGTGAGCCTGGTGTTCACGCTGATCGGGATGGCGATCGCCGCGGTCTTCCAGGTGGCGTCGTTCCGGGGGGCGCTCTTCGAACTCGACGGCCAGAAGCCGGAGTTCGCCGACTTCTTCAAGATCGACAACTGGCCCCGTGTGCTCGGTGCCGCTCTGCTGGCGACGGTGCTCGGCGGTGTCATCCCGTGGTTGATCTTCGTCGTGGGCAGCGCGCTCGCCGTTGCGATGGGCAGCATCGTCATTCTGCTGTTGTTCGGGCTCGTCGCGTTTGTCGCGTTCGCGGTCGTGATGTTCCTGACGTACTTCACGATTCCGTTCGCGCTGGACAAACAACTGGATCCGGTTTCGGCAGTGCGCGCGAGCTATCAGCTGATCAGAACGAACGTCGGTCCGCTGTTGCTGCTGGCGCTCGCGAACGTCGGACTTCTCATCGTGGGCGCGATCCCGTGCGGACTCGGTCTGCTGGTCACGATGCCGATGGTGATCATCGCGTCCTCGTTTGCCTTCCGGACTCTGACCCAGGGCCCCATTTCACCTGCCGATGTCGGACCACAGGCCGCATATCCGCAGTACCCGAACCAGCCTCCGTACCCGCCGTACCCGCCGCAGCAGCCGCCGGGAAGTCAGCCGCCCTACCAGCAGTACCCGCCGCAGCAGCCGCCCGGAAACCAGCCTCCCGGGAACCAGCCGCCGTTCCCTCCGCCTCCGCCGCAGTAGTCATTCCTGAGACAATGGTCGGGTGACAGGCATCAAGAAACCGAACGTTTGGCAGTACCTGCGGTACTGCATGGGTGCGGTTCTGCCTCCTGAACTGCATGAATGGGTTCGCAACGACCTCATCAGCAAGGGTGCGGCGACGCGCTTCGTCGTCCGCGTGACGACCCCGGTGGTGCTCGTGCTGGCGCCGGTTTACCTGCTTCCAACGGACATCGTGACGAAACTCATCATGACGATGCCGTTGGCCCTGCCCTTCGTCTACTTCGCGATCGCACTGAATCCGGTCTATCGTCGGTACCGCCTCAACAAGCACGGCATGGACGGCGACCTCGTGGATCAGCGACGACGCGAAAAAGAAGCGCCCGACATGCAGGCGTACTACGCCAGGTATCGCCCCGAGATGCTCGAAGATGGGGCAAACCCGCCAACGTAGGGAGTTCACCTATGTGGAAGTCCTCGACCATGATGCCGGTGCCGTCATCTGGACACATCTTCGAAACGACGCTCCCGGTTCTGTCGAGTGACCTCGATGAAAGCGACCATGTTCGTCCCGATGGGATCGCCCGCTACCTGCAAGAAGCCGGGTTCCAGCATCTGATCGCCAACGAAATGGACTCTTCGCATCCGCACTGGATCGTCCGCCGGACGGTCATCGACGTGATCAAGCCGGTCAAGTGGCCCGACAAGCTGCGCGCGCGCCGGTGGTGCGCCGCGCTGTCGAGTCGCTGGTGCTCGATGCGCATCCGGCTCGATGGGGCTGACGGTGCTCTCGTCGAGACCGAGGCGTTCTGGATCTGCATGAACCTGAACACTCAGGCTCCGGCCCGCATGTCGGACGAGTTCATCAACACCATCGGAGACACGACCTCCGAACACCGGCTCAAGTGGAAGTCGTGGCTCTCCAACCCGGTCGCTAAGCAGTCGTCCATCAAGTTCCACGTGCGCCGCACCGATATCGACATGTGGAAGCACGTCACGAACTCGGCCTATTGGCAGGGCATCCACGAGGTGACCGCCGGCCACAGCGACATCACGAGCGTTCCGCACCGGTACGTCATCGAGTACAACAAGCCCATCACCTCCGGCGAGGACGTCCGCATCTGGACTGAACTGGAAACCGACGGCACGCTCCAGATCGCGTTTGCGGTCGGTGACGAAGTTCGTACGCGTGCCGCGGTAATGGCGTTGCCCTAGGGCCGGCACGCCCGGTTTGCTGATCGGTTACTCTCGGCTCTGTGCGACGGTGGCGCGGTGAGCGAGGACCGAGAAGGTCTGTCTCAGGGGTAACCCCTGGGTGCGTCGAGTTAGTTGGCAACAGCGTCCGAAGCCGCTGGGCACGCTCCGCGTGCGGCCCGGCGACGAAGACAAGAGCAGGTCGTCGGCCACCGTCGCGCGTCACCCGCTGATGCAGGGCCGCCTGTCTCTCCCGAATGCGCAGGCGATGGCGCGCGCGTTCGGCCGAAGCGAGCTTGCGTGGCGGCGGGAGAACTTGGCCGAGGTTTTCGCCGGTTTCGTCGAAGCAGGTCTGGCCGAGTCGTTGGCGTCGACGATCCTCGACCGGGTTCCGCTCGAGCCGATTGAGCCGTACCCGACTCTGGTGGCCCAGCTGCGCTCTCTCCGCTGGGAGATCGACCTCAACCCTCCGCTCGCCAAACCCTTGCGATTTGGCGTTCCGGAGCTGCCGGATCTCGCGGCGGTTGCCCAGTTTCTGAACCTGACGCCGGGCGAGCTCGACTGGTTCGCCGACTGCGGGGGTTGGTTGCGGACCGCCGCCGGCCCGCTGACGCACTACCGGTATCGGCAGCTGCCCAAGCGTTCCGGGCGTCGCTTGGTCGAAGCGCCCAAGCCGCGTTTGCGGGAGATTCAGCGGACCATCAATCGGCGGATATTGGCGTGCTTGCCGGTCCACAGCGCATGCCACGGCTTCGAACCGGGGCGCAACCCGGCCACGTTCTCGGCTCCGCACAGCGGTGCCGGACTCCTGATCCGCATGGATCTGAAGAACTACTTCTCGAGCATCGGCGAGCCGCGCGTCCGCGCGATCTTCGAGGCCATGGGCTATTCGGACGTGGTGTCACGATCGCTGGCGGGGTTGAGTACGAACGCCTCGTCGATCGCGGCTCTGCGGGGTCTGGACCACGAGCAACGAACGTTCCTTCGGGTTCCGCATCTGCCGCAGGGCGCGCCGACGTCGCCGAAACTCGGCAACCTCGCGGCGCGCGGTCTCGATCGGAGGCTCTCCGGTTTCGCGCGTCGCGTGGGGATGACCTATACGCGCTATGCCGATGACCTGGCCTTTTCCGGTGGTTCTGACATCAATGCGGTCTCGATCGTCAGCTCGGTCGAGCGCATCGTCGCGGCCGAAGGTCTGTTCGTGAACCGCCAAAAGACGCTCATTCGGCGAAGCCACCAACGGCAGATTCTCGCCGGGTTGACCGTCAATGACCGCCCGCAGGTTCCGCGGGACAGCTACGACAAGGTGCGCGCGATCCTTCACAACGCCGCTCGAACCGGAGCCTCCGTGCAGAACCGCGGAGGTCACGCGGACTTCCGGGCACATGTTCTGGGCCTCATCAGCTGGATCGGCGAGACCAACCCGGATCGACGCGAGCGGCTTCTCGAGATGGCCGCCGGCGTCGACTGGACTACGTGAACCGGCGCAGCCGCAGGCTGTTGCCCACGACGAAGACGCTCGAGGACGCCATCGCCGCTCCCGCGATCATCGGGTTGAGCAGGCCCGTTGCCGCCAGCGGAATCGCGGCCACGTTGTAGGCGAACGCCCAGAAGAGGTTCACCTTGATCGTGCCGAGGGTTCGGCGCGAGAGTCGAATCGCATCGGCTGCGCTGCGGAGATCACCGCGGACGAGCGTGAGGTCCGCGGCTTCGATCGCGACGTCGGTGCCGGTCCCCATCGCGAGGCCGAGATCGGCTTGAGCGAGCGCAGCGGCGTCGTTGACCCCGTCGCCGACCATCGCGACAACCTTGCCGTCGCCTTGAAGCCGGGCGATGACGTCCGTCTTGTCCTGCGGGAGCACCTCGGCGATGACCAGGTCGATCCCGACCTCGCGAGCGATCTCCTGGGCAACTCGCTCGTTGTCCCCGGTGAGCAGGATGGGCGTGAGACCGAGGGCCTTGAACTGCGCGATCGCTTCGCGGCTCGTCGGTTTGACGGTATCCGCGACGACGAGAGCGCCCTTGGCCGCACCGTCCCACGCGGCGAGAACCGCCGTTCGACCCCGATCTTGTGCGTTCTGCACAGCAGCGCGGAGCGTCGGATCGATGGTGACCCCGTAATCGGCGAGCAGTGCTTCGCGCCCGACGACGACGGCGTGGCCCTCGACGACACCGGTGACACCCAGGCCTTCGACGTTCTCGAAGCTTTCGACGGCCGGAAGCTCGGGAACGGCGCGCGCGATCGCCATCGCGACCGGGTGTTCGGACGCGTTTTCGACGGCCGCGGCAATCCGGAGCACTTCGTCGCGCTCGATCCCCGCAACCGGGATGACGTCGACAAGCTCCATGCGGCCGGTCGTGACGGTGCCAGTCTTGTCGAGCACGATGGTGTCGACCCGGCGGGTGGATTCCAGGACCTCGGGTCCCTTGATGAGGATTCCCAAGCGCGCGCCGCGACCCGTCCCGACCAAGAGTGCGGTCGGTGTGGCGAGACCGAGGGCGCACGGGCACGCGATGATCAGCACGGCAACGGCTGCGGTGAAGGCGTCGTTCGCCGAGTGGCCCGTCAGTAGCCAGCCGGCCAAGACGACGAGCGCGATGCCGATGACGACGGGTACGAAGACGCCGGAGATGCGATCGGCGAGCCGCTGGACGCCGGCCTTTCCAGACTGCGCGTCTTCGACGAGCTTGGCGATCTGGGCGAGCTGCGTGTCGCTGCCGACCCGCGTGGCGCGCACAATGAGGCGCCCACCTGCGTTGATGGTCGCACCGGTGACCGAGTCACCGACGGTGACGTCGACCGGAACGGATTCGCCCGTCAGCATCGCGAGGTCGACCGCCGACGAACCGCTGAGCACGATTCCGTCCGTGGCGATCTTCTCGCCCGGACGAACGATGAACTCATCGCCGACCCGCAGGCGGTCCGTGGGAATCCGTTCTTCGACGCCGTCCCGCAGGACCGAGACATCCTTCGCCCCGAGTTGGAGCAGGGCGCGCAGCGCGGCCCCGGCCTGGCGCTTCGAGCGCTTCTCGAAGTAGCGGCCACCGAGAACGAACATCGTCACGCCGGCGGCGACTTCGAGGTAGATGTGTCCACCGCCGGTGGTGAGAACGTAGAGGGACCACAGCCAGGACGCTCCCGTGCCGACGGAGATGAGCGTGTCCATCGTCGACGCGCCGTGGCGGAGGTTGGTCCACGCGGCGTGGTGGAACGGCCAGCCCGACCACCACACGACGGGGGTCGCCAGCGCGAAGGCCGTCCATTCCCAGCCGGGGAACTGAAGCGCCATGATCATGGACACGGCGATGACCGGGATGGCCAGGACGGTCGCGACGATGAGCCGGAGCCGGAGCATCGTCAACTCGGTGTCCGGGGCCTCGTCCTTGCGCGGCAGAGAGGCCGTGTAACCGGCCTTCTCGACTTCCGCAATGAGAAGTTCGGCGGGCAGATTTCCGATGACCTGGGCCTTCTCGGTCGCGTAGTTGACGGTCGCCGAGACGCCTTCGAGTTTGTTGAGCTTGCGTTCGATGCGCGCGGCACACGAAGCGCACGTCATTCCACCGATCTCGAGTTCGAGAGCAGCGGGCGCTTCGGTTCTGGTCATCCGACTCGAACCGCCTGGTAGCCGGCTTCGTCGACAGCGGCGAGAACGTCGGCGTCGGCGACCGGCTCGGATGCGGTGATGACGAGCTTTCCCGTCTTCGCGCTGACGTCGATCTGCTGGATGGAGCCGATCTTGCTCAGTTCCTCGCGGACCGAGGCCTCGCAGTGGCCGCAGCTCATTCCGGTGACCTGGTATTCGGTGGTTGCCATACCGGCAACTATACCCCCTTGGGGTATTGCCCTGCCAGGGGAGTTGGCCATCGAAGTCGATGGCTTACGACACAGGGTTAGGTAAACCTGTCCAAACCCGCTAGCCTGAGAAGTGTGCGTAGCCTAACCAACCCTGGTGAGCTGGCGGCACGCTTGGCGCAGTTCGAAGGGCAGTCCGCGCTCATCGGCGGTGGTGCCGAACTGACCTATCGAGCACTGGCGGATCGCGTCAACGAGGTTGCCGACCGGCTCGGGACCGAGCGACGACTTGTACTGATCGAGGCCGAGAACGACATCGACGGAATCGTCAACTACCTCGGTGCGCTCTCGGCCGGCAATGTCGTGCTGCTGGCGGGCTCGAACAATCAGGACGTCGTGGCTACTTACGATCCGGACGTCGTGATCGCGAGCCGAAACGGGAAATGGGCGACCACTGAGATCCGCCGCACGACCGCCCACGACCTGCACCCAGACCTCGCGTTGCTCCTCAGCACGTCGGGTTCTACGGGATCGCCCAAACTCGTGCGCTTGTCGTACCGGAACCTGCTGTCCAACGCGGCCTCGATCGCCGGCTACCTGCATCTGACCAGCCGCGATCGCGCGATCACGACCCTGCCGCCGTACTACTGCTACGGCCTCTCGGTGCTCCATAGCCATCTCCTTGCCGGTGCGTCGATCGTGCTCAACGAGCACTCGGTGGTCGACCGGGAGTTCTGGGACGAGTTCCGGAGGTGGGGCTGCACGTCGTTCGCGGGTGTACCGCACACGTTCGACCTGCTCGATCGCACCGGCTTCGACGAGATGGAACTGCCGTCGCTGCGGTACGTCACGCAGGCCGGCGGGCGTCTCGGGCCGGATCGAGTCCGGCACTTCGCCGAACTCGGCCAGCGCCGCGGCTGGGATCTCTACGTCATGTACGGCGCCACCGAAGCGACGGCCCGCATGGGCTATCTGCCTCCGGACCTCGCCGTCGACCATCCCGGCAGCATCGGCGTCGCGGTGCCCGGCGGGCACTTCGACATCGACGACTCGGGCGAACTGATCTACTCGGGCCCGAACGTCATGATGGGCTACGCCGAACGCGGCTCCGACCTCGGTCTGGGTCGCACCGTTGACCGGCTCCGCACCGGCGATCTCGCCCGGTTCACCAAGGGTGGCCTGGTCGAGATCATCGGCCGGAAGTCGCGGTTCGCGAAGATCTTCGGCCTGCGGATCGACCTGCAGCGCATCGAGTCCGAACTCGCCCAAGACGGCATCACGGCGTGCTGCGCGGAATCGGACGGCACGCTCGTCGTTGCGGTCGAAGGCGACACCGGGGTGATCGGGCGAGTGGCGGCGATCTCGGGTCTGCCGCGCAGCGCGATCAAAGAATGCGCGGTCGACGCGATTCCGCGGCTGCCGTCCGGCAAGCCGGACTACCCGACGATCCGGATGCTGGGCGCCGGTTTGGCGGATATCTCCGACGTGCAGGCGCTGTTCGCCGACGTGGTCGGGATTGCCCGCGATGAGGTTTCGGCGTCGAGCACGTTCGTCGACCTCGGTGGTGACTCGCTGTCTTACGTCACGATGTCGGTACGCCTCGAGCGTCTTCTGGGGCATCTGCCGCCGAATTGGCACACGACTCCGGTCGGCAGTCTCCGTCCGGCGGCGCGGCGGTCTGGTCTGCGCTCAGTCGAGACGAGTCTGGTGCTGCGCGCGGTCGCGATCGTTCTCGTCGTCGGGTCGCACGCGGGATTGTTCGCGCTGTGGGGCGGCGCGCACGTGCTGCTCTCGGTGGCGGGCTTCAACTTCGCGCGCTTCGTGCTCACCGGGAAGAGTCGGGTCGAACGAGTGCGGCATGCGCTGTCGACGGTCGTCGGAATCGCGGTGCCGAGCATCCTGTGGATCGGTGTCGTCATGGTCGCCGGAACCCACTATTACGGCGTGACGAACCTTCTGCTGATGCAGAAGCTCCTCGGACCGGACGGACCTACGCAGGGTCATCTGTGGTTCATCGAGATCATCGTGCAGATTCTGCTGCTCGCCACGGCGGTGGTCGCGATTCCACAGGCGGATCGCCTCGAACGCCACTTCCCGATGGGTTTCGCACTGAGCGTCCTGGCCGTCGCATTGCTCGTGCGCTTCGACGCGTTGGGTTTTCACTCCGGCGATCAGCGCTGGTCGACGCTGCATGCGACGTTCTTCTTCGTCATCGGTTGGGCGGCGGCGAAGGCGGTGTCCAACCAGATGCGCCTGGTCGTGACCGTTGCAGCGACCGTATCGACGATGGGCTACTTCACCACGACGCAGCGCGATCTGATCGTTCTCGGCGGAATCGTGTTGCTCATCTGGCTTCCGACCGTGCGCGTGCCGGCGTTCGTGATCCCAGTGCTGAGCGTCCTCGCCGGTGCCTCGCTGTACATCTACCTGGTGCACTGGCAGATCCTCGATCCCCTGGCGGGCCATCCAGTCCCGGCAATCGCGCTGAGCCTCGTCGCGGGCATCGCCGGGTGGTGGCTCGTCAGCAGGACTGGAAGTATTTCTGGAAGGATTTCGGAGCTCCGTCGTGCCTGGCCTGCTGCCAGCACCGGTCCGTTGGGAACTTCACGTAGGTGACCCACTTGTCGCCGAACACACGAACCGCTCGCTGTGAGTCGCCCGGGACGTCCCAGCTGATGATCGACCAGTTCGGCTCGCACTCGACGATCGTCGCCTGAGCGTTCTTCTGCTCGTCGGGAATGTCGAGATCTTCGGAGATCTCTTTCGGGTCGCATTCGCCACCCGAGCCATGACCCGACGACCCGAACTTCAGCTCGAGTGATTGCTTGGGTTCGACGTCGGTGAGGAATGCCGCGTGCGGGCTTCCCGCGGCCAGCTGCCCACCCGCCGGATCGTCGACGCTGATGTTGTAGCAGCCGAGCGGCAGTTCCTTGAGCTCGACCTTTCCGGCCTTGTCGGTGGTCCCGCTGAAGTGATTGGTGAACGAGGTGCCCGGCGAGATCGCCTTGCGCGTCATGTCGCAGTCGAGCGCGCGCTCGATCTCGACCTCGACGCTGGCGACCGGCTTGCCGTGCGCGTCGACGGTGCTGATCTTCAGTACGCCGGTGGGCGCGGACTCGCCCGACGTCGTGGCGGAGACATTGGAAGAATCTCCCGATCCGCAGCCGCTCACCAGCAGCGCAGCGCCAAGCAAGGCAAGCGCGGCGCGAATCGACATGCCCAGAATTTCTCACCTCGCGCGGAGGTGTGCGGCCGATTCGAAAAGATAGGCGACCAGCGGATATACCAAATGACATAGACTTATCGGTATGGACGCACGAGATCGGATCATCGCGGGGGCCATCGAGATGTTCGCTGAGCGTGGCGTGGCCGGCACCTCGATCGCCGATGTCATCGAACGTTCGGGCGGGCCGCGGGGTTCGGTGTACCACTACTTCCCGGGTGGAAAGTCCCAGCTGGCGGAGGAATCGACGCTTGCCGCCGGACGTCTCATGACCGCTGTGATCAACCGTCTCTGTGCCGAACGCGGACCGACCGAGGCGCTCGCGAAAATCGTCGACTACTTCCGAAAACGGCTCGTGGCCAGCGATTTCGAGTACGGATGCCCGATCGCTGCGGGTGCTCTCGCGGGTGCGGAATCAGCGGGCGCGGCGACGGCGGCGGGTGAGGCCTTCGTCATGTGGCAACGCGCCTTGTCGGCCGCGTTATGGCAGGCCGGATATCCGGTCGGGCAGGCCGAAGATGCCGCCTCGGCGGCGGTTTCGGCGATCGAGGGCGCTCTCCTTGTCTGCCAGGCCCAGAAGTCGACGGACGCGCTCGACCGCGTCGAGCGGTTCTTGACGTCGCAGCTCGCGGCCCATTAATCTTCGCGTTATACCGTTCGTCATAACGCGATGGAGCTCACGATGGTAAACCCCAGGAACGAGCACGTCACCGCGTGCATCCTCTGTGAATGCAACTGCGGCATCACGGTCGAACTCGAAGGTCGCACGTTCAAGACGATTCGCGGTGACAAGAACCATCCCTCCTCGCAGGGCTACAAGTGCGAGAAGGCGCTTCGGCTTGATCACTATCAGAACGGCGGCAAACGGCTGACCTCGCCGCTGCGCCGCCGCCCGGACGGGACCTACGAGGAAATCGACTGGGACACCGCAATTTCGGAGATCGCGGCGAAGATCTCGACGATCCCAGGCCAGCAGATCCTGTTCTATGGCGGCGGCGGCCAAGGTAATCACCTCGGGCGCACCTACGCGACCGCCTTCCAGGCCGCGGTCGGCTCGAAGTACTACAGCAACGCGCTTGCCCAGGAAAAGACGGGCGAGATGTTCGTCGACGGCAAGATGTACGGCAATCACACCAAAGGCGACTTCGAACACGCGCAGACCGTCGTGTTCGTCGGCAAGAACCCCTGGCAGTCGCACAGTTTCCCGCGGTCGCGGCCGGTGCTCAAGGAGATCGCCGCCGATCCCAACCGGACGATGATCGTGCTCGATCCGCGCCGTACTGAGACCGCCGACCTCGCGGACATTCACCTCCAAGTCCGTCCCGGGACCGACGCGTGGTGTCTCGCCGCGATGGTTGCCGTCCTGATCCAAGAGGATCTGGTCAACCACGCGTTCATTGCCGAGCACACCGTCGATGCCGAACCCGTTCTGGACGCATTTCGCGCCGTCGACGTCGAGGTGTTCGCCGAGCGATGTGGCGTCGACGCCGACTTGATCCGTCAGGCTGCACGCCGGATTGCCGAGTCCGACACCGTCGCGACCTATGAGGACCTCGGGATTCAGCAGGCACCGCACAGCACGCTGTCGTCCTACCTGCAGAAATTCCTGTGGATTCTGACCGGCAATTTCGCCCGCAAGGGAACGATGGGCATGCATTCGTCGTTCGCACCGCTCGCCGCCGGTGGCGCGCCGCGGCCGAAGAAGCAGCCCTCGCGAGTCGACCTCATCAAGCAGAAGGCAATCGCGTCGGCGATGCACAACGGTGCAGTGGCGGTTTCCGGACTCACGGCGCTGGCGACTCGGGGCGCGGGCTCGATCACTAACACCGCCTTCGCCGAGATTCTGCGCCGGATGCCGGCACCGTCGGTATCCGTCTCGACCGGCGGTTCCGGCTCGCGAACCACGCCGGTCACGGGCGCGCGCATCATCGGCGGACTCATGCCCGCCAACTCGATTCCCGACGAGATCCTGACCGACCATCCGGATCGCTTCCGCTGCATGTGGATTGACAGCTCGAACCCCGCCCACTCGCTCGCCGAGTCCACGCGGATGAAGGCCGCGCTCGACGCCCTCGATCTGGTTGTCGTGGTCGATGTCGCGTTCACCGAAACCGCACGTCGTGCGCACTACGTCCTGCCGGCGAGCAGCCAGTTCGAGAAGCCGGAAGCAACGTTCTTCAACTTCGAATTCCCGCACAACAGCTTCCAGCTGCGTGCGCCGATCCTCGACCCGCTGTCTGGAACGCTGGCCGAGCCGGAGATCTACGCGCGGCTCATGCGGGAGCTGAAGGTTGTTCCCGATGCCACGATCAAGCGTCTGCGGTCCGCTGCCCACGCCGGCCGATCGGCGTTCGCGGTCGCGTTCTTCTCAGCAGGAATGGCCGACCCCAGTCTCCTGAAGGTCGCTTCGCACGTGCTGTACGAGACGCTCGGCGAGACGCTGCCGCCGAAGATGCGCGGTGCCGCCGCGCTCTGGGGTGTGTCCCACATGTGCGCCACGAGCTACCCGAAGGGTGTGCGGAACGCAGGCTTCACCGGGAATGGGCTGGAACCAGGCGAGAAGCTCTTCGAGGCGGTCCTCAATGAGCGGTCGGGAGTGACGTTCACCGTCGACGAGTGGGAGGACACCTGGCACTACGTCCGCTATCCGGACCGGCGGTTCCGCGTGCACATCCCGGAGCTTGTCGCTCAGCTGCACGCGCTGCGGGACGAGGAACCAGGCTGGACCACCCCCGAGTATCCGCTGGTCCTGGCCGCGGGTGAGCGCCGCGCGTTCACCGCGAACACGATCATTCGCGACTCGGGCTGGCGTCGCCGCGATGCCGGCGGATCGCTTCGCATCAGTCCGGAGGACGCCGAGAACCTCGGCATCGAGAACGGCTCGACGGTTCGCGTGACGACCGAAGCCGGCTCCGCGGTCACGACGGCGGAGATCACCGACACCCTCCGGTCCGGCCACGTCACCCTGCCGAACGGGCTCGGCGTCGACAACGTGACTCCCGCCGCGGACGGTGCGGGAGTGGGTATCTCGCCGAACGACCTCACCTCGACGCGGTACCAGGATCCGATCGCGGGAACCCCGTGGCACAAGTACGTGCCGGCCCGGGTGGAAGCAGTCTGACGTTTGGCGTTCGTCCCCTCCGGGTAAGGATTGGTTACCCACCTGGAGGGACGAATGACGAACGCCTTGATCGAGTCGACCGTGACGCGACTGTCGGTGCAGTTTCCGCGTATTCCGGCGGAGGTGATCGAGGAGACCGTCGAGATGTGTCGCGATGACCTGAGCGGCACGCCCCCGGAGGCCCTGCCCGAACTGGTCGAACGGCTGGCGTACTGGCGCCTGTCCGAAGGGGCGCGCGGCGATTCTGTTGCGGCAAGTTAAGGGATGAATAACGACCTCTAGGACACGCCCTAGAGAAGCCGATATTGTCCTCGAGCCGACTTACCTTCGGTCCATGGACCCGGTTCGGAATCCCTATGCCCCCGGCGCCGGACAGCGCCCGCCGGAGCTTGCCGGTCGTGACCGCCAGCTCGATGCCTTCGATGTCGTGCTCGAACGAATCTCCCGGTCGAGGCCGGAGCGTTCGGTCGTCCTCACCGGCCTGCGCGGCGTCGGAAAGACCGTGCTGCTCAACCAGCTTCGCTCGGCGGCAATCGCCCGGGGCTGGGGTACCGGGAAGATCGAAGCCCGTCCCGATCAGGATCTTCGCCGCCCGCTGTCGTCGGCGCTGCACATGGCGATCCGGTCGGTCGCGAGCACACATCGAGACGCCGAGCGGGTCGACGAGTTCCTCGGTGTCCTGAAGTCGTTCGCCTTGCGCGCGTCGGCGGACAAGGCGCTGCGCGACCGGTGGCAGCCGGGCATCGATGTGCCGGCCGTCAGTGGCCGCGCCGACTCCGGCGACATCGAGATCGACCTCGTCGAACTGCTCATGGATGCCGCATCCCTGGCACAGGACGTCGGCGTCGGGATCGGCATCTTCATCGACGAGATGCAGGACATCCGGTCTGACGACCTGTCCGCGATCTGCGGTGCCTGCCACGAACTGAGCCAGAACGGCCTGCCGCTCATCGTCGTCGGTGCGGGACTCCCGCACCTGCCGGCCCTGCTGTCGGCCCAGAAGTCGTACTCGGAGCGCCTGTTCAGCTATCACCGCATCGATCGCCTTGATCGCAAGTCCTTCGACCAGGCTCTGATCCTGCCGGCCGAGCGCGAGGACGTGAAGTTCACCGACGAGGCGCTCGACCTGCTCTATCAGGCCGCCGACGGTTACCCGTTCTTCGTGCAGGCGTACGGAAAGGCGACGTGGGACGAAGCGGCCGACAGTCCGATCACGGCGCGCGACGTCAAGGTCGCGGCACCGATAGCCGAAGAGGAACTTGCGGTCGGATTCTTCGGTTCGCGCTACGAGCGTGCGACGCCCGCTGAGCGCGAGTACATGCGGGCGATGGCCGATCTCTCGGGCGACGACGGCCCGGTGTCGACGGCCAACATCGCGAAGCATCTCGGTCGCAAGCCGGCCTCGGTGTCACCCGCGCGGGACGGTCTCATCAAGAAGGGGCTGATCTACTCCGCCGAGCGCGGAACGATCGGCTTCACCGTGCCGCACTTCGGCAAGTACCTGCGTCGACAGGCCGACGAGAGCTGACGCCGCTGTCAGCTGGTCCCTGGCACCGGGTTTGACCTCGATGACGTGGTCGGCCCGGGTCCATTGCGGAAGCTGATGCGTGACGACGACGACCGTTCGGTCGGCCGCAACGAGTCCGGAACCACGGTCGAGCAATTGGCGAAGCAGGACGTCACCGACCCCCACGCCGCCGATGTGCATCTTTCCGGCGCCGCTGGGGCCGGTGATCGCCACGCGGGAGCCGGGCGGAAGGGTCAGCCCCTCCGTTCTGATCTCTGCACCAAATGGGAATGCGACTGTGCCTGTCGAATCCGGCTCAACCGCAGTGTCGATGAGTCAGGTTTCGCCCAAGCTATTTCGCGGCGAACGACCACTCTTAGAGCCGGGAATCCACAACATTGGGGTCTTCGGTCCCTATTTGGGTGGTGCCGCCCGCAGCAGGCTGCTTTCAAGATCGCCCTGCGATCTGGCGAACACCCGAATGAACACCGAAAAGAAAGGCACCCGGCCTCATGCGCAGCGCAGTCGATTGCCAGCACCCCGCCGTGGTCCGCGAGCTCGTCGATGTCGTGATCGGTCTGCACGACCGATTCGGCGCGTTACTCACGCTGCGCGAAATCCTGGAGACCGTGCAGTCCTGCCAGCGCGACCTCGACGTCGCCACGCGCGACGGCATGCCCGAACTCATCTCGCGACTCGCCGCGCAGCGATTGAGCACGATGGTCGCTCGACCGTCGGCGGCGGCGTGACCAGCGGCGCTCGGGACCCGTCCGGGGACTTAAGGCCCTTCATTCCCTGATAGTCGCGATGGCATCGTGCGAACAAGACCATCGGACAACCGACACGGAGGCCGCGCAATGCCCCAGAAACGTATCGCTCTCGGCGCGGCATCAGCCGCGGCGGCCGGGGTGGTCATGTACGACCTGCTGCAGCGGCGGCACGCCGTTCTGCGGAATTTCCCGATTGTCGGCCATCTGCGTTACCTCCTCGAGGAAACCGGACCGGAACTGCGCCAATACGTCACCACCGGCAACGACGAGGAACGCCCGTTCAGTCGCAACCAGCGCCGCTGGATCTATGCCTCGTCGAAACTTCAGAACAACCACTTCGGGTTCGGATCGGACCGCGATATCGAGCACACCGCGAGCTATCCGATCATCAAGCACCGCACGTTCTCGCACATGCCCGCCGGAGCCACGTACGCCGGCGAGCAAGACCCCGTGCCGTGCGCGAAGGTGCTCGGCGGCCCGCGCAATCGGCGCAAATCCTTCCGGCCGAAGTCGATAGTGAACGTTTCCGGCATGAGCTTCGGCGCGCTGTCCGGAAATGCACTCGAGGCGATCAACCGGGGTGCTGCGGCAACCGGTGCCATGCACAACACCGGCGAGGGGGGACTCTCGCGCCACCATCGTCATGGCGCGGACCTGGTATTTCAGTTGGGCACCGGATACTTCGGTTGCCGCGACGAGCGGGGGCGTTTCGACCTCGGACTACTCAAGGAACTGGTGGACTCGGCGCCGGTGCGCGCACTCGAGATCAAGCTCAGTCAAGGCGCCAAACCCGGCCTCGGCGGATTCCTGCCCGCCGCCAAGGTGACCGCCGAGATCGCCCAAGCCCGCCGCGTGGCCCCTGGTGTGGACTGCGCCAGTCCGGCCCGCCACACCGAGTTCGATGACGTCGACAGCATGCTCGACTGGGTCGAGATGCTCGCCGACGAAACCGGACTTCCCGTCGGCATCAAGTCCGCCGTCGGTGCGCTCGACTTCTGGACCGAACTGGCCGACCTCACGGCGTCCAGCGGTCGGGGGGTCGACTTTGTGACCATCGACGGTGGCGAGGGAGGGACCGGCGCTGCGCCCCTTGTTTTCAGCGAGTCCGTCGGATTGCCGTTCCGGGTCGGGTTTCCCCGCGTGTACCGCATTTTCGCCGAGGCCGGCCTCGACCAGACGATGACCTTCATCGGCTCCGGCAAGCTGGGTGTCCCCGATAACGCGGTGGTCGCGTTCGCCCTCGGCTGCGACATGGTGAACGTCGGACGCGAAATGATGATGTCGGTCGGCTGTATTCAGGCCCAGCGGTGCCACACCGGCCGGTGCCCGGCTGGGGTCGCGACCCAGAATCCATGGTTGGCGCACGGACTCGATCCCGACCTCAAATCCGAGAGGGCCGCGAACTACCTCAAGACGCTGCGTCGCGACCTGCTCAACGTCGCCCAGGCGTGCGGAGTCGCACATCCCGCGCTGATCGGCACCGATGATCTCGACCTGATCGACAACGCCGAGTCCGGGCGCTCCCTGCGCGAGGCCTGTGAGTATCAACCCGGATGGGGGCTACCGTCGCCAGCCGATCAGGTCGAGATCGCACGGATCATGAGCAGACTCTAGGGGTGTCTCGCGTTGGCGGTAGAGGTCGTTAGAAATTCAATAAACGCAGGTCAAGTAACAAATTCGCATCAACCGGACTAAACACACGCGGTTTCGCTAACAGTGACGCGCGTCACACCGAAACTAGAGATATACCACCGTGAACTGGGAGCCAATGATGTCTACCAGCGGAGTTTTCGCGTCTGATTTGTTCAGTCGCCGGCGTAAGACCGCGGCGGCCGGAGAACCTGCAATGGAGCAGTCTGGCCGCCGGATCTTCGTCGAGGCTGACGACGGAGTGCCACTTGCGGTCTGGGAGTACGGGCCCGCCGATGCTGCACTCACCGTCCTCTTCCTGCATGGCCACTGCCTGCACTCGCGTTCGTGGGACGCGGTCCGGGTCCAGTTGGAACGGGCCGACCTGCGGATCGTCTGTTACGACCACCGCGGCCACGGCGCCTCCGGTCATGCCTCTCCCGAGACGTACACCGTCGAGCAACTCGGCTTGGACCTTGGCGCTGTCATGCGGGCGATGTGCCCGGCGGGTCAGGTTGTCCTGGTCGGGCATTCGATGGGTGGAATGGCGGCGCTCTCCTACGCGCGGCTCCACCCTGAGATGATCGGTGCCCGAGTTGTGGGCGTCGCACTCATCTCGACCGCCGCTCGCGGTCTCACGGAGGCCGGCCTTGGTCGCTACGTCGTTCGGCGGCCGCTCACGCTGGTCCGGCGCGCGGTTCGCCGGGCGCCGCGGGCCATGGGCTTCGGCAAGAAGCTGACTGGATTCATGGCGTTGCCGCTGGTCCGGCACACGTCCTTCGGGTCCTGGCGAGTGCACCCCCGCCTGCTCACGTTCGCGACGGCGATGGTCAACGAGACATCGGTCGTGACGATGACGGGATTCCTCGACGACTTCGTCGAATACGACGAGTCAGAGTCGTTGGCACTGTTCGGCGGACTGCCGGTCGTCATCATGGGCGGTACGCGCGATCTGATGACACCGTTCGAGCACTCGGTCGAAATGGCGAACGTGATCCCGGATTCGGAGCTGATCTGCCTCGACGGCGCGGGTCACAGCGTGACGATCGAGCGTGCGGCGGATGTCGCGGAATCGGTGTCGAGGCTCGTCGAGAAGGTCTGGATGGAATTGCGATCCAGCGGCGGACGGCTCGGCCTGGTGGGGTGACGTCCCCGTTGGCGCTGCGCCGTTGCAGTGCCAACAGGCAAGTCCGGACGTCGCGCGTCTTCCCCTGCTCTGCAGAACGCGCACCGGTACATCTGTACTTCGGCCTAGGGGGTCCGGCCGTTAACACGTGGTGTGTCCCACGACACGTGAATATTCAGATTTCTAACGTTTCCGCAAGACAACGGCAGAAATTGACGATTACAGTGCCGCTTCGATCGCGCTGACGATCTTCGGCGAGTCCGGCTGAGTCGTCGGCTTGAAGCGCTGGACCGTTCCGTCGGGCGCGATGAGGAACTTCTCGAAGTTCCAGCGGATGTCGCCGGAATGGCCGTCGGCGTCCGCGATCTGGGTGAGTTGCTCGTACAGCGGGTGGCGGTCCGGGCCGTTGACGTCGGTCTTTTCCAGAAGCGGGAACGTCACGCCATAGGTCGTCGAGCAGAAGGTCTGGATTTCCTCGGAGGAGCCAGGTTCCTGGCCACCGAATTGATTGCACGGCACGCCCAGTACGGAGAGCCCGCGGTCTTCGTAATCGCGAGCGAGTTGCTCGAGAGCCGCGTACTGCGGGGTCAGGCCACATTTCGAGGCGACGTTGACGACCAGCACCGCACGCCCGTCATAGTCGGCAAGGGAAGTGGTCGAGCCGTCGATCAGGGTCAGCTCAATGTCGCGAAGGTCAGCCATGATTTGTCACAACGCCAAAAGGTCCCGGGTAATTCCGGCTCAGTGCCACGTGTGATCGGTGACCGCGGTGCGCGGGCCGAACTTCGGCTTGAACGCGAAGCCGGCCACCTCGAGCAGGCGGACCGCGCGATAGCGATGCGGCCGAACCGAATTCAAGTACTCGACCATTTCGTCGTCGTCGAAGGGGCGGCCTTCGAGCGTCCACCCGACCATCGCGGCGAGATGGAAGTCGCCCACCGACAGGGCATCGCCGTCGCCAAGAGCGCGCTGTCCGACCTCCGCCGCGGTCCACACGCCGATACCCGGGATCATGCGCAGTCGTTTCTCCGCCGCGGTGCGATCCATTGTGGCCGCCGCTTCGAGCTGGTCCACGGACTTCGCCGCTGCGACGATCGTGCGTGAGCGCTGCGGATCGACGTTTGCGCGGTGGTACTCCCAGGACGGGATCATTCGCCACACCTCGGCGGGCGGCGGAAGTGTCAGGCGGTGTGGTCCGGGCGCGGGCTCGCCGTACTTCGTGACGAGCTTGCGCCACGAGCTGCGTGCGGCGATGCCGTGCACCTTCTGCTCGAGGATCGCCGGGACGAGCGACTCGAAGACGCGGCCGGTTCGCACCATTCGCAGGTCCGGGAAGCGCCGGTGTGCCTCGGCGATTTTCGGATGTGCCGGGGCGAAGTCGGAGAGGTCCTCGTCGAGGCAGAGAAATCGCTCGAGTCCGTCGAGGAATTCCGCGGCACCCGCGCCCCAGGCCTGCGCTCGGATGTCATGGCGGCCGATCTGCCAGATCCGATAGGTCACTGGGCCGCTCACCAGGCGGGACGCGCGCACGATGCTGCCGTCCCGTTCGTGCCGATGCGTCGGATCGCCGCGGCCCCGACCCAGCGGCGACAGCGTCAGCGCCAGATTGACCGGAATCTCCGAGTGCAGGGAACGCTCAGCCACGCGGCAACAACGGCGTCGTGGGCAGGGCGGGTGCGGGAATCGAGCGACCCACGTACCCGACGACAGGCCCGAACTGGCGATCGCCGTCGAATGTCCCGTCCCCGATCTCGGCGTGCCACTGCTTGCGGTAGGCGTGGATCTCCTCCGTCGATCGGCCGACGAAGTTCCACCACATGATGATTTTCTCGCCAAACGGAGTGCCGCCGAGGATGAGCACTCGGGCGGGGCCGCCGGTCGCGATCGTCAGGTGTCGGTGACCGGGGGAGACGTATGCGAGTTCATAACGGTTCACGGGTGTGCCCTGCACGGTGACCGCGCCATGATCGACGAGGACCCCATGTTCGAATTCCGGGTCGACGCGGAGGGCGATCGTCGATTCCGGCGCGATTGTCAGTTCGGCGCCGAGCAGTGGGGTGAACGTCTCGACCGGCGAGGTGTCGCCGGCCAGCGTGCCGAGGAAGACCCGCAGCTCGCCGCCCGGCAACGACACGACACCGGGCTCGTAGTGTTCGAAATTCGGTGCGGCACCGCGGGACTCCTCCGGCAGCGCGACCCACAGCTGCACCCCATGCAGCAGTGTCGTGCTCTTCGTCGAGACCTCGGAGTGCGCGATTCCGGCGCCTGCGGTCATGAGATTGAGTTGTCCAGGGCGGACATACGCGAGCGTGCCGAGCGAGTCGCGGTGCTCGATCTCGCCCGTGAACAACCAGGTGACCGTCTGCAGTCCGGTGTGCGGATGCGGGGCGACGTGCATCCCGCCAGTGTGCGAAACATCGTTCGGCCCATAGTGATCGGCAAAACACCAAGCTCCGATGAACGAGCGTTTCTTGTGCGGAATCGTGCGCTTGACCGGCATCCCACGGACACCTCCCAGGGGAACTTCCCGCGCGGAGATCACTTCGACCGAGTTCACGTTCCCATTGTGCGCCCGATCCCAGGGGCGCGTTCGTGGCATCATTTTCCTTTCCACCTGGCCCGTCCGACCCGAAAGCCCCCGTCGCGCATGCGTAGTCAGCCGATAGTCGAACCCGGTCTTCCCGGTCTCGTCAAGGCTGGTGCGTTGGCCCAGGCGAACGTAGTCGGCACCGTGCTGCGCAACCTGGTATTCGTCCTGTCGACGTTCGTCTACCTCGGCCAGCCGTTCCACACGCCGCTCGGTGCGCTGCTCGCCGCGCTCACCTTCTGGTGGGGAGCCTTCCGGCTGATCACGCTGAAACTGTCGGACGGGTGGGTCATCGCCGACGCGGTGATCGCCGTGGTGCTGTGTGTGTGCGAGGTTTTCCTCGTCGGAGCGGACAACCCCGACGTCAGCAGTTCGTTCACCCGGTCGATCGCGGAGGCGGTCGTCGTCGCGGTCGCAGTCTCGATGCCGGTGCGAATCTCGGTGCCCACGATCGTCGCGACGATTCTGGCGTGCGTGGCCGGGCATTGGATCATCCATACCGACCACATCGACTGGACGCCGCTCTACTTCCTCGTCGACGGTGGGGTGGCGGCCGCGGTTCGATGGGCATTCGTGCGTGCGGCGGCCTCGGCCGACACAATCGCCGAAGCGGTCCGGGCCGAACGGCTCCACAGCGAGGTCGCGAGCGCCCGTCGCCGGTTCGAACGCGATCAGATGGCGTTGCTGCACGACACCGCCGCGTCAACGCTGTTGATGATCGGGGACGGCGTCGTGCCGGATCGGGACCGGCTCGCCGATCAGGCCGCCCGGGACGTGCGGTTGCTCGAGTCGGCATCGCTCGAGATCTCCGACTACGGGCTCGTCGATCTCACGGGCGGCCTCGAACAGGTGTGCCGCGAGAGCCACTGCGTGCCGAGCATTCGCGCGGGCGGCCCGGTGCTCGTGACACGTGCCGTGCGCAGCGCCGTTTGCGGTGCGACGCGCGAGGCACTCAACAACGCGGCGCGGCATTCGAGGGCCGGCAGTGTCGAGGTGACGTTGCGTGATCGGTCGGTGACGATCACCGACGACGGCCGCGGTTTCGCGGTCGACGGCCGCGCCGGCTATGGAATCCGGGCCTCGATCGAAGGCCGGATGCGGCGCGCTGGTGGCACGGCCGACATCGACAGCGCCCCGGGCCACGGCACTCGGGTGAGTCTGACCTGGCAGGACCACGAGGTGCGCCAGTACGACGATTCGCCGATCGATCCGAGCCGGGTGCTACGCGGCTACGGCTACGGTCTGTCCGTTGGCGCGGTGATCGCGACACTGGAGCTGGCCCCGCGAGTCCTAACCGGACCCGTTCCGTATCTGTGGGCCCAGCTGTGTCTCATCGCTCTCTGCGCGGGCGCCGGCATCGTCGCGGCGTTGACCATCGCTCGGCGAATCGGTCGACTGGGCGACCTCTACGCCGCACTTCTCTTCGTGTTGAGCCCGATCGCCCTGCTCCTGCTTCCCGCCGACGGACTCATCGGAGGCCAGAACTGGGCCATGGGGCCGGCTGGCTGGGGCCTGTTGGCACTTCTCGTCGCGGCCGGGCAGCCGCGGACTGTCCTGGCGCTCAGCGCCATCGTGAGCACGTGGTGCATCGATGCGGCGATCGTTCTCGTGCGCGCGAACGATCCGTACGAGTTCGCCAACGTCGGCTACCTCGTGGTGTGCGTAGGCATGATGCATGTCTTCGCGATCGTGTTCGCCCGGATTCTGCGCCTCTCGGTGATCCACGCGCGAGAACTCGACGCCGAACGCACGCGACTGCAGACCGAGCAGGCCATCGCGGCGGCGCTGCAAGCCGACTATCGGGAGCGATTCTCGAACCTGGCGCGAACCGTGATCCCCGTGCTGAAGCTGCTCGCGGATCGGTCGATCTCGTCCGACGATCCGGAGGTACAGGAACTCGCGCGTGCGGAGTCGGCCCGGCTGCGTCGACTCTTCGCTCAGTCGGACGCGTTCGACCATCCGTTGGTTCAACATCTGCGGCGCGGACTGGACGAAGCCGAACGTCGGGGGGTGGCTGTCGGATTCGACCTCGACAATCGGCCGCCAGACCTTCCCGTCGACGAATCGGGACAGACGGTGTCAGCCCTCAACGACCTGATCGACGGTGCCAGTAGCCGCGTTCGCCTCGTCATGACATCGTCGCCGTCGGAGGTGACGGTCAGCGTCGTGTCCGACTGCGAATCAGAGTTGCTCGACAGTGTCCGCGACAAACTCGACGGCAGCCGCTACGAACTCACCACTGCTGGTTCCGTGGCCTGGGTTCGCGTCTATTTTCCGGTGCCGGTGAGTGCATGAGACCGGTATCTGCGCTGGTCGGGCGTGACACAATCGAACGTATGCCGACCTCGACGACGGCGGATTCCGCCAACTCCGTCGAGACACGCGTGTTCCGGCAAGCCCGTGTGGTGGCAATCGTCGGGCGAAACGTCGCCTTCCTTCTCGTCTCGCTCGTCTATCTGCTGCAGTCCATTAAGACTCCGGCCGGGATCGCCCTGTTCGGCGCTCTACTGGTCTGGTCAGCGTTCCGCATCTACACCCGGCACGACAGCTCGTTGCGCATCGTCGATGTGGGCTTCGTCGTGGCGGCGGGACTCCTTGCGCCGTTGATCGTGTCGCCCACGATCACCGATGCGTCGATGTCGGCAACCCGGGCAATCGGCTATCCGATGATCGTGGCCGCGGGTGTGGTGTGGGCGACGCGGTGGTCTTGCCTGGTGATGGTGCTGGTCACCGGCGCGGCGGCAGTCGGGGACGCGATTCTCTTCGGGCGACTGGATATTTCGCTCATGGCCTTCGTGTTCAGCTGGGCCGCCGCGACCTGGGTGCACGGTCTCATCCAACGTGCTGCGGCGAGCGCGGACGCCGCATACGTCGAAGCGCACCGGGCCCGTCTGCGCGAGCAGGTCGCCGCCGCGCGCATCCGATTCGAACGCGAGCACTTCGCGATGCTTCACGACACCGCCGCGTCGACGTTGATGATGGTCGGCGACAGCGCGGGCCTCGACGCGAAACGACTGTCCGCCCAGGCCGCGCGCGACATCGAGGTACTGACGACCGGTTCCGAGGTCGTGGATCCGGACTGGCAGGTCGATCTGGTCGATCAGGTGGAAGCGGTCAGTCGCGAATGCCGGACCCCGGTGACGGTGACGCACGACGGTCCGGTCATGGTGCCTGCGCTCATCGCCTCGATGGTTGCGGCGGCCACCCGGGAGGCCCTCAACAACGTCGATCGACATTCGGGCGCGAGTCGATCGACGATCGACGTCCAGCCGGGCCGGGTGTCGATCGTCGATGACGGAGTCGGCTTCAACCCGGACGAACGCCGCGGTTTCGGGCTGCGATTCTCGATCGAAGGTCGGATGCGGCGGGCGGGCGGAACGGGCTCGGTGTCGAGCGCGCCGGGTGCGGGAACGATCGTCAAACTCATGTGGCCGGTTGTTCCACCCGCGCCGGCCGGCAAACCGATTGACGTAGCGGGCGTGGTGCGCGGCTTCCAATATGGACTGGCGGCCGCGTCGTTCCTGGTCAACATCGAGATGCTGGTGATCGGCTTCGGCGGTGTTTCGAAAGTTCCGTCACCGTTGTCGGCCGTCGTCGTGGCCGCGCTGTTCCTCATGAGCGGGCTCGCGGTTGTCGTCATTCGTTTCGGCGCCGAGAAGCTGCGCTGGGCGTGCATCACGATCGTCGTGGTGATGGCCTTGGTTCGAATTGCGACCCTCCCGCCGGGCCTTCTGACTGCGGTTCCGAACTGGGTGGCGATTGCTGTCGGCTGGGTGTTGGTGGCCCTGCTCGGTGGGTGGGTCACCACCGGACGCCGGACGGTTGTGGCCGTCATGCTGATCGTCGGGTACTGGGTGATCCGCGGCGCGATTCGTATCTGGCGGCTCCCGACCAGCGAAATCATCGAGTACTCGGGCTACGGCCTCGCGTCCGTGGCGACCATGCAGGCGGCAGCGATCGCGTGCGCATGGGTTCTCGCCGAAGCCGTGCGAGTCGCGGCGACACTCGGCGAGCAGCAGCATGCGATCGCGACTCACCGTGCGGTCGAGGAAGCGCTGCAGCAGGACTACCGTCGACACTTCGCGAGCCTCACGGCCGATATCGTCGGCCTGCTGCGTGGCATCGCCGACGGCACGATGCCGATCGACCGGCCTGCGGTCCGCGATCGGGCGCACATCGAATACGCCCGTCTGCGGCGTCTTTTCGCGCAGGCAGAGTCGTTCGAGCACCCGCTCATGCAGCGTTTGCGCCCGTTGGTCGATGCCGCGGCGCTGCGAAATGTGGACATCACACTCGACGTGCAGTCGCGACCACCCGAGCTCGCACCGCGGGACCTCGAAGCGGTGTCCGCGGCGATCGGCCACCTGGTCGAGGGTGCGCAAGAACGGATCCGTCTCGTCGTTTCGTCGTCCCTCGGGCACGTGACGGTGAGCATTGTGAGCGATTCGAACGATGCCGTTTGTTCGCAGGTGCGCGATGCGCTCGCCGACGGCGACTATCAACTGACCGTTGCCGACCGCGTGACCTGGCTTCGGGTCCACATCCCAGCGTCCATGGCAGCGTGACGATGACCTTGCCTCCCGCCGAGGGCCTGGTTCAGAGCGGCATCATCAAGCAGGCCGAAGTCGTCGCCCTGATGATGCGCAACGGCGCGTTTGCGCTCGTCGCCGCGGTCTATCTGCTGCAGGCGCCGCGCTCGGTCGCCGGTGTCGTGCTGTTTGGCCTGCTGCTCGGCTGGTCCGCCTGGCGGTTGCGCAGCCGGGATCTATCGCGACCCTTGCTGGTCGGCGACGTTGCGTTCGTAGTCGCCGCCGCGTTGCTCGCATCGGTGATCGTGCCTGCCGACATCGTCGACCTCTCGATGGCGTCGACTCGGATGATCGCTTACCCCGCAGTGGTTTCGGTCGCGATCGCGCAGCCGAAGCGGTGGTCGTTCACGGTGGCGGCGGTGATCTCGGCGGCCAGTGCAGTGGGCGACTTCATCCTCTTCGGGACACCGAGCTATGCGACGATCGCGATTTTCGCGATCAATTGGTGGGCGGCGACGTGGGTGCGGCGCATGGTGATGCGGGCCGGTGCGGAAAGCGACGCGGCGGACGCTCTGGCTCGCCGGGCCAAATTGCGAGAACGGGTCGCGGCGGCGCGGATCCGATTCGAACGTGAGCAGTTCGCGACGCTGCACGACACTGCGGCATCGACGCTGCTCATGATCGCAGACACCGATGTGCTCGATCCGCAGCGACTGGCGAACCAGGCTGCGCGCGACGTCGCCATCTTGACCGATTCGAGGAATCGGATCGGGTCGGATTCGACCGTCGATCTCGTGGCGTGCGTCGACGAAGTGTGTGCCGAGTGCTGCACGCCCGTTGAATTCTGTGCAAGCGGTCCCGTCGTGGTGTCGCAGCTGGTCGCGGCAGCGGTCGCGGCGGCGGTGCGCGAGGCGCTCAACAACGTCGACCGGCATGCTTTCGCCACCTCGGTCCGGGTGAGTGTGGCTCCGGAGTCGGTGATGGTGACCGACGACGGTGTGGGATTCGACCCCGCGCAGGCGACTGCCGGCTTCGGCTTGCGCGCGTCGATTGATGCGCGGATGCGTCGAGCCGGCGGTTCCTCGGTGATCGCCAGTTCCCCGGGTGCCGGCACGACGGTGTCCGTGCAGTGGCAGCAAGCCCCGGAAGACGACGAACCCGAGCATTCGATCGATGTGCTTCGAGTCCTCCGCAGTTACCAATACGGCCTTGCCGCCGCTCAGTTTCTGGTTCTGGTCGAGATGGTGTTCCTCGCCTTCGGTGGTTTGGGTGGAATCTCGTTCGGACTGCCGGCGGTGATGATCGGCATGCTCGCCGTCACGGGACCGATCGTCGTGATCGCCGTGCGTGCGGACGTCGCGGCGGCGCGGTGGGCGTGGGTCATCGCGTTGTCGCTGTTCGACCACTGGTACGTGGCGTTGCTGCCGGTCCACGCGATGGTCGAGATGCAGAACTGGGTCTCGACCTCGGTTGGCTGGGCCACGGTCGCGGTGTTCGCGGGATGGGTCAGAACACGAAATCGGGTCCTGGCCGCCACCGCGATGGTGGTCACGATGTGGGTCATCGACAGTGCGATCATGGTGTGGCGCGTCCCGACCAGCGCCATCGTCGAGTACGCGGGATACGGCCTTGCCTCGATCGCATCGATGCAGGTAGGTGCCCTGTTCTTCGGTTGGCTTCTCGCCGAGGCGGTGCGTCGAGCCGAACTGCTGGGCCTCGCCCAGCACGCGGCGGCGACACATCTGGCAGTGGAAAAGGCCGTGCAAGAGGACTATCGCAAGCGATTCGAAAAGCTGACGACCGAGGTCGTCGCGCTGCTCAGTGGGCTGGCGGACCGGTCACTCAATGCCGGACAGCCCGTCGTACAAGAACGAGCGCAAGCCGAATACGCCCGTCTCCGCAGGCTTTTCGCGCAAGCAGACTCATTTGAGCATCCGCTCATGCAACGGCTGCGCCCGGTGTTCGATGCGGCGGCTGACCGCGGCGTCGACGTGACATTCGACGTCCAGTCGCGGCCCCCTGATCTCGCCGAGCAGGAAATCGCGCCGCTCGCCGCGGCGATCGATCATCTGGTTCAGGGTTCGAGCGATCGGGTCCGCTTGGTCGTCTCGTCGTCCGACGTGCGGGTGACGGTGAGTGTCGTCAGTGACTGCGTCGAACTCTGCCGCGCGCAAGCGAGCGATGCACTGGCGGGTACGGAATTCCAGCTGACGGTCGCCGACCGGGTGACGTGGCTTCGCGTGCACCTCCCGGTGGTCGTGGCAGCGTGAGCGCGACGGTGCGGCCCCCGCAGGGCCTTGTTCAAGCCGGCATTCGGCAGCAGACCGACGTCGTCGCGCTGGTCATGCGCAACGCCGCATTCCTGCTGGTGTCGCTGGTCTATCTGGCGCAGTCGGAACGCACGATCACCGGCGTCGTCCTGTTCGGGTTGACGGCGGTCTGGTCGGTCCGGCGACTCTGCAGCCGCGATGTGTCGGAGCGCTATGTCGTGTGCGATGTCGCGATCGCGGTCGCCGCGGGCCTGCTCGAGTTCGCGATTGTGCCGGCGACCATTGCGGACGTCACCATGTCGGTGACTCGGGTGCTCGCGTATCCGGTCGTGGTCGCGGTGGCGATCTCGCATCAAAAGCGCTGGTCATTCGCGGTGATGGCCGCCGTGACGATGTCCAGCGCGATCGGTGATCACCTGCTCTATGGAGCGCCGAGTTCGAGCATCATGATCTTCGCGATCAACTGGTGGGCGGCCACGTGGATTCGGCGCATGGTGCTCAAGGCGGCCGCGGCCAGCGATACCGCGGACGCGGAGGCCCGACGGGCCCAGTTGCGGGAGCGCGTTGCCGTGGCCCGAATCCGTTACGAGCGCGAACAATTCGCGACCCTGCATGACACCGCCGCATCGACGCTCCTGATGGTAGCGAATGCGGGTCACCTCGATCCCGAGCGACTGGCGGTGCAGGCGGCGCGCGATGTCGCGGTGCTGACCGATACGTCGAACACGGTCGGATCGGATCGCGACGTCGATCTCGTGGCGGGACTGGTACGAGTGTGCGCCGAATGCCGGACGCAGGTCACGGTGCGTAGCTCGGAACCGGTCGTCGTCAGCCAGATGATCGCCGGTTCGGTGATGGCCGTCGTTCGCGAAGCGCTCAACAATGTCGATCGCCACGCCTACGCGACGTCTGTGCTGGTGGACGTCATGCCGGAGCTCGTCACGGTGACCGACGACGGCATCGGATTCGATCCCGCCGAACTCGGGCGCGGGTTCGGATTGCGGTTTTCGATCGACGAGCGCATGCGGCGGGCGGACGGATCGGCTGAGATTTCGAGTTCGCTTGGCGCGGGCACCACGGTGTCGCTGCGCTGGCCGGCTCCGTCGGCTGAAGTCGAGGCCGAGGCCGAGGCCGCCGAGCTGACCGATGTGGGCCGAGTGCTGCGGAGCTTTCAATACGGGCTCGCGTTCGCGCAGGTTCTCCTGCTCATTCAGCTGGTGCTCATCGTGTTCGGGGTCGACGGGATCAAGTGGGGCCTGTCGACCGTCACCGCCGCGATGCTGTTCGGTACGTGGATCGTCGTCTGGTTCCTCGTTCGCGAACGGTTCATGTTCTTGCGCTGGCTATGGGTCGTGCTCTTGGTTGTCCTCGACCACTGGTACCTGGTCACCCTGCCGACCTCGGATTTCCTCAGCGTGCAGAACTGGGTGACGAACGCAGTGGGGTGGGCGCTGGTCGCCGTGCTGTGTGGATGGGTCGGATCGTGGCGTCGAGTCTGGATCGGTGCGGGAATCCTCGGAGCGATGTGGGTCGTGGACACCGTGATCATGGTGTGGAGAAGTCCCACCGGGACGGTCATCGAGTGGGCGGGATACAACGTCGCGTCGATCGCCAGCATGCAGGTTGCGGGGATGTTCTGTGGCTGGTTGCTCGCCGAGGCGGTGCACCGGGCCGAGGAGCTCGGTCGCGCACAGCACGCCGCGCAGACTCGTTTCGCAGTGGAACAAGCCCTGCAACAGGACTACCGAAAGCGGTTCGAAAGACTGACGACCGAGGTCATCGCGCTGCTCGGCGGCTTGTCCGATCGTTCGCTTCAGGCCGCAGACCCGCGGGTTCAAGAGCGGGCACAGGCCGAGTATTCGCGTCTCCGCAGGCTCTTCGCGCAAGCGGACTCGTTCGAGCATCCGCTCATGCAGCGACTGCGCCCGGTGTTCGATGCGGCGGCCGATCGGGGAGTCGATGTGACGTTCGACGTCCAGTCGCGGCCACCGGACCTCGCCGACCACGACATCGAACCGGTTGCCTCGGCGATCGATCACCTGGTGGAGGGCTCGAACGATCGGGTTCGCCTGGTGGTGTCCTCGTCCGAGGAGGCAGTCACCGTTAGCGTCGTGAGCGACAGCACCGACAACGTTCGAGCTCTCGTGCGGGATGCGTTGGCAGACGGCGAGTTTCAGCTGACGGTCGCCGACACGGTGACGTGGTTACGGGTTCATCTGCCGGTGCCCATCGCCGCGTAGAGCAGTTCGGCGAGAGTGAGTGCAGGTGCGTTGAGCTGTGCGGCCTGAGTGCGGCACGAGAAGCCGTCGGCGAGCAGCGTGTCGCCCGTCGCGAGGGCCGGACCGATGCCATTGGCCGCGATCGCCATCGACACGTCGAAATGGCCACTTTCCATACCGAAGTTGCCCGCCAGACCGCAGCACCCACTGATCTCGGTCACCTCGGCGCCGGCACGTCGGAGCAAGGCCCGATCGTGGGCGAATCCGAAGACCGCGTGCTGGTGACAGTGCGGTTGAGCGACGAATCGTTTCCCGTGCAGGTCGGGGATCTGCCATTCGGGCTGCTCGAGGAGGAACTGAGCGAGGGTGCGGGTCGCGGCGGCAATCTGCCTGGCTCTTGGGTCGTCTACCAATTCCGGTAGATCGCTCTTGAGGGCAGCCAGGCACGAGGGTTCGACGCCGACGATGAGTCCGCCGCGGCTCACGTGCGGCCACAGCGCGTCGACGGTTCGCTCGAGTCGACGCTTGGCGGTCGTGAGTTGGCCGGTCGTGACCCACGTGAGCGCGCAGCATGCGGATGCGGGGCTCACTCCGACCGACCGCCCGGTGGATGTGATGACATGCCGCGCGGCCTCGAGTACCTGCGGCGCAAACGCCCGCGTGAACGAGTCGGCGAACAGCATGACCTCGCCCGTTCCGGACCCGGTGAAGCGTTTGTGCGCGAGCTTTGGGAGGGTGCGCCGGGGATCGATGCCGGCGAGTCGCTTCGCGGTTCGAGTTCGTGTCAGCGCGTTCGTGAGGCGTGGAACCCTCGTTGCCATCAGCAGCCAGGCCGGGAGTCGTCCCAGGGAGTAATGGCTCAGCGGCCGCAGTTTCCGCTGGTAGCGACGATGGAGGACCTCCGACTTGTAGGTCGCCATGTCGACCCCGGCCGGGCAGTCCGTGGCACATGCCTTGCATGAGAGACAGAGATCGAGCGATTCCTCGACCGCGTCAGACGACCAGGAGAGGCTGCCGTCGATGACCTCCTGCAGAACCCGCGCGCGGCCACGGGTGCTGTCCTTCTCATCGCGCGTCGCGCGGAAGCTCGGGCACATGAAACCGGGTGCATCGGCGCGGCATTTCCCGACCCCAACGCACCGGTGCACGGCCATCGACAGGTCGCCGCGATCGTGCGCGAGCGCGAACGCCGATTTTCCGGCTGACTTGCGCGGCCTCCGAAGGTCGGTGTCGAGCGGCTGCGGATCGATCATCACGCCGGGATTCAACAGTCCGATCGGGTCGAACAGGTGCTTGAACTCGGCGAACGCACGCAGCACCTCCGGCGAGTAGAGGATTGACAGGAGTTCGCCTCGGGCGCGTCCGTCGCCGTGTTCGCCGGATAGAGAGCCGTTGTGTTTGGCGACGAGTCGGGCCGCGTCGAGCATGAACGCACGGAAGTGCTTGGGCGCCTTTGCCATCGGCAGCGTCAGGCGCGTGTGGATGCAACCGTCGGCGAAATGGCCGTAGGTCAGACCGGAAGCGTTGTATGCGCGCTTCAGGGCGTCGAATTCGCGCAGGTAGGCGGCCAGGTTCTGTTGCGGTACCGCCGCGTCTTCCCAGCCCGGCCACGCGGGTTCGCCGTTGATCCGGCCCGCCAGGCCGGCGCCGTCGGCGCGGATCGCCCACAGCACAACCGCCTCGGTGTGGTCGGCGACGATCCGGGCGGTGCGCCCGGCGGCGACCTGCTGTGCCGCCGCCATCGCCTCCGCAAACGTCTCACCGGCGAGCTCCACGAACAGCCAGCCATTACCTTTCGGCAGCTCCGGCGGGGTGCGACCGTGCTGTCGCACGATGTCGATGAGCCCGGAATCGAAGCCCTCGACAGCGGTCGGTCCCAGGTGGGCGAAGTTGGCGACGTCCACGGCCGCTTTGGCCATGTCGCCGTAGCCGAGGATGACGAGGACGGTCGCTTTGGGGATCTCGACCAATCGGACGGTCGCCTGCGTGACGACGCCGAGGGTGCCCTCCGATCCGACGAACGCTTTGGCGACATCGGCCCCGCGCTCGGGGAGCAGATGCTCGAGCCCGTAGCCCGACCCCTGCCGTTCGAATTGGCCGAGTTCGGTCCGGATGACGGCCAGGTGCGCCAACGTGAAGTCTTCGAATCCGGCGGTGCCCGGACCGAGGATCAGCGGGGATGCGTCGCTACGCAGCACCTCGAGCTCAATCACGTTGTCGCTGGTCCGGCCCCACGCGACGGCACGCGGACCGCACGCGTTGTTGCCGATCATCCCGCCGAGTGTGCAACGACTCTGCGTCGACGGGTCGGGTCCGAAGCGCAGGCCGTGCGGTGCGGCGGCCGCCTGGAGTGACGCCAGGACGATGCCGGGCTCGACGATCGCCGTGCGCTTGTCGGGGTCGATGTCGACGAGCCGATTGAAGTGTCGGCTGAGGTCGAGCACGAAGCCTGGCCCCACGGCGTTGCCCGCGACCGAAGTTCCGCCACCGCGCGCGGTGATCGGAATTCCGTTGGCGGACGCGAACTCCAACGTCGACGCAACGTCTTCGCTCGACCGTGGGAACACGACCGCCTGCGGCAGCACACGGTAGTTGGAGGCGTCCGACGAGTACTCGGCGCGACGTCGTGGCGAAGCATCCACCTCGCCGGCGATCCGGCGGCTCAGCTCCTCGGCCGCATCCATGTCGTTCAGCGTATTTCCCCTTTACCTAGATCACCGGTGGTGCGGTGGATTCGTACGTGTGTCCGGTCGGGGTTCGGGTTTCGAAGGTGTGCCGGTCGCCGTTGATGGGTTTCTCGCTGAATCCGGGTGCCTCCTTGTGGTAATTGCAGAATTCACACCGGCCCGCCCCGTCTTCGGCGCTGGTCGGTCCGCCGTGGCGGGACCGAACGATGTGGTCGTGGTGTTTGATCGGCGCCCCGCAGTACGGGGTGCGGCAGCGGTCATCACGCAGGTCGAGGAACTGCGCGAGGGGTTTCGGGAAGATGCGTTGGCGTGAATCCATCGCCACGAGTTCCCCGGTCGTGGGTGCGATG
>JAJFUQ010000004.1 GCA_021372355.1 Nocardiaceae bacterium | reverse complement strand
CGACCATCGATTTCGTCTCAGAACCGGTGGGGGCATTGTCGATTACCAGAACGTGAAATCCGGTCGCGGTCTGATTCGCCAAACTGTCGAGAGCTCGACGAAGTTCGGTCGGTCGATTGTGCGTGCAAATGACGACTGTCAGCCGACCGTCTACGTCCGTCCTCGCCGGAACGACTTCTGTGCAGCCTTCGCCACGGACAATGGCCGCGGCGCGGTGATCGCCGGTGATTCGACGGAGCCGTTCGTAGTTGACTTCTTCCAGCTCGCGAAGAAGTTTGGGGCCGATCGAATGCTTATCGTTGGAATCGAACGTCGACAGGCTGAAGGGAAGGCCGTCGATGCGTGTGACGACCCAGACCTGTTGGTAACCGTCGAGGTCACCGATGGCTTCGTCGATGTCGGAGATCGGCTGAGTCAGATTGAATTCGACTATGCGGGCGGGTTTGATGGCGAGCGGCACCGCCGACGTGGCGGGCCTGCGTTTGCGGAACTTTCCGGCACCGAACCCGACCATTGCTGCCAGGAGGCCGATAACTATCGCGAGCGCACGTGACACTTGTGCGGGACGAAGTGAGGCCAGGCGTTTGAAGCACCGCCGGATGACCTTGCGGGCGTATGACCGCTCGGTGTCGGTTGCAGACTTGTCCCCGATGTTCTCCTGCATCGCCGACTTGCCGAGTCCCTCGAGGTAGCAACGCTTCACGAAGAAGTTGAACGAGGAGCGGTCAGCCGGTACTTCGTGATCGACGATGGCCGATGGTACGTACATCCACCGACCGCCGGTCACGCGCGAAGAGCGAATGCACAGATCGGTGTCTTCCGGTTGGGGTACCCCGCCCATCTTGCCGAAGTCGGTCCGGAATCCGCCGACCAGCCGGAAGGCAGTGGAGCGAATCGCCATGTTGCCCGACCACACGTTTCGTACTTCGCTGGTCGACTCCGGCATCCCGAGATAGTGGCCGCCAACGACCCAGGCGAACTCGTCGGGAAACCAGGTTGGTTTGTCGACTTGCCACGAGGGACGATAGCGACCGCCGGTGCCCACGACGGCGTCGTTGGCGAACGGCTCGACGAGTCGATCGAGCCATTCGGGTGTCGCTACCTCGTCGTCGTCAATGAAGGCGATCAGTTCGGCGTCGATGTGACCGGCGCCGGCGTTACGCGTGGCCGAGGCACCACGTGCCACATTGTTCTCGACAACGGATATCTGTCGGTAGGTTTTCCTGAGCCGCTCGGCGAGTGAAGGGTTGTGGTCGACCGCAACCACGAACTGGTGCGGGCGTAGCGTCTGGGACTGCACGGACTCGATCGCGCGCGCGATACTGGGCCAGCGATCAACGGTATGGCACGCCATCACGACGCCGATCGATTTCGTCACTACCCCAGGCACGCGCGCAAGCCTTCACGGTGTGCACAAGCCATAGCTCGCAATTCCCCCATCACTTTGGCATATCGCTCGACGGCTCCACGACTAATAGTTGATTAGCAAATCGATCTTGGCTGTGGGCGTCGGCACTCATTCTCGCATCGTCTAGCGCCGATAACCTCCGCTGGTATGGGGTCACCAGGTCGGGATTTCCATGCTCGACGGTCGATCGAGCGACGAATGCGTCGGTTCGCCGCGTGGGTGTGACGCACCGAACGCGCCGCGGGGTCGGCGCTCTGAGGGAAAGGCGACGGTATCCAACCCAGGGGTGTTTCCCGATTGGCCCTCTCCACGGCAGCGTCTAGTGAGACTCGAATTATTTTGCTGTGCAGCCGATCACGGAAAGGGTTCGGCGGTCCGGCCGGCTCGCCCTGGGCGTCGAATCCGCCTTGCGTGTGCGGAGATAGATTTCGGTTCCGCCTGCGATGAGCTCACGTTCGACGGCGAGCGGTGGCCATGCGCACGCTCTATCTGGCGAGCATTACTGTGA
>JAJFUQ010000233.1 GCA_021372355.1 Nocardiaceae bacterium | reverse complement strand
AAGGTTGAGCATGGCGACCAGCTCGCTGCCGTCGGTCGAGGTCTGAGAGCGGTCGGTGAACGGGCGCGTGCCGGTCAGTAGTTCCCACAACACGACGCCAAGCGAGTACAGGTCGCTGCGAGTGTCAATGTCTCCTGCGCTGCGCAGGTGGTCCGGGTGACACGCCTCGAGCTGCTCGGGCGACATGTAGGCGAGCGACCCACCGAAATATGCAACCCGACTCGTGTTGCCGATACTTCGTGCCAAGGAGATGTAGAAGTCCGCGAGCTTGGGCACGCCTTCGGACGACAACAGAATGTTCGCGGGCTTGATGTCGCGGTGAAGGACGCCCACCTTGTCGGCGTAGTCGAGGGCCTCGGCGAGACGGCGGCCCAGCCAGGCCACGGTTTCCGGCCAGCTCAGGGACGCCACCAGCGCGCGGGTCTGTGATTCGGAGGGACGGATCTCGGCGCGTGAACGTAGCGAGGCGTCGACCGAGTCGAGAAGCAGCTGACCGCTCCGGTTCTCCGGCTCGAACTCGCGCACGCGGTGCAGGAGGTCGTGGAGCGTGCCGCCGGAGAGGTACTGCATGTACAGCAGTCGGAGGCCGGTTCCCGGAACGATTCGCTGGTCGAACACGCGGACGATGTAGTCGTGATCGAGCTGGGCGAGCGTCTGCGGCTCGGTTCCGTGGTCCTGGGAAACCTTGACCGCGACGATGCGCTGCATGGATCGCTGCCGAGCCAGGAACACGCGCGCGAACGCACCCTCGCCGAGCTGGGCGATGAGATCGAAGTCTTCGAGTTGGTCGCCCGCCTCGATTGAATCCACCGCGACTTCGCTCGTGGGACCGACGGTGAATTCGCCAGTCCACTTTCCGGTGGACTCGGATTCGCTGTGCAGACTGGGCGCGGAGGCGACAGTCGGGTCAGAGTCCTCGACTGGAACATGATGCTTCGGATCATGTGTGCTCATGCGAATCCTTACCCGATGCGGGTGAATATACAATCCAGTCAATGGAATAACTGTACGAGCCGTTGTCCAGGCGTGGAGAGGAGGCATAGTGCACGACGGGCCCAGACTGAGGTTCACTGACGGAAGCGGGCGGCCGCAGGAAGTCGCGCTGTCTCCAGAGAAGCAGCGAGTGACCATCGGCCGGTCGGCGCAGGCCGACATTTCTCTCACGTGGGACAACGAAGTGTCGCGGTTGCACGCGACGATCGAATGGATGGGCACTCACTGGACCATCGTCGATGACGGGTTGTCCCGGAACGGTACGTTCGTCAACACCGACCGGCTGACGGGTCGGCGCCGACTTCATGCTGGCGACCGTATCCGTATCGGTGGCGTTGTGCTGACCTACCACGAGTTCAACCTCACTCGCGATGAAGAGACGCGCCTCGCGGCCTCGACCGCGCCGACGATGCGTTCACTGACGGAGACCCAGCGCGCGGTGCTCATCGCCTTGTGCCGGCCGTACAAGCACGGTGCCGCGTTCGCGAGCCCCGCGGCGAACCAGCAGATCGCGGCTGAATTGTTCCTCAGTGTCGACGCCATCAAGACGCACCTTCGGGCGCTGTTCACCAAGTTCGGCGTCGAGGATCTGCCACAGAACCAGAAGCGAGTTCGCTTGGCAGAACTCGCACTTCAGAACGGAATCATTTCCGAGCGCGATCTCTAAACGGGAGCAAATCTCCTACTGCGGTATGGCGACGCCCCCCAGTGCAGGGCGTTACGTTGGCGGTGTTCACACCGGCAACGACGCCGTTTTGTAGGGGGCAATGTGCTTACCAGGATCGCTAAGGTCGCCCATCGATGGCCGAAGATCGTGCTCATAGCGGCGTTCTTGGCGCTGATCGCGGCCGGCGTATTCGGCGCTCCCGTGGCGTCGAAGCTGTCGTCCGGGGGCTATGACGATCCGAACTCGCAGTCCCATCGCGCTTCCCAACTGCTGCGCGACCACTTCGATCGCGGAGCTATCGACATCGTCTTCGAGGTCATCGCACCCGGCGGTGCGGACAGCGACGGGGCCCGCGCGCGCGGACTCGAGGTCGAGGACACCCTCAAGAAGTCCGAGCACTCGCGGCAAGTGACGTCGTACTGGTCCGCTCCCGCCGGTGCCAACGCGTCGCTGAAGAGCAAGGACGGGACGATCGGGCTGGTCGTCGCCGAGATCGAGGGCACCGACTCAACGGCCCCGCATCGCGGCCGCGAACTTGCCGAAACCATTCCCGAGACCCGAGACGGCGTCACCGTGCGGGCCGGCGGATCGGCGATGTTGTACGAGCAGATTAACTCGCAGTCGGAAAAAGACCTGCTCAAGGCCGAGATGATCACCATCCCACTGACGGCGCTGGTTCTCCTGTGGGTATTCGGATCGCTATCGGCGGCAGCGCTCCCACTCATCGTCGGAATGTTCGCGATCGTCGGTACGACGGCCATCCTGCGCGGGTTGACGATGGTCACCGACGTTTCGATCTTCGCCATGAACCTGACCACCGTCATGGGTCTGGCGCTGGCGATCGACTATGCGTTGTTTATCGTGAACCGATACCGGGAAGAGCTCTCGACCGGGCGGGACAGCGAAGAAGCGTTGATCCGGACGGTCAACACAGCCGGTCGAACCGTGCTCTACTCCGCGTTGACGGTTGCGTTGTCGCTCGCGGCGATGGCGGTCTTCCCGATGTACTTCCTCCGGTCGTTCGCCTACGCCGGTGTCGCCGTTGTCGTGCTGGCATCGGCGGCTGCCATCATCGTGGCGCCCGCTTGCATGACCCTGCTGCGCCGGCGGCTGATGACCGGCCGGCACAGCCGCAAGGGCCGGATCGTTCTGGAGAAGACGTTCTGGTACCGCGTATCTCGCGTGGTCATGCGACGTCCGCTCACGGTTGCCGTGCTGATCACCGCGGCGTTCCTCGCGGTGGGCACCCCGTTCCTCAATCTGAACCTCGGTTACCCCGACGACCGCGTTCTGCCGACGAGCCACACCGCGCGAGTGGTCGGCGACGATCTCCGCACGAAATTCGACACCAGCCCGGCGAAGGAAGTCACGATCGTCCTGCCTGACACCCGCGAGGTGAATGACGAGCAGATGAGTGCGTATGCCGCCGCGTTGTCCAAGGTCGAGGGCGTCGACCTCGTCGCCGCACCCATGGGCTCGTTCCACGACGGGGTGCCCATCGGCCCACCGATCGGTCAGACCGGTGCGGCCGACGACATGGCATATCTGACGGTGGCGACGAGCCTGGATCCGTTCAGCTCCGCAGGCGAGGACAACCTCGAGGCGTTGCATGCGGTGCCGGCTCCCGCGGAAACGCTGTTCACCGGAATGGCGCAATGGAACGAGGACAATGTCGACGGCATCGTGAGCCGGCTTCCGCTCGCCCTCGGGTTGATCGCCGGCGCCACGTTTATCGTGTTGTTCCTGTTCACCGGCAGCGTCGTACTCCCGATCAAAGCCCTGCTGATGAACCTGCTGTCGCTCACTGCGACGTTCGGCGCGATGGTGTGGATCTTCCAGGAAGGGCACCTCGGGGCGTTCGGTTCAGCGACAACCGGGTCGCTCGTGGCGAATATGCCGGTGCTCATGTTCTGCATCGCCTTCGGCATCTCGATGGACTACGAAGTGTTCCTCTTGTCCCGGATTCGAGAGCAGTGGCTGTCGTCCGGCAAGACCGCCGCGGACAACGAACGTGCGGTGGCGATCGGCCTGGCACACACCGGCCGCATCGTGACTGCCGCTGCGTTGATCATGGCGATCGTCTTCAGCGGTCTCATCTTCGCCGAGGTGTCGATGATGAAGCTCTTCGCGGTCGGAATGGTGCTGGCGGTGCTGGCCGACGCCACCCTGATCCGCGGCCTCCTGGTCCCGGCGTTCATGAAACTGGCCGGACGCGCCAATTGGTGGGCCCCGTGGCCGTTGAACAGGTTGCATGCCCGATTCGGTCTGACGGATGAGTTACCGGCGGACGAACACGAGAGGGAACTCGTCAAGGTGTGAACTCAATGCGTCGTGGCCAAAGGTGTCCGGCGTCCCGGGACGTGGTGACCTTCGGCTCCAGCGAGCGCCGTCGCAGCTTCCTAACGTTGGGTGTATTCACAGGTCACTGCACCTTTAGGAGCCCCCGATGGCGCTTACGCTGCCGCGCATCGACACCATCACGAAGGCGGTCGCTCTGGCGTCGCGCGCACCCTCGCTGCACAACAGCCAGCCGTGGCGCTGGCGCTTCGACCGCGATGGTCTGAAGCTTTACGCCGAACCGCAGCGGCTCATCCAAGCGACCGATTCGGGCGGGCGCGAGCTCGTCCTGAGCTGTGGAGCTGCCTTGGATCACCTCCGGGCAGCGATGGCGTCGATGGGGTACCGGTCGTTCGCCGAGCGGTTTCCTAATCCCAACGACCCGCTGTTCCTCGCACGCGTCGAGTTCGTTCGGTCCGGCTACGTCACCGACGCCGAACGGGATCGAATCGACGCCCTCGAACTGCGGCGAAGCGATCGGTCGCCGTTCGCCCCGCCCGCGGGTTGGTCGAACTTCGAGACGGTCCTCCGGAACACGTTGGGGAGTGCGGTGCTCATGACCGTTCTGCCGCCGAACGTCCGTGCTGACTTGGCACGCGCGTCGTGGCTGGCCGACTCGAGTCGTCGGTACGACTCGCAGTACCACTCGGAACTGCACTGGTGGACCGGGCATGTCCACGACCGTGAGGGCGTCCCGCCACAGATGCTGCCAACCGCGGAGACCTCGGCCAAAGTGCCGATCGGACGGGCATTTCCGGTTATCGACGAGGCCCAGCCATCGGATTCGGAACCAAGCGCGGACGGCGCGACCGTGGTCGTGTTGTCCACGGACACCGACAACCGTCCGGACATCCTGCGCTGCGGCGAAGCGATGTCAGTGGTGCTGCTCGAGGCGACCATGGCGGGATATGCCACGTGCCCGGTCTCGCACGTCGTCGAACTCCCGAGCAGCCGGTCCATCGTGCAGAAACTGGTGGGAGGCAACGTTCTTCCGCAGGTTCTCATCCGGATCGGTGCGGCCCCCGCCGAAGGGCTGCAACCGTCGCTGACCCCGCGACGGTCGGTTGACGAGATCCTCGAGATCGTGACCTAGGGTCCGGAGTCGGCCGCAGCTGCCAGTCGATCGCCGAACGTTCGAAGCGTTTCGCGGAATTCGACTGGTTCGAGCACCTCGAACGGGATGCCGACCCGGGCGAGGTGCATCGCGGGCCAATCCAGAGCACCCGCGGTGAATTCGAGGATCGTCGCCGGGCCGGATTCGGTGAACGTGCCGCCCGTCCACGGAATGCGTTGGTGCACTTCGTCGATGGTAGCCAGTAGGCGAACCCGTACGCGAAACTCGGTCGGGGATGTGCGGATCGATCGCCGGATGTATTCGACCGGGTCGGGATGCTCGCGGAAACGGAACCGGAAGGTCGAAGCGGTGACCGTGGACATGCGGTCGAGCCGGAACGTTCGCCAGTCGTCGCGGTCGAGGTCCCAGGCCATGAGGTACCAGCGTCGGCCCGTCGCCACGAGGCGCACGGGTTCGACCGTCCGCTCGGTCTCCGCGCCGTCGCGCGCCTGATAGCCGAATCGTGCGCGCGTGAGGTCGCGGCAGCAACGGGCGAGAACCATGAGTACCTCGCCGTCGACTTCGGCCTGCGGAGGCCCGCCGAGGACGTCCGTCGCCTCCTGGATCGCGCGAACTTCCGCGCGCAGGCGAGGCGGCATGACCTTGTCCAACTTGGACAAAGCCCGCAGCGCCGACTCGCCGGCGCCTGCCAAGGTGCCCGCGGCGGCGAACCTCAGGGCGACGGCCATGGCGACGGCTTCCTCGTCGTCGAGCAATAGGGGCGGAATTGCCTTGCCGGCGACGAGTTGATAGCCGCCCCCAGCGCCCTGAACGGCATTCACCGGATAGCCGAGCTCTCGAAGGCGCTCGACGTCACGGCGGATACAGCGGCCGGTCACCCCGAGTCGTTCCGCGAGCTCATTGCCCGTCCACTGCGGTCGCGTCTGCAACAACGCGAGCAGTCGCAGGACGCGTTCGGTCGTTTGGCTCATGTCTGAAAGTCTGCGCGCAATAGCGGACCGATTCAGTCCTATTTGCGCGAGACGCTCTTTGTGTCAAGGGATTCGCCCTCTAACAAGGAGCCAGAAATGCCATTCCACGTTCCGCCGGTCAACGATGAAGTCAGCTCAATCCGCGCGTTTCTCGCTCAGCAGCAGGATGCCTTCCGGGTCGTGGCGCATGGCCTGACCGACGCCGAGGCAGGCAAGGCCCGCAGCGCGAGCACGCTGACCGTCGGCGGGCTCATCAAGCACGTCACCCAGGTACAGGAGCACTGGCTCCGCACCGCTCTCGCCGCTCCGCAGCGCGACGATCGGAAGGTGGACCCGGAGTCGCACCACCACGGATTCCAGTTCGATGGCGACCTCGCGGCACAGCTTGCGGCCTTCGACGAGGTCTCCGCGCGGGTTCTCGATGCGGTTGATTCGCTCGATCTCTCGACACCGGTTCCGGTTCCTGAGGCGCCGTGGTTCCCGAAGGATGTGACGTGGTCGGTTCGTTGGGTGTGGATGCACCTCATCGAGGAGCTCGCCCGCCATGCCGGCCATGCGGACATCGTCCGCGAAAGTCTCGATGGTGCGCAGATGTTCTCGTTGGGGCTGGCCCGCGATGGTCTTGGTGATCTTCCGTTCCTCAAGTCCTGGCGTCGCGAGCCTCTGCGCTTCTCCCGTGGCGTCAGCACGGTCCGGCTGCATGCAGACGACCTGACCAAGGCGACTGAGTGGTACAGCGAGCTTCTTGGCGCCGAGCCGTACTTCGTCCAGCCTGAATATGTCGAGTGGCGTGTCGGCCCGAACCGGCACGAGCTGGGCATTCTCGATCGCAAGTACGCCGATGACCACGATGGCTTGGGTTCGGTCGTCTACTGGGATGTCGAGGATCTGGAGTCGACGATCGCGGACCTGCTCGAGCGCGGCGGTTCGGAGCACGAGGCAATTCGTGCCGGTGAGGCCTACCG
>JAJFUQ010000245.1 GCA_021372355.1 Nocardiaceae bacterium | reverse complement strand
AACGGCCCGGGATACAACGACGCGGTTCCACACGACGTGGCTCACCTGTTCGTCGAGATCGAAGAGCGGATCCAGGGCGGGGTTTACGGCCGGCTCGCGGCCGCCGATGGCGACGACGGATTGTTCTGGCCCGCCGATCCGGCGATCAAGAAGAAGACCACCAAGAACCGCCGCGAGCCAACTCCGCAGGAGTCTGCCGACATGGCGCGCTCCGAGCGTCTCGCGTCGACGACGGTTGCACTGTGGGAGGTCGAACGGCGGTTGCGGAAGTTCGAGCCTGCGTGGCCCGGAACTCCCGAGAAAAGCGGCATAGAACCCGCGCTCTTGAACAGGCTCTATGCCCGCTATGACGAATTCGCCGCCCAATGGTCGGCGCTGCGCGAGGGTGAATCGTTGACGGTGCCCTGGCCTTTTCCGGAGGGAAGCGGCAAACGTCGGCGGTGAGCCGGTGACGCCGCGCCAGCAGAAATTCAGACGAATTCCACGAACTAATTCGTGGTCGTCATGACGGTCCAGAAATTGCGGATCGCCCGCGATCGCAAGAGCTGCAAACGAATGGCATTTCCGCACCCGGAATTTGGAATTTCTTTTCACGACAGCTGCAGTTGATACTCGAGCGCTCGAGACTGCAACGCAGCATGCAGCAATTCGACTGTGAACAGATTCGAGGTCGACGATGTGCAGCGCTCAACCGCACGGCGAAGTAATCCGAGCCCGGTGACCGCCGCCAGGTACTCGAGTTGTGCTGTGCGCATTGCGCGAAAGTAGTGCGCGGCGCTGGCAGGCTTTTCCTATCGGCTCACGGTGATTCGAATCGTTGACCACGTCTCGGCCAGTCCGGAAACTGGGTGACATGCGGACGCCACCACAATTTGCTGCGCGATGTCGGTGACGCGCGACCGACGCGCCAACAATTCGTGTTCGACAATTCACATTCGACGCGATTCCATTCTCTCCACCCATTTCCATCTCTGGAGTATTTCTCGATGCCTTCCATTGAATCCGCGTACGAACCGATCAAGTTCGCGTACTGGGTACCGAACGTCAGCGGCGGTCTCGTCGTCAGCAAGATCGAGCAGCGCACCGACTGGAGCTATGAGTACAACAAGAAGCTCGCAGTTCTCGCCGAGAACAACGGCTTCGAGTACGCGCTGTCCCAGGTTCGCTACATCGCGTCCTACGGCGCCGCCTACCAGCACGAGTCGACCGGCTTCAGCCTCGCACTGCTCCTGGCCACCGAGCGCCTCAAGGTCATCGCGGCCATCCACCCCGGGCTGTGGCACCCGGGAGTCCTGGCGAAGTTCATCGCCACCGCGGACCAGCTGTCCGGAGGCCGCGCTGCGGTCAACGTCGTAAGCGGCTGGTTCAAGGACGAGTTCACCAAGCTCGGCGAACCATGGCTCGAGCACGACGAGCGCTACCGCCGCTCGGAGGAGTTCATCCGCGTTCTGCGTGAGATCTGGACGAGCGATCACGCCGAATTCCGCGGTGACTTCTACCGCCTGCACGATTTCGACCTCAAGCCCAAGCCGTTGTCGGGTCCCACCCGCCCGCATCCGGAGATCTTCCAAGGCGGGAACTCGACCGCTGCGCGCGCCATGGCCGGTCGCGTTTCGGACTGGTACTTCAGCAACGGCAAGGACTTCGACGGCGTCACTGAGCAAATCCGCGAGGTCAACACCGAGGCGGCCATCCACGGCCGTGCGGTCAAGTTCGGCCTGAACGGCTTCCTCATCGGCCGCGACAGCGAAGGCGAGGCCCGCGAGGTTCTCAAGGAGATCGTCGCCAAGGCCGATCGAGAAGCAGTTGCGGGCTTCGGGTCTGCGGTGAAGCAAGCCGGACAGTCGACCTCCGACAAAAAGGGCATGTGGCAGGACTCCGAGTTCGCCGACCTCGTCCAGTACAACGACGGCTTCCGGACCGGCCTTGTCGGTACGCCGGAGCAGATCGCTGAGCGGATCGTCGAGTACAAAAAGCGCGGCGTGAACCTGCTTCTTCTCGGTTTCCTGCACTACCACGAGGACGTCGTCTACTTCGGCGAGAAGATCCTCCCCCTCGTTCGCGAGCTCGAGGCCGATCTCTCGGCCAGCGGAAAGCTCGAATCCGAACTCGCCCGCCACGGCGTCCTCGCCGTCAGCTGAACACTTTTGAGGAGTAACGATGACTGCCACCCTGAATGACAACGCCACCCAGTTCGCCAATGCGCTACAGCGCGCAGATCTCGTCGCCGCCGAACTTCGCGCCACCGCCGCCGAACGCGACCGCCGGAACCAAGCCCCGCACGCAGAGGTCGAACTGCTCCGCCAGCACGACCTGCTGCAGGTCCAGGAGCCTGTCGAATACGGCGGCTCGGGCCTCGACTACGCGCAGGCCTCGCAGATCACCCGGCGAATCGCGCGCGGAGACACGTCGATCGCGCACCTCATCGGCTACCACTTCGCCCAGACCCGTATCGCTCGGCTCTTCGGAACCCCCGAACAGGCAGAGGCGCAGTCGAAGCTCAACGCCGAACGAAAGCTGTTCTGGGGCGGTGTGCAGAACCCGCGTGGCGGTTCTGCCGTCGAACTGACGCGCGACGGTGACGGCTTCCGCCTCAACGGTCGCCGCACGTTCGCCTCGGGCTCGAGCGTCGGCGACTACATCCAAGTCGTCGCCGTGTTCGAGGACGAACTGGCGTTCGTCAACATTCCCTCGGACCGCGAGGGTTACGAGCCACAGGGCGACTGGGACAACATCGGCCAGCGCCTGACCGACTCGGGCGGAATCGTGTTGAACAACGTCCGGGTCGAACGCCATGAAGTGCTCGGTGACGACCCGCTCACCGGCAAGGTTCTCTCACCTTGGCAGACACTCGTCACCCCGCACTGGCAGTTGGCGTTCGTCAACTTCTACATCGGCACGGCTGAGGGCGCACTCGAAGAAGCTCTCGACTGGACGCGTCTCCACGCTGCACCCTGGGAGACCTCGGGGGTGGACGCCGCCACCGACGATGCGTACATCCTCCACACCGTCGGTGAACTGCAGAGCGAGATCCGCGCTGCTGCCCTGCTCGCCGACCGTGCCGGCGCGGC
>JAJFUQ010000229.1 GCA_021372355.1 Nocardiaceae bacterium | reverse complement strand
CGCGGAGCGCTGTCTGCAGCGACAAGGTGTCCTTGATGTGCGGGTGAAGGTCGGTCGGCTCGCCGGTTCGCGCGTCAGTGGCCACCGGGTGGAACGAGATGGGACTGGCGAGTATCGCGGCGAAGTTCATCGGAGTGACGTACTCGTACACCTCGTGAACGAGCACGCGGGTGTCGACGAGCGGCCCGCCCCGCAACATTCGCTGCGGATCGGTCACCTTCTTCGCCGCGACCTCCGGCCAGCCCCAGGAGGGGAGGAAGCGCTGCGCGTCTCCACTCACGAGCCACGCGGCGTTCAATGCTCCGCCGGAAGTACCGAAGACGGCGTCGAAGCAATGGGTCAGCCCGAGTTCGTCTAACGCGATCGTCATTCCCGCCGAGTACGCCGAGCGACTTCCGCCGCCCTCGATGGCGAGTGCCACCTGGAAACCGTCGCGGCGGTGTCCAGGTGAACTCGTCGTTGCGAGGCGCTCGCGCAGCACCTCGAGAACCGGAGGGCATTGCGCGTTCGCCATGACCACAGTGTGGGTCATGATGCGGTATCGGCGGTCTCCTTCGGCGACTTGATGACAGTGAGCGGGAGGCGCAGGGCGGCGGGCGCGAAGTCCGGAACCGCCGGCTGACGCGGTGCACTCACCGGCACGCGTCGGTACTCCGAACCGAGCTCCGGGCGCTTGTCCGCCTCACCCTTGTTCGGCCAGAACGCCATTGCCCGCTCGGCCTGAGCAGTGATAGTCAGCGACGGGTTCACGCCCAGGTTCGCCGTGATCGCCGAACCGTCGGTCACGTGCAGACCCTCGTGCCCATAGACCCGGTGCCACGGATCGATGACGCCGGATTGGGCGCTGTCCCCGATGGCGCATCCACCGATGAAGTGGGCCGTCATCGGGATGTTGGCGATCTCGCCGATCGTTCCGCCCGGAATTCCGTTAATCGCCTTGGCCGTTCGACGCGCGGCGTCGTTTCCGGATGGAATCCACGTCGGGTTCGGAGCGCCGTGCCCCTGCGCCGAGGTGAGCTTGAAGCGGCCCAGCTTGCTCCGCTTGCCGGAGACGGTGATCGAGTTGTCGAGCGTCTGCATGACCAGCAGGATGATCGTCTTCTCGGACCACTTGCGTACCGACAGGAAGCTCAGGTTCCGCGGGTGAAGCAGCATCGCGAGGAGCCACGTGATCCAACGCGGTGTCTTTCTCCCGCCGTCGGTCAGTGCAGTCTGCAGCAGACCCATCGAGTTGCTGCCCTTGCCGTAGCGCACCGGCTCGATGTGCGTGTGCTCGTCGGGGTGGAACGACGAGGTGATCGCGACGCCGTAGTCGTAGTTGGCCTCGGCCGACTTGCCCTTCGCGCCGAGGATCGATTCGGAGTTCGTGCGAGTGAGGTACCCGAGGCGCTCGGATACGTCGGGCAGGGTGCCGTCGGTCCGAAGCTGGTGCAGGAGCTTCTGCGTGTTGTAGGTGCCAGCCGCGAAGATGACCTGACCTGCGGTGAACGTGCGACGGTTCTTTTTGCGCTTGGCGCTTCGACCACTGCGCACGGTGTCGATCTCGTACCCGCCGAAGGGGAGTGGGCGGACCGACGTCACCGTGGTGAGGGGATGAACGTCGGCACCGTTGCTCTCAGCGAGGTGCAGGTAATTCTTGTCGAGGGTGTTCTTCGCGTTGTGACGGCAGCCGACCATGCAGTTGCCGCAGCGGTTGCAGGCATTTCGTTCCGGCCCGGCACCGCCGAAGTACGGGTCGGCCATCGCTTCACCGGGCTGCGTGTCCTGGTCGCCGAAGAAGACTCCGACGGGGGTCGTGTGGAAGGTGTCGCCGACGCCCATGTCGTCGGCGATCTGCTTCATCACCTTGTCCGCGGGCGTGTGGTCCGGGTTGTCCTGAACTCCGAGCATCGCCTTGGCCTGGCGGTAGTACGGCGCGAGTTCGCTGCGCCAGTCGGTGATGTGCGCCCACTGCTTGTCCTTGTAAAACGGATCGAGGGGCTCGTAGAGCGTGTTCGCGTACACGAGCGAACCACCACCGACACCCGATGCGGCCAGGATCACCGCGTCCTTGAGGAGGTGGATCCGCTGAATCCCGTAGCACCCGAGCCGCGGAGCCCACAGGAATTTGCGCACCTGCCACGACGTCTTGGCGTAGCTGTTCTTGTCGAACCGGCGACCAGCTTCCAGAACGCCCACCCGATATCCCTTTTCGGTGAGGCGCAGAGCTGCGACGGAACCGCCGAAGCCGGAGCCGATGACGAGAACGTCGTAATCGAATTTTGTGGAGTCGTTGCTCACTTCATTCCTGCTTTCTTGAGAAGTCCGAACGAGAAGGTGAGCAAGCGTGCCCATTGACTTTCGGAGAGCGGTTTCGGCGGACGGAATCCGAGAACGCGCTGGTGAGCGATGGTCTGGCCTTCGGTGTACTTGAGGATTCCCTCGGCGCCGTGCCGACGGCCGAGACCGGAATCGCCCATGCCGCCCATCGGCGCATCGACGCTGCCCCACGCGGCGGCGAAGGCCTCGTTGATGTTGACGGTGCCGGCATGCAGGCGGGCACCGAGGCGACGACCCCGCTTGGCGCTACGGGTCCAGACGCTCGCGTTGAGGCCGTACGGGGTGTCGTTGGCGAGCACGACCGCCTCGTCGTCACTCGAGAAGGAGTACACGGACACCACCGGACCGAAGGTCTCCTCGCGGTAGCAGGCCATGTCCGGCGTGACCCCGGTGAGGATCGTAGGCTCGTAGAAGTACGGCCCGAGGTCCGGTCGGGACTGGCCGCCCGCCACGACGGTCGCGCCGAGCGCCTTCGCGTCGTCGACGTGTGCGTTGATGTTCTTGAACTGCGATTCCGACGTGAGCGACCCCATGTCGTTGCGGTAGTCGAGGTCGGACCCGAGCTGCATGGCACGAACTCGCTTGGCGAACTTCTGCAGGAAGCGGTCGTGAACACTCTCGTGGACGTAGATGCGTTCGATGGAAATGCACAGCTGGCCGGTCGACGCGAAGCAGGCCCGGACCGCGCCCTCGGCGGCCTTGCTGAGGTCGGCATCGTCGAGCACGACCATCGCGTTCTTGCCGCCGAGTTCGAGCGAGCAGCCGATGAGACGTTCGCCGGCCGCACTCGCGATGCCGCGACCCGTGGCGGTCGAACCGGTGAACATCACGTAGTCGGCGTTGGCGATCAGTGCGTCGCCGAGCACGCGGCCCGGCCCGATGACGATCTGCCACAGATCTTTAGGCAGGCCGGCCTCGTACATGAGATCGACGGCCCACAGAGCGGTCAGCGCGGTTTGCGTGTCCGGCTTCTGCACCACGGCATTGCCTGCCAGCAACGCGGGAATCGTGTCACCGACCGCCAGACTCAGCGGATAGTTCCACGGCGAGACGACCGCCACGACGCCCTTCGGCTGACGAAGTTCGGTCGTGTGAGTGAGGACCGGAAAGGCACCGCGCCGCCGACGCGGCTTCAACAGCTTGGCTGACGTCCGTGCGTAGTAGCGGGACGTGAGCGCGATGTCCGCGACTTCCAGGAACGCATCCTTTCGCGCCTTGCCGTTCTCGCGCTGAATGAGATCGAGGACCTGGTCCTGCCGTTCGAGGAGGAGATCGTGGAAGCGCAGGATGATCGCCGCGCGCTCGCGGATCGGAGTGTCCTGCCAACCCTTCTGGGCAGCAAGGGCTTTGGCGAACGCGGCGTCGACGTCGTCGGCGGTCGAGAGCGGGAGACGAGCGTTCGGACCACCGAACGGCGAATAGGTGGTGACGTGGTCGGCGTCCGGGGCCGCCTGAATGAGAGACGTGGTCACTGAGCAACTGCTTTCTGGAGGATCTGGCCGAGGAAGAGGCCGATGTCGAAGGTGGCTGCGGTGGCCTCGGGGACGAGGCCGGCGTGGAGATGGGTGACATGCCAGAGACCGTCGAGAACGCGGTACTCGGCATCGGTTCGAGCGACGAAACGTTCGATGTCTGCGCGCAGAATCTCGTGCTCCGAGGCCTGGATGAGCGTCGGCGGCAACGCGTCGAGGAACGACTGGATAGGGGAGACCTTCGGATTCGAGACGTCCCCGGCGTAGCGGTCGGCGCAGGCCTTGAGCCAGCTCAGCCGCAACATCGGATCGCTGGAGTCGTCGCGAACGTGATCGAGGCGAAGGTCGACCCACGGGGAGATGAGTGCCAAACCCGCCGGTGCCGGCAGACTCTGTTCGAGCAAGACGCGAACCAACGCCAGAGCCAGACCGCCGCCGGCGGAGTCACCCGCGACGGCGACCCGCCGGCCCGAAGCGAGCAGCTCGCGGTACGCGGCGAGGGCGTCGTCGAGCGCGGCAGGGAACGGATGCTCGGGGGCCAGGCGGTAGTCGAGCGTGTAGACCGGCACCGCCGCGGCTTCGGCGATGTGTGCGGCGAGCGCGCGGTGCGTGACCGGCGATCCCACGGTGTACCCACCGCCGTGGAGATAGAGAATCGCCGCGCCTTCATCGCTGCCGGGGAGGCTCAGCTTCTCTGCCGGGCGCCCGCCGAGTGCCGCGGGTTCGCGGCGTGTTCCCGGCGGGAGGATCGCAATTCGGCCCATGGCGTTCAAGGCGGAGCGCTGGAACCGCACGGGGACCTTCGGGCCGAGGAGCGGCCGGACCAAGCCGCGGACCACTGCCCGCATGATCCGGCGGTTCACGCGTTCACCAGGACCAGGGTGTGCTTCGGCTGAGCGACGAAGTCGGAGGAGTCGAGGACTCGGGTGGCGGCGCGGTAGGAGAAGGTGAAGCCCGGCCAGTTCTGGGTGTTCTTGCCGCTTGCGTGGGTGTACCAGCTCTTGCAGCCCTGGGCCCACACCGAGTCGGCGAGCTTGCGCTGAATGCGGGTGTTGAACTCGGACTGCACGTCAGGTCGCACGTCGAGCCAGGACAGGTTTTCATTTGCGAGCTTCTCGATGGCCTGGCGAACATAGGCGATCTGGGACTCGAGCATGAACACGATCGAGTTGTGCGACAGGTTGGTGTTCGGGCCGTAGAGCATGAAGAAGTTCGGGAAACCGGAGACGGTCAGGCCCAGGTAGGCCTCGGCCCCCTCCCGCCACGCGTCGTTGAGTTCCGCGCCGTCGAGGCCCGTGACCTGCATCGGAGCGAGGAAGTCGGTCGCGGCGAAGCCGGTGCCGAGGACGATCGCGTCGACCTCGTGCAGCGTTCCATCGGCGGTGACGAGTCCTTCCGGGCGGATCTCCACGATGCCGTCGGTGACGACGTCGACGTTCGGACGAGCGAGCGCGCGGTAGTAGTCGTTCGACATGAGGATCCGCTTGCAGCCCATCGGGTCTTTCGGAGTGAGCTTGGCGCGCAGCTCGGGGTCCTTGATTTCCTGAGCCAGGAAGCTGCGGAACTTCCATTGGAACGGCTTCATGAGGAACTGCAGGTCGCCGAAGGCGGCTGCGCGCGGCTCGAGTTCGGCGTAGGTGGCCCAACGGGAGAGCTTGAGCAGCCCCGGAACGTGCTTGAACAGGGCGTTAGCGGTCTTCGAGTAGTCGTAGTCCGGCTTCGGGATGACGTAGGCCGCGTCGCGCTGGAAGAGCTTCATGTGCGCCGACTTCTCAGCCACGGTCGGGATGAACTGGATCGCCGAGGCGCCCGTGCCGATGACGGCGACCTTCTTGCCTTCGAGCTCGTAGTCGTGGTTCCAGGTCGCGGAGTGGAAGATCTCGCCTCGGAACGAGTCGATGCCGGGGATGCGTGGAACGGCCGGGCGGCTCAGCTGGCCGGTGGCGGTGATGAGGACGTTCGCGCGGTGCGTGCTGCCGTCCGCAAGATAGATGACCCATTCGCCGGAGACCTCGTCGAACTCCGATCCACGGACCTCGGTGCGGAAGCGGACGTGCTTGCGGACGTCGAACGTGTCCGCCGAGTCCCGCAGGTACTGGTAGATCTCGGCCTGCGGAGCGAAGCGGCGAGACCAGTCGGACTTCGGGGCGAAGGAGAAGGAGTACAGGTGCGACGGAACATCGCACGCCGCGCCCGGGTAGTCGTTTTCGCGCCAGACGCCGCCGACGTCATCGGCCTTCTCGAAGATCGTCAGATCGGTGATGCCAGCCTTCTTGAGCTGAATCGCCATTCCGAGTCCGCCGAAGCCGGTTCCGATGATCGCGACCGACGGCATTGTGGATTCGCGCATTGTGGTGTCCCTCGCTAGTGATGTTCGTTGACGTTGAACACCACGGTATTTGCGAGAAACGCCTGATAACAGGCAGAAAATGGCGGTTAAGTTACTCGTTCCGGCAAAGATCGACTCTGCCGGAACGAGTAACTCGAAGATCGCTATGCGGCGGCGAGGACCTCCGACTCCATCCGCTGGTAGCTGATCTCCATGCCGTCGGTCATGCCGGTGCCGAGGATCATGTCCCGCACCTCGGCGTTCGGGTAGGTGGCGACGTAGGCGAGAAGCGTGCCGCCCTCAACTGGCGTGAGCGTGAGTTCGTTGCGCGTGACCGGGCCGTCGGTTCCGATCATCTTCTCGGTCGTCACCGCCCGGTACGGCGGCTCGAACTCGAGGAGCTCGCCCTCGAATCCGAAGCGGTTCGACCCGTCGGTCGACTCCCACTCCCAGCGGTACGTCTCGCCGACGGCGGTGGCCGGCTCGCACACCGGCATCGTCCATCCGTCCGGTCCGAGCATCCAGCGGCGGATGAGTTCGGCTTCGTGGTGGGCGCGCCACACCTGCTCGACAGTGCCCTTGATGACGCGGCTGATGCGCACCTGGGTGTCGCTGAGGATCTGCGTGTGCGTCGGAAGGTTCGCGGCGAACGTCGCGAGATCGGCGACGACGCCGTCGAGCTGGCTGAGCGCATCCTGCATGCCCTCGACCATGCCCATCTTCGTCAGCTGCTCCATGTCCTCGATGCTCGCGAACGAGGTCAGGATCGTGAACCGCGAGCCGTCCGCGGTCTCCTCGAACGAGACGGAGAAGCGCGTGGTCGGAAGATCGTTGTTGGGCGTGCCATCGGGGTGCGCGAAACCGTCTTCGATCTCGACGAGCTTGGCCGGCTCGACGGTGAGGAAACGCCACCAGCCGTGCGCGGTCTCACCCTCCGGGCCGGTCATGTAGTACGCCGACTGCCCGCCGACGGCCATGTCGTGCCGGGTGAACGTCGCCGGCCAGGTCTGCGGTCCCCAGAACTTCTCGAGCTTGCGCGGGTCCGCCCAGGCATCCCAGAGGCGGGTCAGCGAGACCGCGTAGTCGCCGATCACGGTGAGGGTCAGGTTCTCCGGATTCGAGGTGACGGATGAGATGGGCATGAGAATTACTCCTTGGAATCGGTTTCTGCGAGCACGGCGTCCAGTTGGCTGAACCGTGCGCGCCACAGGTTTTCGAGTTGGACGAGAAGTGCTCGCGCCTTTGCGAGTCGTTCCGGGTTGCCGCGGACCAGACGTTCCCGGCCGCTGGTTTCTTTCGACACGAGTCCTGCTCCCTCCAGCACGGCGACATGCTTCTGGACTGCCGCGAAGGACATGTCATAGCGCTCGGCAAGCGCGGAAACCGATATCGGCTCTCCGCCGAGGACGCGAGCGATGATGTCGCGCCGCGTTGCATCGGCGAGTGCGCGGAAGATGCGGTCGACTTCCGCATCGCTCAAATCCAAACGTACAACCACATGGTTGTACGTTAGTCGTGGTTGATCTGCTCCGCAAGGGGCAATCACGCGCCGATGTGGCTCGTTCGGTATTCGCGGGGGCTCATCCCGTACCAGCGACGGAATGCCTGGGAGAAGCTCGACAACTCCAGATAGCCCAGGCGCTGGGCGGTTTCCGCGACCGTCAAGCGGGCGGTCAAGAGCATTTCCTCCGCCAGTCGCTGTCGGATTTCATCGAGGAGTTCGCGGTAAGACGTTCCCTCTACCGCGAGTCGATGCCGAAGCGTGCGTGGGCTCATCGTCAGCGTCGCGGCGATCTGGTCCGCATTCGGGGGATCGGAGGGCCTGGACAACATCAGGTCGCGAACCTGGCCGGACAACCCGGTGCGACGGCGACGTTCTTCGAGAAGTTGTCGGCATTGCTGTTGCGTGGCCGCGGCGGTGTATTCGTTGCCCTGGGGCAACGGCTCGTCCAGAAGGTGCATCGGCAGAGCGACCGTGCTGTCGTCGGCGTTGAATTCCGGTTCGACGCCGAAGGCCTCGACGTAGGGCGTGATGTCCTGCGGCGGCGGAAAGGCGAAGCGCGCCGACATGTTCGGAAGGTCGGGTCCGGCGAGCTCACGGTGAATCGTCCGGATCGACGAAGCGGTTCGTTCGATACAGAACCGCTGGAGTCGGCGGGGAATCCCCGTGGGGTCCAAGACGAAATGGAATTCCGTGCCGGCCTCCCGCGAATGGATCTTGTGCATCGCGAAGGACAAGTCGACATAGCGAAGTCCCACGTCGATCGCACTGCGCAGACTCGGGCTGCTGACCAGCGCGAATCCGAAGATGCCATAGATCGTGAGGTGGTAATGATTGCCCGCCTCGACACCCAGCGCTTCCGGGTCGCCGAGTTCCTGGAGCAGGTTGGCAATAAATCGAAGTTCTTGTCGAGCGGTGACTTCGGCGCCGGGCTTCTTGACCGCACGCGCGCTCAATCTCGTCCCCGTGAAGAGTGATTCCGGTCGGACGTCGCGCTCGGCGGCGAGCCGCATCAGAGTGATGATGCTCGTGGGCGGGCGGGGGATGTCGAGGTCGATCATGGGGATTGAAATCTATTGCGGCGTCAGAACGCCGATCGGAATGGTGCGCCCGGATTTGCGCTCGTAGTTCGCGAAGAAGGGTGCCTTGGCGACGACGACCCCGTTCCAAAGCAGGTCGCGCTCCGGCCCCGTGGCAACTCGAGTGGTCACGGGCGTCACGGCGTCACCGATCTGAACGGAACCCGAAGTGGCCGCGGCAAGATTTTTCATCCAGTCCGGATCATCCTTCGCCCCGCCCGCCGAACCGACCACGATGTAGCTTCCGTTGTGTTCGAAGTAGGCGACGGGGACCGAGCGCGGCTCGCCGGACTTTCGACCGGGAACGGTCAGGATGAGAACGCGCTGACCCCGCACTGAGCCGCCGACCTTGCCGCTCGTCTTCCGGTAGAGGCTCGACATGGCTTTGTTGCCCGTCGCCATCAGTTTCTTCGCCACCCGGTTCATGGTCAAAGCCACCAATCCTGTTGGTTCCGTACGCCATGGGAGTTCTAGGAGGGGACGTTACGCTGCTGGAGGTCGTGCCACGCGTGGTGACGCGAGTTCTCTAGGAGTGATACCGATGGCGATTTCGTCCGATCCGGTTCAGCGATTCGACGAGATCGTCGCGGCGTTCACCGAGCGGGTCGACGGCACTGTTGATTGGGATGCTGCAGCGCCGGTCGAGGGGTGGGTCGCGCGGGACGTCGTCGATCACCTGATCACGTGGATCCGCGGATTCCTCGCGAGCGGGGGAGTCGACTTGCCGCCCGTCGACGAGACGTCCCCGGTCGACGCGTGGGCGTCGCACGTTGCGCAGTTGCAGGCATTGCTGGCGCGGTCGGCCGACGATCAGTTCACGCATCCGATGATCGGCAGTGGCCGGCTCGCCGACATCATCGACCAGTTCTATACGTCCGACGTTTTCATGCACACGTGGGACCTCGCGCGGGCGACCGGCCAGGACGAGACTCTCGACGCTGAGTACTCGGCACAATTGCTCGCCGGAATGCGGCCGATCGAAGCAATGCTCCGCAGCTCAGGGCACTACGGCCCGGCCATGCCGGTGGCGGACGAGGCGCCGCCGCACGAGCAGTTGATGGCGTTCATCGGACGCCGCGTTTAGAGGTCCACGTCACAGATTCGGGTTCTGGGAGCGGTTCAAGGTAACCTTGTTTCGACGGAGCGCGTTTATCGCGCCCTTCCCGTCGTGGATTGCTTCCTCTCGCACCGGCTTTTCGGCCGCGTGGCACAAGCTCTTTTGCGGCGATCGATATTGGCCACCGCCAATCTCGCCACTTGTGCCCGCATCAGCGATGACGGGCGCACCCGATGCCGGAAAGGCACTCAAACCCCGTATGACAACCAAAACCTTCGCCGACCTTGGTGTGCGTGAGCCCATCGTCAAAGCACTCGCCAACGGCGGGCTGACGACGGCGTTCCCCATCCAGGCCGACACCCTGCCGGACTCGCTCGCTGGACGCGACGTGCTCGGCCGCGGTCGAACCGGAAGCGGCAAGACGCTCGCTTTCGCCATTCCGGTGGTCAGCAAGCTTGCCGGCGCGCCGCGCCGCCGGGCCGGCGGCCAGCCCCGTGCGATGGTCCTCGCACCGACCCGCGAGCTCGCAACGCAGATCGCCGCGGTCATCGAGCCGCTCGCTCAGGCCACCGGACTGACCGTCACCACCATCTTCGGCGGCGTTTCACAGAACCGTCAGGTCCAAGCGCTCCGCTCTGGCGCCGACATCATCATCGCGTGCCCCGGGCGTCTCGAAGACCTGATCCGTCAGCATCTCGTTTCACTCGACGCCATCGAGATCACTGTTCTCGACGAGGCAGATCACATGGCTGACCTGGGCTTCCTTCCCGGCGTCACCCGGCTTCTCAACGCCACCCCCGTCGGCGGCCAGCGTCTGCTGTTCTCCGCGACGCTCGACAACGGCGTCGACAAGCTGGTCAAGCGATTCCTCCACAACCCGATCATGCACTCGGTCGACGAGGCGCAAGCCTCGGTTCCTGACATGACCCATCACGTGTTCAGCGTGTCGTCGGCTGAGGCGAAGAAGGTGCTCGTACAGACCCTCGCTTCGGGAACCGGTCGCCGGATTCTCTTCATGCGCACCAAGCACCAGGCCAAGAACCTGGCGCGCCAGCTGACCGCGGCTGGTATTCCGGCCGTCGATTTGCACGGCAACCTGTCGCAGAACGCACGGGACCGCAACCTGGCCGCGTTTACCGCGGGAGAAGCACGTGTTCTCGTGGCGACCGACGTCGCGGCGCGCGGTGTTCACGTCGACGACGTCGAACTCGTCGTTCACGTTGATCCGCCGGCCGAGCACAAGGCCTACCTGCACCGTTCCGGTCGTACCGCGCGTGCCGGCAGCTCCGGTGACGTCGTCACCATCGTGCTGCCGGAACAACGCCGCGACGTTGCCGATGTCATGCGCAAGGCCGCGATCAAGGTGGCGCCGATTCAGGTGACGCCGGAGTCGGAGCACGTCCTCAAGCTCGTCGGCGAGGTCGCTCCCAAGGTCAAGCCCTCGCCGGTGCAGGCTGCACCGGTCAGGCCGGCCAAGGTCGGACTGTCGGGTGAGGCTGCGCGCCCGCGCCAGCATCGCTCGGGAGGCCAGAGCCGTTCGGGCGGTCAGGGTCGCTCCGGGCAGGGGCACCAGACTCGCTCTTCGAACGTGGGCCAGACTCGGTCGGGGCAGGGAAACCGCCGCCGTAGCGCTACGTCGGGCGGCGCTCACCAAAGGTAATACCGCGGATCAACGCCAGGCCGACTCCCGCTCGCCAGATCGCAAGAACATCGAGCGCGAGTCGTTCTGACGTCCCGATTCCGAGGCCAAAGTGACTGCCGGTCTGTAGGGCCGCGGTGCCGATGAGTGACACCGCGACCCACAGGCCGGTCCACAGCACGAACAGGCGATGGGCCCGAAAGATGACGGCGAGTCCCGTCATCGACAGGATGTGCACGACGAGAAATGTCGTCGCCGCCGCTGAGTGCGGACCCGGGTGGCTGTCCAGCGGAAAGATGCCGACCAACGAATTCGCCAGCCCGGTAATGACAAAGCCGGCCAAGGGAATTCGCACAGAGCCGGTCGCTCGCCACAGCCACAGACCGGCGCCCGCCGCGATGAAGAGGCCGACGACGAACAGGTTGACGTTCATCAGCGCGTGCCACGGCGAGCAGACTCCGCCGCGTTCGGGGAACTCGCCGCAGCTCGTCACCGCGAGGTCGCTGATGAAGTTGTCGCGCACGCTGTATCCGGGGTCCCAACGCAGCGCGACGACCACACTGACCGGGAAATAGAGCAGGCTGGCGAGCCAGCAGAGTCCTGCGGCGCGCATCATGATCGCATCGTATGAGCAGGTTCAAGCCATCGCAGCGATCGCGACCAACACCGCGCCGATGGGCTCACAACAAGCTCAACCCGACCGCCGTGATGGCCACCGTGACCTCCGTGAGTGCGCCCAG
>JAJFUQ010000225.1 GCA_021372355.1 Nocardiaceae bacterium | reverse complement strand
CCACCCTCCTGCGTGCCGAAGCGCTGCGCGAGTTGGAGAAGTTGCTTGGCCACCCGACCCGGGACGTCGGTGAAGATGAGGTCCGCGAGGTTGTTGTTCGTGCGGCGCAGACGACGCGCGAGAACGCGCAGCAGCTGCTGGGAGATCTCCGGGCGGTGATCGATCCACGCGAGCAGCGACGCGCGGTCCATGCTCACGGCGCGGACCTCGGTGACGGTCGTCGCGGTCGACGTACGCGGACCGGGGTCGAAGATCGACAGCTCACCGAACATGTCCGACGGGCCCATGATGGTCAGCAAGTTCTCGCGACCGTCCGCCGAGCGGCGACCGATCTTGATCTTGCCCGAGATGATGATGAAGAGCCGGTCGCCCGGTTCGCCCTCGTTGAAGATGACGTAGCCGCGAGGGAAATCGACAGGCTGGAGCTGCTTTGTCAGCGCTTGAATAGCTGCGGGCTCGACGCCCTGGAAAATTCCAGCCCTGGCGAGGACCTCGTCCACGTGTGCTCCTTCGGCGATTGCGGATGCGCCGCAAGGTTCATCGTGTGACTCAGGCGCGGCGTTATCGAAGCAGAAGTTTACGCAAGCAACGCTATTCGCGTGACCCCTTTGTAGTGCTGACCCGCCGTGCTCGCTTTACCGAAGGCGGGGAAGTGCTTGTCTGGTCAGCTGGCGCGACGGTGCGAGTCGGCCACATGAAGCTGCGCCGGCCCGGTTCGGTGGTCCTCCGAATCGCTCGAAGCCTTGGTGGCCTCGCGGGACGACTGTCGTGCACTCGGATGCTTGATGTACTGCTCGAGGTGTTCCATGCCGAGGGCGAAAAGCATCAGCAGCACTGGGAAGAGCACCACGGCGAGTCCTTGCATACTCGGAAGTAAACACGCATCCGCCGATATCTGGAACCTGGATGAAAAATTCGCAGCCCTTCGCGTCCGTACAGTTATGACGTGGTGACCACATCGACGTCGCGCAGTGTCGCTGCGCGAAATGCGAAGTACGACCGCGAGACTCGGCTGGGGCTGGTGCGCCGAGCGCGGCGCATGTACCGGCAGCTCGAAATCGCTTTTCCCGTCGTGCGATGCGAGCTAGATTTCACAACACCGCTCGAATTGGCTGTTGCCACAATACTTTCCGCGCAGTGCACGGATGTTCGAGTCAACCAGACGACGCCGCCGCTGTTCGCGAAGTACCGGACCGCGCGCGATTATGCGGAGGCAAACCAGGCCGAGTTGGAGGAGATGATCCGGCCGACGGGCTTCTATCGGAACAAGGCCAATTCGCTCATGGGACTCGGGCGGGCTCTGCTCGAAAACTTCGATGGTGAGCTTCCGCACACGATGGACGAACTCGTGACCTTGCCGGGCATCGGACGCAAGACCGCGAACGTCGTTCTCGGCAACGCGTTCGACGTTCCGGGCATCACCGTCGACACCCACTTCGGTCGCCTCGTCCGCCGCTGGAGGTGGACCGCCGAAGAGGACGCGGTGAAGGTCGAGCATGCGATCGGCGAGCTCATCGAGCGCAAGGATTGGACGAACCTCTCACATCGCGTCATCTTTCATGGACGTCGGGTGTGTCACGCGAAGAAGCCGGCGTGCGGTGTCTGTGTTCTGGCCGGAGACTGCCCGTCCTTCGGCATCGGTCCGACCGATCCGGCCGAGGCAGCGAAGTTGGTCAAGGGGCCCGAGCGCGACGATCTGCTCAAACTCGCGGGGATCGAGGAATGAGCCAGACCATCAAATGGTCGGTTGCCATCCTTGCCGTGATCGGGGCGTTGGCCTTCGCGTTGTGGCCACGCACGTCCGCGCCCACCAAGCTCGATGAGCAGGCGCTCGCGCCGCTGCGTACGGAAGCTCAGCTGTCGGCGTGCCCGCGGGAGATCGAGACCGTAGCCTCGACGATCGAGGCGAGCGAAGCGACGGGGTATGTGAAAGGCCCGTTCGGCGGCCTGACCCTGACGTGCCTCGCCGACGGACAGCCGAAGAACGTTTCCGCGATGCTGGCCGGCAAGCCGGTCCTGCTCAACCTATGGGCCTACTGGTGTGGACCGTGCCGCGAGGAACTGCCGATTCTGCAGGAGTACGCGGCCAAGGCCGGCGACTCGATCACGGTGCTGACCGTCCACTCCGACCCGCGTGAAGATGCCGCACTCGAGCTCCTCACGTCGCTGGGCGTGCATCTGCCGGGCGTCAACGACCCGGATTCCCGAATCGCCGAGCTCGTGAAAGCGCCGAAAGCACTACCGATTTCGGTGTTGATCCGCGCAGATGGCTCGATCGCTACGCTTGTCAGCAGGCCCTTCACCGGGGTCGACGATATTGAACGCACCGTCGCGGAGGAGTTGGGGCTCAAAAGTGACAGCTGAGCTCGTCGAGACCGGCGTTCCGGACTGGCTGCGCAGAGTCGCCGTGCACCCGCCCGCGGATCCGCATGGCACCAACCAGATTCTGCGCAATCGGGCCAAGCCAGGTCAGCCCCGACGAGAGGCAGCGGTCCTCATCCTCTTCGGTGGTCCCATAGAAGCCAACCCGCGCGGACGTGGCGGCCTCCCGACCGACGCCGACGTCCTGCTTACACAGCGGTCGATGCAGCTGCGGCAGCACCCGGGCCAAGTCGCCTTCCCAGGCGGCAAGAGCGACCCGACCGACCGCGGACCCATCCACACCGCCCTTCGCGAGGCGGAGGAGGAGACCGGACTCGACCCCTCCGGCGTGGACCCGATCTCGGTTCTCCCGGCGATCTTCGTCCCTCCGTCGAAATTCACAGTGACGCCGGTCATCGGTTACTGGCGAACCCCGAGTCCGGTCGGCGTTGTCGATAAAGCCGAGGCCAACCGCGTGATCCGGGTTCCGGTCGCGGAACTTCTCGATCCCGCGAATCGGTTCCAGACTCGTCATCCACTCGGCTTTGAAGCGCCTGCGTTCTCCGCATCGGGCATGATCGTTTGGGGATTCACCGCCGGACTGCTCGCCGGACTGTTCGCGGTTTCCGATTGGGAAGAGCCCTGGGACCATCGCGACGTGCGCGATCTGGAGAAGACGCTGGAGGAGGCTGGAATGGCTGACAGCTTGCGGCCGTGGCAGCCGGACACCCCGTCGCTGCGTGAGCTCAACCGATGAGCGCATCCGGACTGCTCGACCTCGCCATCGTTCTCATCGCGGTCATCGCCGCGACCTCCGGGTGGCGGCACGGTGCCGTGGCATCGTTCATGGCCTTCGTCGGAGTTCTCGCGGGTGCCTATGCCGGTATCGAGATCGCGCCGCACGTCCTGACCCATATCGATCAGGGTCGGGCTCGGCTGGCCGTCGGCATCTTCCTCATCGTGGCTCTGGTGATCCTCGGTGAGCTCGTCGGCATGGTCATCGGTGGATACGCGCGCAATGTCATTCGCACCCCGATCGCCCGTGCGGTCGACAGTTCAGTCGGTGCCGTTCTGCAGGCTGCTGCCGTGCTGTTCGCGGCCTGGCTGCTCGCGATTCCGCTCACCGGATCGTCGCAGCCGGAGATCGCGGCCGCAGTGCGTGGATCGGAAGTTCTCGAGAAGGTCGACAAGATCGCGCCGCACTGGGTCAAGGAGATCCCGAAGGACTTCGAATCCCTGCTCGACACGTCCGGACTACCGGACATCATCGGGCCGTTCGGCACGACTCCGATCACGACCGTCGAGCCGCCGGATGCCGCGATTCTCTCCAGTTCGGTCGTACGCCAGCTCCAGAATCAGGTGCTCCGGATTCGCGGAACGGCCCACAGTTGCCAGCGAGCGCTCGAAGGCTCGGGATTTGTCATCGCCCGCGAGCGCGTCATGACGAACGCGCACGTCGTCGCCGGCACGGACTACGTTGCGGTCGACACCTCGAACGGTCCGCTGGACGCGAAGGTCGTTCTGTTCGATCCCGAAACCGACGTCGCCATCCTTGACGTCCCCGGATTGACGCAGGCACCGCTTGCGGTGGCACCGTCGCCTGCCGAGACCAGTCAAGACGCCATCGTTCTGGGTTACCCGGGTGGCGGCGACTACACCGCCAGCGCCGCCCGCGTTCGCGAGACGCTCGACCTCACCGGTCCGGACATCTACCGCAACAACAACGTCGAACGCGAGGTCTACACGGTTCGAGGCCGGATTCGCCAGGGCAACTCGGGTGGTCCGCTCGTCGACACGAAGGGTCGCCTGCTGGGCGTTGTGTTCGGTGCCGCGGTCGACAACTCCGACACCGGTTTCGTGCTGACGTTGCACGAGGTGCGGGACGAGTACAACAAGGCGCCGGGGCTGCGCGATGCGGTCCCGACCGGAGACTGCGTCGCCTGACGAGGTGCTTACTTGCTGTGTGCGGCCTTCACGATCGTTTCGGTGACCGCATCCGGCTGCTCCTGGTGCGCAAAGTGCGCGGCTTCCGGAATCGTGAGCAGCGTCTGGCGCGGGGCATAGCGCGCACACCGCTCGAGCGTTGACTCGAGGATGTAGTTGTCGTCCGCGCCGCGAATCTGGAACGTCGGCTGGCTGATCGTCTGATCCATGATCTTCATGAATCGGCGGCCGTCCGCACGCCACTGACTACGGAATGCCCACCGCTGGTACTCCATGGCGCAGTGGGCCACACCGGGGATCTGCACCGCGGCGCGCATGCGCTGCACGACGTCGTCGAATTCCGCAGTCGCCTGGAACTTTTCGCCCGTCCGGAGCCGCAGCATCTCCTCGACGGCCGCACCGTCGTCGCGCGTCAGCTGCCGTTCCGGAAGCATCGGCTTCTGGTGGTTCAGAAAATCCGGAAGCCACACCTTCCGCTGCGCTCGGGTGAACAGCACGGACCGCTTGAGTGAGCGCGGGTGCGGCGAGCTGACCGCCACGATCGACCGTACGAGACGTGGGTGCATCACGGCGGTCACCCAGCCGACGAGGCCGCCGTCCGCGTGCCCGACGAGCGTCGCGTTGCTGTAGCCGAGGGCCCGGATGAGGCCGGCGATGTCACCCGCAAGGGTCCAGCCGTCGTAGCCCCGAGGTGGCTTGTCCGAATCTCCGTAGCCGCGCAGGTCGACCGCGATAGGCCGCAAACCCTGATCGGCGAGCGCGGTCAGCTGATGCCGCCACGACCACCAGAAGTCCGCGAAGCCGTGCAGCATGAGGACCAGGGGAGCGCCCTCGGCGTCCGGCGCGGTTTCCACGACATGGAAGCGAATTCCGTTGGCGTGGATGTCGCGGTGGGTCCACGGACCGGTGAACCGCACCGTCGAAGGGTCAGGGGGCACGGCAGGCACGGTGGCGGCTAATTCAGTTCGCCCCGCTGCATCTGGGCGGTGATCGCCGGTTGGCTACCACCCGGAAGCACGGTCTTGGCCTGCTTGAGCGAGTTGATGGTCTTTTCCGGTGCGCGGATCTTCTTGACCCGCAGGAAACCGAGGATCGCGAACAGCACCGTCGCCGCGATCATCAGCAGGAAGACGATGCCGAAGCCCGCCCAGCGCGGCAGCCACTCGCTGATCAGCTCAGCGAGGAAGAAGAAGAAAAAGAACGAACTGAACAGCAGGACCGTGAGGGCGAGGATGAAGAAGACGCTGCCTTGCACACCCTTCTTCACCTCGCCCGTGATCTCGGCCTTCGCCAGTTCGACCTCCGCGCGTACCAGCGTGGAAATCTGCTGCGAAGCGTCTCGCACGAGTTCGCCAATAGTTGCCTGGTCGGGCGGTACCGGCACGTCGAGTTCGGTCAACGGAATCGACGTGACACTTGCCGGAGCCTGCGCATGACGGCCATTAGTGAAACTCATGTGACAAACCCTAACGCTGTGAAAGAGCTACTTGGACCGGATCGCGTCGAACACCTTCGGGTCCACCAAGGTCGAGGTGTCGCCGAGTTGCTTGCCCTGCGCGACGTCTCGCAGCAAGCGCCGCATGATCTTTCCGCTGCGCGTCTTCGGCAGTTCCGGCACGATCAGGATCTTCTTCGGGCGGGCGATCGGGCTGATCTCCTTGGAGACGACGGCCTTGAGTTCGTCGATGAGCCCGTCGTGCGCGTCGGCGTGTGCCTTGAGGATGACGAACGCCGAGATCGCCTGGCCGGTCATCTCGTCGGGGATGCCGACGACCGCCGCCTCCGCAACGCTGTGGTGACCCACGAGCGCCGACTCGACCTCCGCGGTGCTGATGCGGTGACCCGAGATGTTCATGACGTCGTCGACGCGGCCGAGAACCCAGAACGCGCCGTCTGTGTCGCGCTTGGCACCGTCTCCGGCGAAGTACCAGCCCTTGTCGGCGAACATCTCCCAGTAGGTGGCCTTGTAGCGGTCCGGGTCGCCCCAGATTCCGCGCAGCATCGACGGCCACGGCTGGTCGAGCACGAGCAGACCGTTCGCCTCGGATTCGCCGAACTCGACCTCTGCGCCCTGGTCGTCGACGACCTTCGCCGAGACGCCCGGCAGCGGCCCCATCGCGGCACCCGGCTTGGTGGCGGTGACGCCCGGGAGCGGCGACATCATGATCGCGCCGGTCTCGGTCTGCCACCAGGTGTCGACGATCGGGGTGCGGTTGCCGCCGATGACCTCGCGGTACCAGCGCCACGCCTCGGGGTTGATCGGCTCACCGACCGATCCGAGCAGGCGCAGGGACGAAAGGTCGTGCGACAGCGGGATCTCGCGTCCCCACTTCATGAACGTGCGGATGAGTGTGGGCGCGGTGTAGTAGATCGTGACGCCGTACTTCTCGATGATCTGGAAGTGCCGGTGTTCGTCCGGGGAATTCGGCGTGCCCTCGTAGACGACCTGCGTGACGCGGTTGCTGAGCGGGCCGTAGACGATGTAGCTGTGGCCGGTCACCCAACCGATGTCGGCGGTGCACCAGTACACGTCCTGACCGGGCTTGTGGTCGAAGACGTAGTGATGCGTGTACGACGCCTGCGTCAGGTAGCCGCCCGAGGTGTGGACGATGCCCTTCGGCTTACCGGTCGTGCCCGAGGTGTAGAGGATGAACAGCGGCTGCTCGGCGTCGAAAGCCTGAGCTTCGTGCTGGTCGGAGGCCAGGGCGACGGTCTCGTGCCACCACCGGTCGCGGTCTTCGACCCACGGGATCTCCATGTTGCAGCGACGCACGACGAGGACGTGCTCGGGGCTGGCGACACCGCCGTTGGTGAAGGAGAGCGCCTCGTCGACGGCTTCCTTGAGCGGGGCGGGCTTGCCGCGGCGCCACTGGCCGTCGGTCGTGATGACCAGGCGGGCTTCGGCGTCGTCGATGCGCGAGCGAAGCGCCATGGGGGAGAAGCCGGCGAAGACGACCGAGTGCGTCAGGCCGAGGCGCGCGCACGCGAGCATCGACACGATGGCCTCGGGGATCATCGGCATGTAGATCGCCACGCGGTCGCCCGCTTCGAGGCCGAGTTCGGTGAAGTAGTTCGCCGCCTGGCTGACTTCCTTCAGGAGTTCGTTGTAGGTGACATCGCGGGTGTCGCCCGGCTCGCCTTCCCAGTGGAATGCGACCTGGTCGCCGTGCCCGGCGAGGACGTGACGGTCCACGCAGTTGTAGGCGACGTTGAGCTTGCCGCCGACGAACCACTTGGCAAAGGGTGCGTCGGACCAGTCGAGAACTTCGCTCCACGGCTCGGCCCATTCGAGACGGCGGGCTTGTTCGGCCCAGAACTCGAGACGATCCGCATCGGCCGCGCGGTAGAGGCCGTCGTCGGCGTTGGCCTGGGCAGCGAATTCGGGTGCGGGCGGGTAGGCGGCGGGTACGTTTGCCGACTCGTCGGACATGGTGGAGAAGGGTCCCTTCGCTCAAGAAAGCAGAGTGTGACTCAGGTTACCGAGACGTAGGTCCGACTCTAGGGAAGGGTCGCATCCTGCGAAAGGGTAGGTTCGGATTCTGTGTCAGATACCGTTGCAGACCCGTTGCGTCCCCTGATGTCCCTTCCGGGGGTCGAGGCGGCGGCGCTCGAAGCGCGAAATGCGTTGTCCCAGGTGCATCGCCATCGCGCGAATCTGCGTGGCTGGAATGCGACGGCGGCGGAAGCCTCGTGGCGGTCCGCGCGGGCGTCGTCCGCGATCGAGGGCGGTGCCGCGGAGATGCCGGCCGACGGCATGGTGACGGAGCCGATCATGGCGGGTTCGATCCGCGTCGGGCAAGAGCTCGTCGGTGACTCGCTCGACAACCTCATCCGTGTCTGGCAACGGGCTCCGCTGCAGGCGTTGGCTCGCTTGCACCTTCTCGCCGCGGCGGATCTGGTCGCCGATCCGGACCAGCTCGGCCGGCCGCGCCAGGACCCGGTGGTGTCCGAGCGGCTGCACATTCTCAACGAGATCCTCACGAGCAAGACGACCATTTCCGGCGCGGTGCTGGCGGCGATCGTCCACGGCGAGATCCTCGCGCTCCGCCCGTTCGGAACCGCGGACGGCATCGTCGCGCGCGCGGCGTCGCGGCTGGTGTGCGTCAGCTCCGGGCTGGATCCGCACGCCCTCGGCGTTCCGGAGGTGTTCTGGCTCGGACGCCTGCCGCTTTATCGGGAGGCGGCCGCGGGATTCGCGACCGGTACCCCGGAGGCGCTGACCAAATGGATCACGCTGTGCTGCGACTCGTTCACGATGGGCGCGAAGGAAGCGCTCGCGATCGCCAACGCGGCCGCAGAGGCGAAGAAGAAGTAGCCCGCCCAACGACAAATCCGCACCACGATTGCAGTGCGGATTTGCCGGCAGGGGTGCGGGTTCGCAAGTGCATAGAGAAGCGGGCGACCGAAGCCGACCCGGCGGCTTCGACGCCCGCTAGCACAGATTCTGGGTTACCAAGCGTGCTCTTGGGGTTGTGTATATTTCGGCCTCGGCGGCTATCGCGCGTCAGGTGGTTCATCCCCTACAACCCGGTGCAGAGGTATCGCCATCCTCGTTCACGACTCCGCAGGCCCACAACGCTTCTGCCCTTGTCGCGGCGTGCTCCGCGTGGGTGCCCTTAGTCTGCGCTGGGAATCGCGGTTGGGAGATCGTTCCTTCTCTTCCGGAGCGGTCTTGGCCTTCCGTCCTTCCCGTACGTCTTTTCTACCTTGTGATCCGAGTCACATCAAGGGCCAATTTTGGTTTTGCTCGCGCCGTTTGATCAGGCTGTACGTAATCGCCCCTGCCACAGCAGCACTCAGCATCACCAAGATAGTTGCGGCCACCGTGGTCGAGGACGGAGCCATTCGCGAACGCAGCGAGACCGGCTTCGAGAACGTGAGAATCGGCCAACCCTTGCCGGCTGCTTCGCGTCGGAGATTCCGGTCCGGGTTGACTGCAGTCGGGTGACCCACCGCCGCGAGCATGGGCAGATCGGTGATCGAGTCGGAGTACGCGAAGCATTCGTCGAGGTCGTAGCCATGCTTGGCGGCGAGGGTCTTCATCGCTTCGACCTTGCCTTCGCCATAGCAGTAGAAGTCGAGCTCGCCGGTGTACCTGCCCTCGTCGACGACCATGCGGGTCGCGGCGGTGTAGGTCGCCCCGAGTAATTCGGCGATCGGCCGTACGACCTCTTCGCCCGATGCCGACACCACGACGATGTCGTGACCGCGGATCTTGTGATCAGCGATGAGGTCGGCGGCCTCGGCGTAAATGAGCGGGTCGACGATGTCGTGGAGGGTTTCCTGCACGATGTTGCTGACCTGGCCCACGTCCCATCCGGCGCACATCGCGGCCACGTGTTGGCGCATGCGTTCCATCTGGTCGTGGTCGGCGCCCTGGAGCAGAAAGATGAAGTGCGCGTAGCTGCTCTTGAGGACCGCGCGTCGGTTCAGAAGCCCCTGGTCGAAGAAGGGCCGGCTGAATGCGAACGTGCTCGACTTCGCGATGATCGTCTTGTCGAGGTCGAAAAAGGCGGCGATGCGGCGCGTCGATTGCGACGAAGTAGCCGATACCGAGTCCCTGCGAGCCGTCACGAACTCAACAATAGGTGCGAGTCCGACAACCGTGCATTTTGGCGCGGAGGCCAGGTGAATTCTTCGTATCCAATAGTCGATTGGGTTTTGCGCGTTAACACACCGGCTGGTCTAATTGCCAAGAGCCCGGCCTCCCGGGCTTTGTTCAGTCCGACCCCCCGGGGCTGAACCAATGCGACCCCCGCCATACCCCCCCCTTGGCGGGGGTCGCCCCCTGTCCGGGGAATGTTCGAAATCGCGTTTTACCCGATCTCGGGTTATCCACAGATCTCGTCGCGGGGCTTTCGGCGCCCTCGATCCCCTCGGCAGGCTCGTTGTCGTGGAACCACCGAATTCAATCCTGGTCGCGGTCTCTGACCAGGCACTTCTCGAAGAAGTCCGACGCGTAGCAGCGGCTGCTGATCGAACCGTCGAGACCTACCGGGACGGCGGCGTCGGTGCTGGCCACGTCCTGATCCTGGATGTCGATGCAGCTGCCAGGTGCGGTAAGTCCGCTGGATTCGCCGTCGTCGTGTGTGCGGGAGAACCGGGGTTGGCGGAATGGCGGGCGGCCGCTCGTTTGGGTGCCGACCACGTGGTCGGACTGCCGGAGGGCAGTGATGCATTGCTCCGATTAATCGCAAAACAGACAAACCGACCGTCCATTTACGGGTCGATCATCGCGGTCGGCGGCGTTCGTGGTGGCGCGGGAGCGTCGGTGTTCGCCTCCGCGATGGCGCTGTCGGCCGCGGCGTCGAAAAATTCGACCGTCTTGCTCGACGGCGACCGGCAGAGCGCCGGCCTGGATCTGCTTCTCGGCATCGAGGGCTTTCCAGGAGTTCGCTGGTCCGGGCTGATCGTCGAAGACGGACGGATTTCGGCGCCGGCCTTGCGCGCTGCGCTGCCACATTCGGGAGATCATCTTGCCGTGCTGTCGGGTGACCGGCAGGCAGGTGCTCCGGAAGCGATCGATGTGCTCGCCGGTATTGCCACTGAATGCGCGACCGACGGTGATGTCGTGGTGTGCGATTTGTCGAAGCGGTCGTTTTCGGACATCGCGCGAATCTCGTCGCTCGCCGATCTGACCGTGCTTCTCGTTCCCGCCGAACTGCGTGCCGTGAGTGCGGCGCGTCCGCTGATCTCGGTGCTCGCGTCCACCGGTCGCCTCGGTGCGGTGGTTCGAGGCCCCGCGCCCGGTGGGCTGCGTGTTGCCGACATCGCGCCCGAGATCGGGATACCGATCTGGGCGTCGATGCGGCCACAACCCCGGCTCGATCTTCACCTCGAGCGGCATGGACTGCGGGTGGGTCGCCGCAGTCCGCTTGCGATCGCTGCGGCGAAGGTGCTCGAAATCGCGTTCGGTTCAGCCGAGGCGGTGGCCGGATGACTGTGGTCACCGACGATCTTCTCGACCGCGTCCGCGACCGACTGGTCACCCTCGCCGAGCGGCCGACACCATCGACGGTCGCCGCGGCGATCCGTGCCGAAGCCGGGTCGGTACTTGCAGATGCTGACATGCTGCGAACCCTGCGAAAGCTCGAAACCGAGTTGTCCGGGGCCGGGCCGCTCGAGGAGTTGCTGGCCGCGCCCGACGTCACTGACGTTTTGGTGTGCGGCCCGTCAGACGTCTGGATCGACCGCGGGGAAGGCCTGGTCCGGGCTGCGGTGTCATTTCCTGACGAGGCTGCGGTCCGGCGCCTCGCCCAACGGCTGGCGATCTCGTGCGGGCGACGCATCGACGATTCCCAGCCCTGGGTGGATGGGTTCCTGCCACCGACGGTGGGTGCGCGCTTCGGAGTTCGGCTGCACGCGGTGTTGGCTCCGATCGCGGCCTCGGGGACGTGCATCTCGTTGCGTGTGCTGCGGCCCGCGCAGCATTCCCTGGCGACATTGGTGACTTCCGGATCGCTGTGCGCTGCGTCTGCTGAGTTGTTGCGCCGCATCGTCATCGGACGTTTGACGTGGCTCGTGACCGGCGGGACGGGATCGGGCAAGACGACGATCCTGAGCAGCATGTTGACGGAAGTCGATGCTCGGGAACGGATCGTGTGCGTCGAGGACGCCGCCGAGCTCGATCCGCTGCATCCGCACGTCGTCCGTCTTGTTTCGCGGATTTCCAACACGGAAGGCGCTGGTGCGATCGGCGTGCGTGACCTGGTTCGTCAGGCGTTGCGAATGCGACCGGATCGGGTCGTCGTCGGCGAGGTGCGGGGTGCCGAGGTCATCGATCTCTTGGGTGCGCTGAACACCGGTCATGAGGGAGGCGCGGGGACCGTGCACGCGAATTCCCCGGCCGAGTTGCCGGCTCGATTGGAGGCGTTGGCAGCACTCGGAGGTATGGATCGGACGGCGCTCCACAGCCAGTTGGCGGCTGCGGTCAGAGTCGTGGTGCATATGGACCGTAGGCCCGACGGCACACGGCGTCTCGCGGAGATCGGAGTCGTCGACCGTGATGGTTCGCCGCTGGTGGCGGTTGTCCCAGCCTGGACGGCTGATGGCGGTGCGGGCGTGGGAATGCCACGGCTGGAGAGACTGCTGCGCGGTGGTCGATGACGATGCTCTTGTTCGCGTTCGCGACGGTCGCGTGGCCGAGTTCAGCGCGGCGGCCCACGCGCGAGTCTCGCCGCCACTCGGTTCGGGCTCGAATCGAGTTCATCTGGGCCCTGGCGCCCGTTCTCGGGTGGTTTGCCGGAGGACCACCGGCGATGGTTGCCGCGGCGATCGTGGCGGCGACGGTGTGGTTCTTGCGGCGTCGTCTTCGAGAGGAACGGGCGCAGACGGCATTGCGACGCGAACTCGCTCAGGGTGTCGAGGCATTGGTCGGCGAGCTGAGAACTGGAGCGTCGCAGGTGGATTCCTGCGAAGCGGTGGCGGTGGAGGCATCCGATCGGGTGCGGCAGGTGCTCGAGACGGCCTCGGCGCGATGCCGGCTGGGTGGGTCATGCAGTGACTCGTTGCTTTCGGAGCGCTGGCCCTCGGAGGATCTTCGGCGAATCGGAGCGATCTGGCAGGTTGCCGAGCGGCACGGACTGTCCGTGGGAGATCTATTGGATGCTGCCCGTCGAGACCTGGCGGGTCGGCTCCGATTCGACGATGCGGTCCATTCGTCGCTCGCCGGCCCGCGCGCAACCGCCACCGTTTTGAGCGCCCTGCCGCTCTTTGGACTCGCGTTAGGCGAGGTCATGGGCGCACATCCGGTCGGCGTGCTTCTGGGAGGCGGAGTGGGCGGGATCTTGTTGGCGCTCGGATGCGCCTTCGCGTGTGCAGGTCGGCTGTGGACTCATGCGATCGCCAACGGGGTGCGCGCGTGAGTGTGGTGTTGCTCCTGCTCGCAGCTGCCGTGGGGGTGTGGTCCGGACCTGGTCGCCGCGGGGCGACGGCTCGGTCTGCCGTCGCGTACGAGAAGAAGCGGTCTGACGATCCGCTCGCGCTGGCCGGTGCGTTCGACCTGCTCGCCACCGCGCTGACGGCGGGGATGGCGCTTCCCGCTGCCGCGGCGGTCGTTGCCAAGCATGCACCGCATCCGCTCGACGTGGCGCTGCGAAAGGCGGCCGACCTGACGGAGCTCGGCGCGGAGGCGTCGGCGGTGTGGGCAGAGGCTGCGCGTCATCGGGAGACGGAGTCCCTGGCCCGCCTCGCTCGCCGCTCTGCTCGATCCGGTGCGGCGTTCGCGAACGCGGTTTCTGAGCTCGCCGAGGCGCACCGCCAGCAGGTCGAGAACCTGGTGCGTGAGCGAGCCGAACGGGCGGGGGTGTTGATCGCCGGTCCGCTGGGGCTGTGCTTTCTCCCGGCGTTCGTGTGCCTCGGGATCGCGCCGGTGGTGGTCGGGCTCGCTTCCCACATGGGAATCGGAGGTCTGTGGTGAATCCGGAATCAATTGGAGGAGAAAATGATGGTGACCTGGAACTACGTCAAAGCTCGGATCATCGGCCTGATGGTCGACGACGAGGGGATGTCGACGGTCGAATATGCCGTCGGGACCGTCGCGGCGGCCGCGTTTGGCGCGGTTCTCTACACCGTTGTCACGGGCGACAGCATCGTGGAAGCGTTGACGCGGATCATCGACAAGGCGATGAACACTTCGGTCTGAGTGATCGAGGCAGTGTCACCGTCGAGACGGCGATCGCGATCGCTTCGCTCATCGCCACGATCGTGGCTGGATTAGGTTGTGCGACAGCCGCGTTGACGTACATCCAGTGCGTCGACGCGGCGCACGAGGCAGTTCGTGCGGCCGCGCGCGGGGCGGATGCTCCCGCCACGGAGGGCATGAGAGTCGAGATCGCGACGGTCGGCGATACGGTCCGGGCCACCGCTACGGCGGATGCAGGATTGCTCCCGCTTGTGCTGCACGCGACGGCAGAAGCCGCACTGGAACCAGGTGCGTCATGACCGGCGAACGTGGTTCCGCGACGGTGATCGGCGCGTTCGCGATCCTGGCCCTCTTGTCGCTCTCCCTCATGGTCGCTCACGTCGGATTGATGGTGGCGGCCGAGCATCGGGTGCAGGGCGTTGCCGACTCTGCGGCACTGGCGGGGGCGGCGCATGCGATGGACGGCGAAGTCGAGGTATGCGCGGCGGCGCGAATGGCGGCGGCTGGGCTTCTCACCGACTGTCGCCTCGAAAAATGGGACGCGGTGGTGACGGTTTCTCAAGAGGTCGGCGGCCGCGCGATCACGGTGTCGGCGCGGGCGGGGCCGGTGAAGGATTGACTAGGTGGTCAATATCCACGTCGAGTAGTGACCGTTGGGCAGTCGATACCGCGCACTGGTCAGGGTGACGCCGTCCGGAACCTCAAACACAATCCATCCTGTGGTGCAGCTACCGGGCGACAGTGTTGTCGACGCTCCGGACGCATACCGCGGTCTCCTGCTGCCCGTTCGTGTCGGTGCAGGTTTCGGCTTTGGTCGCAGCCCAGTGCCTGCCTTCCGATGCACCCTCTTGCAATTCAATCTTCGGGTTGAAAGCGATCACTTTGATGTGTGCATCGGGCGATCCAGGAACCGTGAATGTCCCACCAAGCGCGTACACACCCGGAGTGTGTGATCGTTCGAAGGCGTTAAAGGCGTTAAAGGCGTTGGGAGTCGTCGTCATGGATTTCGGTGTGCTCTGCGACGGATCGGAAGGTGAACCGCATCCCGCAATTGCCAGAGCCATGAGCACGACTGCGAAACCCAGTCTCACGATCCTCCGTCCAGATGCACGATTCGCTTGGACTATCGCAGGTTCGAAGACTTCGTGCAGGTTTGGGAGCTAGTGCCTGCGCCGGGGCAATGTCTCTCAACAGTTGCCTTGTACAAAACAGCAGTTTTGTACAAGGCAATCTTTCTGAGAATGGTCACCCCGCCGCGCCGAGAGCTAGCTCAGTTCCGCCAGAACCGCTTTCAACAGTCGGCCGGCGCCAGCCTTGTCGAGCGGGTTATTGCCGTTTCCGCACTTCGGCGACTGCACGCAGGACGGGCAACCCGTGGGGCAGGGGCACCCATCGATCACCGCGAGCGTCGCGGCGAGCCAGTCGCGGATGACGGCATGCCCGCGGGCAGCGAAGCCCGCGCCGCCGGGATAGCCGTCGTACACGAAGATCGAGGGCAATCCGGTGTCGGCGTGGCACTCCGTCGACACCCCGCCGATGTCCCATCGATCGCACGTCGCGACGAGGGGAAGCAGCCCGATCGCCGCGTGCTCGGCGGCATGCAGGGACCCCGGGACATCGCTCGGCGCGATGCCCGCGGACTGCAACAGCTCCGGCGTGACGGTGTAGAGCACGGCCTGGGTGTGCAGCCGATGCGGCGGCATGTCGAGCGGGATCGAGTCGACGATCTCGCCGGTGTGGAGCTTGCGGAGGTAACTCGTCACGCGGCTCGTGACCTCGGTCTCCACCAAGTGCAGCGACACCTCTCCGAAGTCCTCGGACATGGCGTACCGAGTGATGCGCAGGTCTGTTTCCGACTGGGAGTAGGTGGTCCAATCAAGTTCCACGGCAACGACAATCGCGATCCCGGCGTCGAGATCGAGAGTGTCGACGAGGTATGAGTCGCCCTGGTGAATGTGGACGGCTCCGGGATGGAGAGTTCCCATTGCCCGCTGGGCGTCGCACGTCCCGATGACCTTGCCGGATTCGGCCTCGATGATCGTGACGCGGCCGGCGATCCCGGTTCGAATATCGAGGTCGGCATGCGGATTTTCGTCACCCACGGCGAACCAGCGGGTGCCCCGGCGGCGGAGCAGTCCGTCGGCGGCGAGTTCCTCCGCGACGGCAACAGCGTCGAGTGCTTCGAGTTCGTGGGCCTCGAGCGGGTGCTCCTTCGCGGCACAGAGCAGCTGCGGTCCGAGCACGTACGGGTTCGTCGGATCGAAAACGCTCGCTTCGACGGGCCGGTCGAGCACGGCTTCGGGATTGTTCACGAGGTACGTGTCCATCGGGTCGTCGCGCGCGACCATGACGACGAGGCTGCCCTGGGTTCGCCGGCCCGACCGTCCGGCTTGCTGCCAGAACGACGCGACCGTCCCGGGGAATCCCGCGATCACGGTGGCGTCGATGCCGGCGATGTCGATGCCGAGTTCGAGCGCATTCGTGCTGGCCAGGCCCATGAGGTCGCCGTCACTGAAGGCCGTCTCCAGGGCACGCCGGTCTTCGGCGAGGTAACCGGCCCGGTACGCCGCGATACGGCGTGCCATCGACGGGTCATCGACCGCCGCGGCGGCCGCCATCGCGGTCGTCTCGGCGCCGCGACGGGAGCGGGCGAACGTGATGGTGCGTGCGCCCTCGGTCACGAGCCTGGCCATCAAACGTGCGGATTCGAGTCCCGCCGGTCGGCGCACCGGGACCATCAAATCCTCACCGATGATGGGCGGCTCCCAGAACGCGATCGTGCGGGCACCCTGTGGCGACCCGTCGTCGGTGACCGCGTGGGCGCTCGCACCGATGAGCCGCTGGGCGGCGGCTGCCGGGTCCGCGGTCGTGGCGCTCGCCAGGATGAACGTCGGCGAGCTCCCGTATCGACGAGCAAGCCGTGATAGGCGCCGCATGATCAGTGCGACATTCGCACCGAAAAGTCCTCGGTAGGAATGGCATTCATCGATGACGACGAATTGCAGGTGGCGAAGGAGGCGACCCCACCGTTCGTGGGCGCCGAGCACCGAAAGGTGGAGCATGTCTGGATTCGTGAAGATCCATCGCGAATGGTTGCGTGCCCACTGACGGATATCGGGATTCGCATCGCCGTCGTAAGCGCATGGACCGATCGAGGCGAGCTCGGGCCGGCTGCCACAAAGCCGAACGGTCGCACGCAATTGATCGGCGGCGAGAGCCTTCGCGGGCGAGATGTACAAAGCAGTGGCCGTCGGTTCCGAGGCCAGTCGCGACAGCACCGGAAGCTGGTATCCGAGCGACTTTCCGGACGCGGTCGAGGTGGCGATAACGACGTTGTGACCGTTTGCGGCCAGGGTTGCAGCTTGCTCCTGGTGAATCCACAGCTTCTCGGCACCACGGGAAATGACCGCGTCGCGAACCGAGGTGTGCACCCACGATGGCCACTCGGCGTATCGGGACGCGCGTGCTGGCTGGTCAACGGCGTGCCGCAGACACTGCGTAGCGCCGGGCGACAAGGTCTGCAGCAGTTCGCGCCCGTACGTGGCGGGGGAGTCGAGGTGGATCGTCATGCTCGCGGCTAACTCTAGTCCCGGGCACCGACAAGTGGTTCGAGGCGTGCTTGCAACCGATCGGCAAATCGCATTTACAACAATTCGTCATGGCCGCGTTATTTTTCGTTACGAATATAAGATCAACTTAAAATATGACAACTCAGTTCCCGCACTGTTGTTCGCGTTAATTGCATGATTCACTGACCGTGGTCGAAAGCTTCTGAGGTCTAGAACCGCTGGTTCGGGGGTCGCAGGATCGTGTTGCGGGCGGTGTGCTTCATCCGGTCAAACGGGAAAGCAGCACTTCCGGAACGGGCCCGGTGGATTAAGAAGATTTGTCCGCCGTCCGGTGGAAAGGTAAGGAAAGTAAGATGGCACAGGGAACTGTGAAGTGGTTCAACGCGGAAAAAGGCTTCGGGTTCATTGCACCCGAGGACGGCTCCGCTGATGTCTTCGTCCACTACTCGGAGATCCAGGGAAGCGGCTTCCGCACGCTGGAAGAGAACCAGCGTGTTGAGTTCGAGGTCGGCCAGGGAACCAAGGGTCCGCAGGCCACCGGCGTTCGCGCACTCTGATCTAAGCGACTTCCGGGGCAACTGAGTCGCCGCTGGGAGTACAGCATTCTCGATCGACCCTGCATCGCGCTTGTGATGCGGGGTCGATCGCGTTTCTGACCCGGAATTTCCCTGGTGACGCAATAGCATTCTTCGAATGCGCCAGTTGTCGCTGTTTTCCGCGGACACCTCCGCGCCCGCTATTGCCGACCTTGCCGGTCTGCTCGCCGGTGCGGGGCAAGTCGCGTTGGCGCTTCGCGGTGGCGCACGGCTTTCCGTGGTCGTCGAAGATTCCTGGCGCGCAGATTTGATCGCGGAAATGATCACGGAAAGCGGATTCCAGGCGGAGATCACGCAATCCGGCGAAGGGCGTCCGCTGGTTCGCACTGAAGTCTCGTCATTGCTGACGCGTCTGGCGCTGAATTGGACGCGCGGTGCGGTGAAGTCCGTGCCGAACTCATTTGTGCCCACGTCACGGGCGCTGCGAATGTGGGCGTACGCGAACGGGCGCCCCGATGGAAGCGACCGATTCTTCTTCGGACTCGACCCGCACGCGCCACAAACACACGACCCGCTCGCCAGGTCGCTCATGCGAGCGGGAATGGCAGCTACATTGGTCGGCGCCCGGGGAAGTGCACCGGGATTGCGAATCACGGGACGTCGACGACTGTCGAAACTGCTCGATGCAATCGGCGAACCGCCGGAGGCATCCGGCTGGGACGAGCTCTGATTTCTGCACGGCAAAGGTGCCGGTGCTGGACCCGCACGTACCGCCGGGGTCTAGTGTGTGTAACTCTGGCTACAAGCTGCCCGAATCGCTGAGGGCTGCCGACGCAGGTATTCGAACTGCGGTGCTCAGAAAGCGAACTATGAGGAAGGCATTGACAACTGGTGGCGACACGGGAGAGAACATCCGCTCCGGGGACGGGTAACATCCGTCGCCTCGTCATTGTCGAGTCCCCGACCAAGGCCCGGAAAATTGCTCCTTATCTAGGGCGCAATTACGTCGTCGAGGCATCGGTCGGGCATATTCGCGACCTTCCTCGAGGTGCTGCCGACGTTCCGGCGAAATATAAGGGTGAGTCCTGGGCTCGTCTCGGTGTCGACGTCGACCATGGATTCGAACCCCTCTATGTCGTCAGCCCGGACAAGAAGTCGAAGGTCACCGAACTCAAGGCGCTGCTGAAGAACGTCGACGAGCTCTACCTCGCCACCGACCCTGACCGCGAGGGTGAGGCGATCGCGTGGCACTTGCTGCAGACGCTTCAGCCCAAGGTTCCCGTGCGGCGAATGGTGTTCCACGAAATCACGCCGGAGGCTATTCGCGCCGCCGCCGAGAACACCCGTGAACTCGACAGCAACCTGGTGGACGCTCAGGAAACGCGCCGAATCCTCGACCGTCTCTACGGTTACGAGGTCAGCCCGGTCCTGTGGAAGAAGGTCATGCCGAAGCTTTCGGCGGGCCGCGTGCAGTCGGTCGCAACGCGCTTCATCGTGCAGCGTGAGCGGGAGCGCATGGCGTTCCGCACCGCCGGCTACTGGGACATCGCGGCGCGGCTGGATGCCGGCGAGGATGCATCACCGCGCAGCTTCGGCGCCCGCTTGGTCGCGGTCGACGGTTCCCGCGTCGCGAGCGGCCGCGACTTCGGGTCGGACGGCAAGCTCAAGTCCAAAGACGTTGTCGTCCTTGATGAAGCGCACGCAACCCGACTGTCCGAGGCGCTCCACAAGGTTGATCTCGCCGTCGTTTCCGCGGAGTCGAAGCCCTACACCCGTAAGCCTTACGCGCCGTTCATGACGTCGACGCTGCAGCAGGAAGCGGGCCGCAAGCTGCGGTTCTCCTCCGAGCGCACGATGCGAATCGCGCAGCGACTCTACGAAAACGGTTACATCACCTACATGCGTACCGACTCGACGACGCTGTCGCAGTCGGCGATCACCGCGGCCCGGAACCAGGCACGTCAGCTGTACGGCGAAGAATACGTGTCGCCGTCGCCCCGGACCTACGACCGCAAGGTCAAGAACGCGCAGGAAGCCCACGAAGCGATCCGTCCCGCCGGTGACGTGTTCGCCACCCCGGGCGAGCTGCACCACGTCCTCGATCAAGAGGAATTCCGCCTCTACGAGATGATCTGGCAGCGCACCGTCGCCTCGCAGATGGCCGACGCGCGCGGAACGACGCTCACTCTTCGCATCGGTGGCCGCGCCGCGACGGGCGAAGACTGCACGTTCTCGTCCTCGGGACGCACGATCACCTTCGCCGGATTCCTCAAGGCCTACGTCGAGAGCGTTGACGAGGAGACCGGTGGACAGAGCGACGACGAGGAATCGCGTCTGCCGAACCTCGCGCAGGGCGACCGCGTCACCGCAACGGATCTCCGGCCGGACGGTCACACCACGAACCCGCCGGCGCGCTACACCGAGCCGTCGCTGGTCAAGGCATTGGAAGATCAGGGCATCGGCCGCCCGTCGACCTACGCGTCGATCATCAAGACGATCCTCGACCGCGGTTATGTGTACAAGCGCGGTAGCGCGCTGGTGCCGTCGTGGGTTGCCTTCGCCGTGATCGGCCTCCTCGAGGCCCACTTCGGCCGACTCGTCGACTACGACTTCACCGCCGACGTCGAGGACGACCTCGACTCGATCGCGTCGGGCAACGAGCACCGCGCAGACTGGCTGTCCAACTTCTACTTCGGTGGAGAGTTCGGGCCGGAGGACTCGGTCGCTCGCTCGGGTGGTCTCAAGAAGATGGTCAACGAGCGCCTCGAGGACATCGACGCCCGGGAAGTGAACTCGATTCGGCTGTTCGACGACGCCGAAGGCCGTGCGGTCAACGTTCGGGTGGGGCGTTTCGGCCCCTACCTCGAGCGGATGATCGATCAGGATGGCACCGAGGTTTCACAGCGCGCGAATCTCCCGGATGAACTGCCGGCCGACGAGCTCAGCCCGGAGCTCGCCGAGCAGTTGTTCGCCACGCCGCAGGAAGGCATCCGTCTCGGCCCCGACCCGGACACCGGCCACGAGATCGTCGCCAAGGAGGGCCGCTTTGGTCCCTACGTGACCGAGATCCTGCCCGAGCCTGCCGAGGGTACGACCAAGCCGAAGAACGCTCCGAAGCCGCGTACCGCGTCGCTGCTCAAGTCGATGAGCCTGGAGTCGGTCACGCTCGAAGACGCCCTCCGCCTGCTGACCCTCCCGCGTCTGGTCGGTGTCGACCCGACGAGCGGCGAGGAGATCACCGCGCAGAACGGTCGCTACGGCCCGTACCTGAAGAAGGGCACGGACTCTCGTTCGTTGACGAACGAGGAGCAGATGTTCACGGTGACCCTCGAAGAGGCGCTCAAGATCTACTCCGAGCCCAAGCAGCGCGGGCGCTCCGCGTCGGCCGCGGCCCCGCTGCGCGAGCTCGGCACGGACCCGGTCTCCGGCGTCCAGATGGTCATCAAGGACGGCCGCTTCGGTCCGTACGTCACCGATGGCACGACCAATGCCAGCCTGCGTAAGGGCGACGAGGTCGAGTCGATCACCGACGAGCGTGCGATCGAGCTGCTGGCCGAGCGCCGGACCAAGGCACCGGCTCCGAAGAAGGCTGCCAAGCGCGCGCCGGCGAAGAAGACGCCGGCGAAGAAGACCGCTACCAAGGCCACCGCCACCAAGGCTGCAGCCAAGAAGACTGCCGCAAAGAAGACTGTCACCACCAAGCCCTAGGGTTAGCCCGTGACTGTCTTCGATCGGCTCGTGGGCCAGGACTCCGTCGAGGCTGAACTCACCCAAGCCGCCACCGCGGCTCGGCGCGGGATCCGCGAGGCCGGCTCCGCTATGACGCATGCGTGGTTGTTCACCGGCCCGCCGGGCTCCGGCCGGTCGATCGCTGCGCTGTGCTTTGCCGCCGCGTTGCAATGCACGGGGGATGAGGTCGGCTGCGGATCGTGTTCGGCTTGCCATACGACGCTCGCCGGCACCCACGGCGACGTCCGCCGCATCATCCCGGATGGTTTGTCGATCGCAGTGAGGGAAGTTCGCGAACTCATCAACATCGCGAGCCGGCGACCGACCACTGGGCGATGGCAGATCGTCATCGTCGAAGACGCCGACCGGCTGAGCGAAGGCGCGGCAAACGCGCTGCTCAAGATGGTCGAAGAGCCACCCGAGCGTACGGTCATGCTGCTGTGCGCGCCGTCCGACGACCCCGAGGATTTCTCGGTGACTCTCCGGTCGAGATGCCGTCACGTTCACCTGGCGACACCATCGGTTGCGGCGATCGCGCAGGTCCTCATCGAGCGGGACGGGCTCGACGCTGAGCAGGCACGCTGGGCTGCGTCTGTGTCGGGTGGGCACGTCGGCCGGGCTCGGCGGCTCGCAACCGACCCCGAGGCGCGCGAGCGGCGTGTCCAAGCGCTCAAAATCGCGTCTGCCGCGCAGCGGCCATCGTCCGCGTACGCCGCCGCCGCGGAAACCGACAAGTATGCGGTTGCCGATGGTCAGAAGGTCGCAGCCGAACTCAACCAACGGGAACTCGACGAACTCATGGTCTCCATGGGTGCGGGCGGCACGGGCAAGGGTGCGGCGGCTGCGACACGCGGCATGAAGGGTGCGATCGGCGATCTCGAAAAGCGGCAGAAGTCGCGCGAGACCCGCACGATCCGCGACACCTACGACCGCGCTCTCATCGATCTCGCCGGGCTGTACCGGGACGCCTTGGCTGCCTCGTTCGCCGCGCCGACCACGCCCACGCATCCGGACTTCGCCGAGGAAGCGCTACGTCTCGCACAGGTGCCGCCAGAGGGTCTGCTCAAGTGCCTCGAAGCGATCCTCGAATGCCGCGAAGCGCTCGCGACGAACGTCAAACCGAAGTTCGCACTGGCTGCGCTGGTGGCGACGCTCGGCGCGGCAACTCGGGTCGAATAGCCAATTTTCTTCAGACGACGGTGACCGGCTACACTCGTCACGCTGGAAACAGCGCGCCGCCTTAGCTCAGTCGGTAGAGCAGCTCACTCGTAATGAGCAGGTCGTGGGTTCGATTCCCATGGGCGGCTCCGCAGGAAACGGTCTTGGACATCTTGTTCAAGACCGTTTTCGCATTCCGGGGAAACCACAACCGCGATAACCTGCTCGTACACCACGCTTCTCGGTGCAAGTCGGAGAGCCCATGTACAGCGGACCGGTCGATATGTGGCAGGCACGACCCCGTGCGGCGGCGCGCGGGATCACGATCGCCTACTGCCTCATCGTTGCGCTGCCGCTTGGCCTGATGCTCGTGTTCGGTGCCTTCTGGTTGTTGTCCATCCGTCCCATGAACTGGGTCTTCTACATCGGTGCCCTGGTCGGTGCCGTGGTGGGTCCAGCACTTGTACTTCTGTTACTCCCCGCGCTCCAGGCCGTGTCCAACGAGCGACTCGTCGTCGATCGCTTCGACTTCGGCGTCGTGAACGCACAGCGACAAAAGGTCCGGAGTATCTCGCTGGACTCGATCTCGGGCGTCTGGATGACCCAGCTGCCGCCCCGACGAGCGGCGAGCGACGTGCCGACCTTCCCGAGGCGGGCGTATGTGGTCACGGGAGCAGCGTGGGAGCGTCCGGTCCTGCTGACCCGCGAGTACTCGTCCAAGGACCTGACCGCATTGTGGCAACTGCTCGGTCGCGAACCCGTCGACATCGGTGCGCTCACCGAGAAGGAACTCGAAGCCCGGTTTCCGGGAACGCGCTACACGGTCAACGACATGGTGGTCGACCTCGGACACTGGGCTGCGGTGTACGTCGTCCTCGAGATCGTCATGCTCATCTACATCGTGTTCACCGGCATTCGCCTGGCGCTTTAACCCGTGGCTCCGCATGTGGTGTTCGCCGGACTGTCGACGCTCGACCTCGCGTACCTCGTCGACGAGTTTCCCCACGAGGACTCGAAAAACCTTGCGCGCGAGCAGTTCACCGCGGGCGGTGGCCCCGCGCTGAACGCTGCGGTGGCGTGCGCCGCGCTCGGCACCGAGTCCGTTCTCATCACCGCGCTGGGCCGCAGTGCAATGGCCGACCTCATTCGAGTCGACGTCGAAACCCACGGCGTCGAGGTCGTCGACACGACTCCGCGCGCGCTCGGCCAGCCCCCGATTTCGTCGATCGTCGTCGCGTCGTCGACGGCCTCCCGAACGGTCGTGTCGATCGACGGCTCCCAGACGGCGGCGCCGTTCCGCGACGATCTCGCACATCATCTCGAGGACGCGGCGGCACTGCTCGTCGACGGCCACCACCCGGAGGTGGCGATCGGGATGGCGACCGCAGCCAAGCGTGCCGGAGTTCCGGTCGTGCTCGACGCCGGGCGTTGGAAGCCGGTTTTCGAACACCTTCTGCCGCTGACCGACATCGCGATCTGTGCGGCCGGATTTCAGCCTCCCGGAACGGCGAAGATTTCCGATATCTGTGCACTCGGTCCGCGGTTCGTCGCCATCACACGTGGTGCGAAATCGATCGAGTACGCGACGGCTGACCGCAAGGGACAGATCGCGGTCGAGAAGGTCGATGCAATCGACAGCCTCGGCGCCGGAGACATCCTCCACGGGGCGTTCTGCCACTTCCTCGCGACCGGCTGTGATGACCTCGAGGCGCTCGAGCACGCGTCGAAGGTCGCCTCGCGATCCACCGAATCATTCGGCACCCGCGCCTGGATCGCACTCATTCGCTGACAGATGTCATGGGTGGGTGGTGACGTCTGCCCTAAGTGCCGAGGCCCGCTTACCGCGACAGTAGGTACATGACTCAGACAACTGTCGAACCTCGCAGCACCACCCTTGCGGTGCAGCTGGACGGGGTGCGCAAGAACTTCGGGGAGGTTTCCGCGGTTCGCGGGATCGATCTCGAGCTTCACCCCGGCGAGGTCGTCGCGTTCCTCGGTCCGAATGGTGCCGGCAAGACGACCACGATCGACATGATTCTCGGGCTGTCACAGCCGAGCCACGGCGAGGTCTCGGTCTTCGGAATGAAGCCCCGCGACGCGGTCGCCCACGGTCTCGTCTCGGCGGTCATGCAGACGGGCGGACTGCTCAAGGACCTGACCGTTCGCGAGACCCTGACCTACACCGCGAGCCTTTTCGCACATTCGCGCAGCGTTGACGAAGTGCTGGACGATGCCGGTATTTCCGCGATCGCAAGCCGGAAAGTTGCGAAGTGCTCAGGCGGTGAGCAGCAGCGACTGCGGTTCGCGATGGCTCTGCTATCCGACCCGGCGCTCATCGTGCTCGACGAGCCGACGACCGGCATGGACGTCGAGGGTCGTCGGACCTTCTGGTCGGCGATCCGTGCGGACGCCGACCGCGGCCGGACGGTTCTCTTCGCCACGCACTACCTCGAGGAAGCCGATCAGTACGCCGACCGAATCGTGCTGATCAGCAACGGTCTGATCGTCGCGGACGGTTCCGGTGCGCAGGTGAAGGCGCTGGCCGCCGGCCGGACAGTACGTGCCACCTGGCCCGATGCGAACTCTGACGTGCTGTCCCGTCTGGCGGGCGTCGACCACGTCGAACTGCGCGGCGACACCGTGTTGGTTCACGCGCGGGACACCGACGTCGTCGCCCGCTATCTCCTCACCTCGACTCCGGCCCACGACCTCGAGATAACGGCACGCGGTCTCGAGGATGCCTTCATCGCTCTCACCGCCTCGAAAGGAAGCGACCGATGACCACCACGACGATCGATATCGCCGAGCGCACGGTTCCACGCTGGGGCGGTTTCAACCTGACCGTCCTGTCGATCGAACTCAAGCGCCTTCTTCGTAACCGCCGGACCGTGATCTTCACGCTCGTCCTCCCGGTTGCGATGCTCCTGGTGTTGAGTCAGCAGAAGGAAAGCGCCCAATCCGTAGGTTCGGGCAACGTCGCCGCCTACATCCTGGTGAGCATGGCGCTGTACGGCGCGGCGCTCACCGCGGCTGCTGCCGGTTCGATGGTCGCCATCGAGCGGGCCCAGGGCTGGTCCCGTCAGCTTCGCCTGACGCCGCTCCACCCGGTGTCCTACATCAGCATGAAAGCGATTGTCGCGGTGGCGATGTCGGCGCTGTCGATCACCGCGGTCAACGTTGTCGGCCGATTCCAGGGCGTCGCGCACATGCCGAACGCGGTGTGGATCGAGTGCGCTGTCGTGACCCTCGCCTGCACCCTGACCTTCGGCGCGCTGGGATTGTTCGTCGGTTACGCCCTGCCGGGCGAGAACACGATGCAGTTCCTCGGACCTGGTCTGGCGCTGCTGTCGTTCCTCGGCGGTGTCTTCATCCCACTGACGGAGGGTTCGACGGTGTGGCACGTCGCGGTCTTCACGCCAATGTATGGCGTGGCTGAAGTCGCGCGCTCGCCACTGACCCACGAACTGCCGTGGTACGTGCTGGTCAATGCGATCGGCTGGTTGGTCGCCTTCGTGGCTCTCGCTGCGTGGCGAATGAGCAAAGACACCTCTCGCGTCTAAGTAACGTAAACACCATGATCGAATCCGACCCGCCAGAGTTCTCCCGAGGAGGAGGACTCTGGCGGGCTGTGATGGCCGGCATCTGGCTCATCTATTTGTCGAGCACGATCGAAGCCGGTTGGGCGCGCCACGATATTCGAGGCGGGATCGGAATTGCGGCGACGATCGTCTTCGCGGTGATCTATGTCGGTGCCTTCATGTTCATGCCGGGACGGCCCCTGCAGCGCCGTGTGCGACTCCAAACCGCAATTCCGCTGGTCGCCGTCCAAGCGGCTCTGGGCATCGTCGTGTGCGCGCTCATCGGCCAGGCCGGGACGGCCACGGCGGTCTACATTGCGGTTCTCGGGGTCATGTCTCTGCCGAGCCCCTACGGACTCGTCGTGGCCGGGACGGTCGCCGTGGTCACGTACTCATCCGGAATCCTGATCCCGGGATGGGACGAAGACCGCGGCCTGCTGTTCGGCATTGCCGTCGCAACGCTCGCCGTG
>JAJFUQ010000210.1 GCA_021372355.1 Nocardiaceae bacterium | reverse complement strand
GTACTCACTCGCATCGACCCCGATGTACGAAGCCTCTACACGCCTCTTTGTCTCGACAACCGATGTCTCGACCGTTAACGAGGCCCTACAAGGCGGTCAGTTCTCGCAGCAGAGAGTGCTCTCATATACCAAACTTGTGACTGGCGAGACACTCGCCAAGCGGACCATCGAGAAAATGGGCCTGCAACTCACTCCATCGGAGTTTCTCGAGAATGTCACCGCGACCGCAGCTCCTAATACGGTGCTTATCGATGTCCGAGTTCGGGATACGAACCCGGCGCGGGCTATGGACATTGCAAACGTCATGTCTGACGAATTCGTCAACTTAGTCGAGGAGCTCGAAACCCCGAAGAAGGGGGCCGATCCCACCGCCCGTGTGGTCGTCGAGCAAAGCGCCGACCTGCCCACCAAGCCGGTCCTTCCGACAACGAAACGCAACCTGGCCCTTGGAGCGGTCCTAGGCCTCCTCCTCGGCGCGGGTGGTGCGATTCTTCGCGACCGCCTCGACAACACCGTCAAGGACCGGACGGCAGTGGAAGAGATCACACAGACAGGACTTATCGGCACCATTCCGTTCGACAAGCGCCGTCAGCAAGAAGCTGCAATTCGATTCGCCGAAGAAGCCGGACCGAGCGCCGAATCCTTCCGCACACTCCGAACAAACCTCCAATTCCTCGACGTGGACAATCCCCCACGCGCAATAGTCGTGACCAGTTCCATGCCGGAGGAAGGCAAAAGCACAACGGCGATCAACCTTGCCCTCGCACTCGCTGAGGCAGGTCATCAGGTCCTTCTCCTAGAGGGTGACCTCCGCCGCCCGATTGCAACGAAGTACCTCCATACGATCGGTTCAGTCGGATTCAGCAGCGTTCTCGCCCGGCAGGCCGCCCTCGAGGATGTGATCCAAGGGAGTCAGAACAGTCTCCGCGTCATCGCAGCCGGGCCAGTCCCGCCGAATCCCAGCGAACTCCTGGGCTCGCTGACGGCGAAAGCGACCATCGACAAGCTGCGCACCATGTTCGACTACGTCATCATCGACGCGCCGCCTATCCTGCCGGTCACCGATGCATCCATACTCGCTTCAGTGGCCGACGGCGCGATCGTCATCGCACGTCACGGAAAGACGAAGCGGGACCAACTGCAGCGCGCGGTCGTCGGATTGCACGCCGTCAACGCTCGCGTCCTCGGCACGATTATCACGATGACGCCCACACGTCAGAGCGACGCTTACTACGGCTACGCATACGAGTACAGTCACGGCAAACAGAAGTCCAAACGTGGCAAGTAGAGAATTTGCGCATCCTCTTCGTCTGTACCGCAAACGAGTGTCGATCCCCCACCGCTGAACGGCTCGCCCGCATGCTCGGCGCGGACGCTGCCAGCGCCGGGGTTCGCGCCATCAACGGCCGGCCCGTGGTTCCCGCTGCAGCAAAGGCTCTCGCAGAGCTCGGCGCGGACCCCAGCGACTTCTCGTCCCGCCGTATCACGCCGGCAATCGTGACCGAAGCGGACCTGGTTCTCACGATGACAGTGGAGCACCGCGACGCGGTTTTGATGGTGAACCCAAGCGCACTCCGCCGGACTTTCACGCTGTCCGAAGCGGTTCGACTGATCCATGAACGCAACGCCGCAACGGTGGCCGATCTCCACTTGGCGCGGCCGTTTTCGACGGCGGAACCCGACGAGGACATCCTCGATCCAATGGGACACCCGTACGCCGAATTCCAGTCCGCCGCAACGAGAATCCTCGATCTGACGCGCGTCGTGGTGGATCGGCTTCACGACTAACTGAACAGTTGCTGCACCGTGCAAGTAACAGCGGATTCACACGATCAACATCCGTCGCGAAACGCCCACGGTTCGGGAAAATGCTGCGGAACATGAGAATTCTCTAATAGGTTGAGACCCGGCCCACAGATTCCTGCTGGCCAATTATTCGCTACGAGATTGCAAGATCCCGTAGGTCAACTGCGCCTCTCGCTCAACTTTAAGAGGAGTCAGCTATGTCGCTGAATCGCAAGTTCCGTATGGCCGCAGGCACCGCGGCCATCACCATCGCTGCAGCCTTGGCAATGCCTGGCATCGCCTCAGCAGGCGGCGGTCACCACAACAACGACGGCGATGACTACGCCAACGAAGCCGACCACCGAGGCGACGTCGCCGAGGACCACGGCTCGAACCGCAGAGACTTCGACGCCGAAGAAGCCGACCGTCACGGCCACCACGGCCAGCCTTGCCCGGACAAGGGCGCACCGGAGGAAGCACCGGCGCCTGCCCCCGCCAAGACCACCTACCCGACCCAGTCCAAGACCGGCTCGATCTCGGCTCCGGGTTCGTCGGACTCGGGCATCGTGCTCGTCACCTTGGCCGCTGCAACGGCCCTCGGTGGAGTTGCCGTTCGCCGTGCGACCGCGCGCTAGGTTTCTCCAAGCTCTCGCAGTATCCGCAATCGCCGCAGCCCTCACCACGGGCTGCGGCGATTCCGGCACTAGCGGGACGGTTCCGGTCGGCGACGCCTCCGCGGCAGCCCGACCCTCCAATACCTCGGCAGTGCCGGTCAAGCACGAGCCGATCGATCCCGGTCAGCTGTACATCCCGACGATCGACGTGAACGCACCGATGATGTCGCTGCCGACCGAAATGTCGCCGGATCCGTTCCTGGGCGGAAAAGAGGTCCAGAGCTTCGGCGTCCCGCCAGACATGACGCACACGGCATGGTGGTCAGACGGGCCGAAGATCGGAAGCGACGCCATGGCTGTCGTTCTGGGTCACGCGCAATTCGGCGGTGGCTTCGGCGTCTTCAACAACATCAAAGACCTCAAGGCCGGTGACGAGATCACCGTCGAGAGCCCCGATGCCTCACAACGCGTCAGGTTCAAGGTCATTTCGGTGAAAACGGGCATCTCCAAGCGAGACCCCGATGCGCTGGTGAACACGCTCAATGCGCAACCGTCGAACGCTCGCCTGGCACTCATCACCTGTGGCGGTCAGGCTGACCTGTCGGTGATGGAGACCGACGAAAACGTCGTTGTATTCGCCGCCCTCGCGTGAGCGATTAGATCACTGGCGATCTACGGTACGCACCAGATCCAGCGCGCGTCGTGCCAGCGCCGGCCCTCCCAGTACCCCGGGATCCAGTACCACGCACCGACGTGGAAGTAGTTCGCATTGTCTCGGCAGGCGTCGCTATAGATCGGGTCACGGTCGTGTTGGTGCGCCCAGGCAGTCCCCTGACCGCCCACGATGCCCGCGGCAAGTAGCCCAGCCACTCCGAGGCCGGCAAGCCCACGGCTAATCGTTGACTTCATCAGCGCCCCCAGTCGGTGTGCGACCCGACTACCCCAATGGTAAATCCGCAGTTCAAGGCGCGAAAGTACACCGCCGGTTCCGCTGCTTGCGGTGAAAAGTCTGGGAGGACGCAACTAGCGAGCGTCGGGCATCGGCCGGTACAGGTGATGCCTCGTCGGAACGTCAAGGACGGCCAAGATCGTCGCCACATGATTGCTGGCCGTCTTGCGCGAGATGGTCAGACGCTGTGCGATTTCGGCATCCGACAATCCGTCCTGTAGCAGCGACAGCACCTCGATCTGACGCTTGGTCATGACGCCGGAATCGTCGGGGCTCAGGATGTCGGAAATGTTCTGCAACGCAGCCCACAGTCGCCGCGAGTACGCCCGCGCGACGATCGAATCGGTCATCGTGAACCACTTTCCGAGACCGGTTCCGAACGTCATCGTCAAATTCACCCGGGTATTGGTGCCAACGGCATGCAGCGTCGTCTCTGTCGAGAATTCGAACGGAGCATCGACACTTCGGAACTCACTCCGATGGGGCCGGTCGATGACGGTGAACTCCCCGGCCCAGTCGACGCGGCGCCCGAGAAACTTGCTGTACCCGGCGAACTGCGTACCAACCCCCAAGGGCCCCTCGGTGATTTGGCGACATTCCTCGGCTGACGGAGTCCAGACCGGGATGTTGACGAGGTCCGTCATGAAGTCCCACACGTCCGCAGGCGCACGAAAAACCAGTGCAGATGCCCGCGCCGTGACCATGCTCCAACTCCCATAGGGGACATCGATCGATATAGGGAATGATCCCTATCTTTTCATTGAATTGTCCCCTAGCGGGGCCACGTGGCGATTTGAAGGGTCCTGACTTCCCTACTATTTCCCTAGTTCCGCTCGTAGTGGGCGCGTCAACGACATGGAGGACGAGCGCATGACACTCTCTGCCGTCCGGCCCAGTGCCCGTCAGTTCCGGAGTCCGGATCTGTCGGCGCGGGAGGAACAAGTGCTACGCGCATGGCTGATGTGCGACACGAAGCAGGAAGTCGCCGATAGCCTGTTCGTTTCCGTCGGCACCGTCAATACGCATCTTGGACGCATCCGGTCGAAGTACGAGCGGGCCGGGCGCGCAGCCAACACCAAGGCCTCCCTCCTCGCGCGCGCACTGCAGGACGGGATCATCAAGCTTGACGAGGTCTGATAGCTCCGGCAACCTCACTACGTCATTCGTTTAGTTGACAATTATCCAGAACATTATTTCATGATCAACTAGCTGTTTATCATACTGATATGGTTCTGGACCGAAATGCGAAGTTGGCTGTTGCAATTCTGCTGACCGCTGCACTTCTCGTGCCGGTCGGACTCTGGTGGGACAATCACCGAATTCACTCCGCGCCGAATTCGTACCGACCGACGGCCACGTCTGAGAAACGCCAGGATCTCTCGAACGTCGTATTTATCGGTGACTATTACACGGCGGTCGCCGACGAGTCATCGTTCTGGAAATCAGTGTCGTCAAAGCTCTGTTGGAATGCTACAGCGTTGGGCGTCGGTGGCACCGGCTACACGACGGTCCCGTCGACCAACTTCATCAGCCGAGTCGACGCAGTTGTCGCGGCAAAGCCAGACATCGTGATCATCGAAGGAAGCACTAACGATCGGGACTTGTCGAGAATCGAAGATGCCGCGCGCCAGCTGTACGGACAACTTCGCCATCAACTTCCGACAGCCACGTTGATCGCCGTCGGCCCGGTCATTCCATTGCAGGAACGCGCTGCCCCACTGACCGATCGCGTGACCGCACTGAAGGCCGCCGCGACGGCGAATGGTGTTCTATTCATCGACGCCTCGGAATTCTTGCCAGCCGACATGACGTACTTTCAAAAGGACGAAGTCCTTCCCAGCGGCGCGGGATTGCGCCTGTACGGCGAGAAGCTGGTTAGCGCGCTGCCCGCAAGCATAAATCGATGCAACTAACGCGAGTGCGTCTTCGCCTGTGGGGCGGGCTGGTTCCCATAACCCACGAGCAGGTCGGGCGAAATGGCCCGGCGTCGTCAAGCGCCGACACCAATTTATCCAGTGGGTCAACACGCAGCTCCCGCGCGGTAGCTCGTGCTTCAGGCGAGAGGTATTCCCAGAAACAACCTGATAGCCCACGTCGCCTGCGTTATCTCTTCGGCACCAAGACCCTCGTCAGGTGGCGACATGATAACGATCAACGAAGCAACGGAGACATTCGATTTCGATCAAGGCACTTCGGGACCCGGCGTCCGCCTGGTTGAACACCATGGGCTGATCAATCGGCCGCGTGTCTCAGGGGGTTTCATGAGGAAACTAGGAGTTTCCGCCGGTGCGGCCGTAGCGATCGCGATCGCCTCGTCCGGAGTCGGACACGCCGCAGCGATGACTGCTGACCTCCAGACGGTGTACACGTCCGCACTTGACTTGGTCAGCAAGTATTGGGCCTCGCACTACTCTGACTTCTTCGAAGGCACCTATACGCCTCCCCGAGTCATCGGACCCGACCAGACGTCCGGTCAGACCGATTGCGGACGTATCGACACCAATGACTCGATCTACTGCCACGGTGACCACACGATCATCTACGGCGGGGGCTATCTGGGGCGCGCGGACGAACTGGGTGATTTGTTCATCTACCAGGTGGTGGCACACGAGTGGGGACATGCGATTCAGCAGCTCTTGAAGTCAGGTTTCGTCGAACTCACGGCTGACTGCTTCTCCGGCGCAGCGCTCGGCGCGAGCTACCGGGAGGGTTATAAAGCACTTGAGGGTAGCGATGGGGCCGCCGCTGAAAAGATCTTCAATGACTTCCTTGGCGAATCGCGCCCCGCGACGCGGCCCGAGGATCATGGGACCGCGGAACAGCGGCTCGGCTCATACCTGAAAGGCTGGAACCAGGGGGTGGGTGGCTGCCTCGATAGCAAGTACCTCAAGCCCCAAGCACCCAAGCCAACAACCCCGGCGCCCGATGTAGTGGCTCCGGCGGCTCCCGTCGCGGAGCCCAGCCCAGCGGCCGCAGGTGACACCACACCGCTGCCTGCCGACGCTCCTGCTGCGCAACCCGGCGTCGAGCAGACAAGTGGTGCCGCACCGCAGGGCGCAACGACTCCAGCATCGGGGGAAGGCACGGGGATCTCGGATCTACTGAACAGTCTCGGCAGCCTCTCCTGACCCGAGACGCATCCCGAAACAACCGTCAAGCGTCAGACCGCGACGATCCGTCCAGAGTTGACCGAAACGAATACAAACGTACTGGTGGGGCGGGTGGGGCTCGAACCCACGACCAGCGGATTATGAGTCCGCGGCTCTAACCGACTGAGCTACCGCCCCTTGGCGTCCCGATCCTATCGGGGCTCGCCGGCCACCTGAACATCGAAGTTGACATTGCTGCCGTTGACTTCCCGTACGGTCACGACGGCATCCCAAACATCCGAGCCGTCATGGATGTAGCAGGTCGTCGTGGCTCCGACAACCGCAGGAAGATCGTTCGGGCAGTTCACCATTTCTGCCGGACGGCCAAGCTGCGCCACGATCTGGTCCGCGACCTGGCGAGCGACGTCTTCGCGACCGACGAAGAACTCGGGTTGCGCCGTCGGCGAGGTCAGGGCTGCGCCGGTGTCGAGTTTGAAGTCCACGTTGCTTCCATCGACCTTGACCACCGTCACCGTAACCATGTGGTCAACACCGTCGTCCGTGACCACACAGGTCTGCTTCTGGTTGATCTCGCCGCGCAGCGCCGCAGGGCACTTGACCTTCTGTGGGTTGTGGCCCCACTCCTTCGCCAAGCGCTCGAAGACCTGGTTCTCGAGGGAGTCCTTGCCGACCACAGGAATCTGTACCGAACAACCGGTGATGCCGACCAATGCAATCGCGGCAACCAACGAACTGCCGACCTTCATGCGCACCTTTCGATAAGACACTGGCGTCGAGGATATCGGTAGTTGGGCGCTCAGCCGCACACCGGTACGTCCATCTCCGCCTTACCGTTCACAGCCATGGGCTGCACGGGCATCTCCGGCTGACCGGCCACCACCGGCTCGGACAACGTGAAGGTGACGACCATTGTCTGTCCAGGCACAAGTCCAGTGCCGAAGGTGAACACCGGGTGCCCTCTTTCGCGGCCTGTGACAACGGCTTGCGTGGCGTCGTCACCGTCGACCGTCAGACTCTTCAGCTCGGCTCCGGTCGTCGCATAGAGGTTGAGGAACGACAGGTTCGTGCCCGACGGTGCGTCGAAGCCTGCCTTCAACTTTGAGACATAATCAGGCAGCCCGGGTGGTGCCGTATTGGTCAGACGGACCGTCACCGTGCTCTCGCGACGATCCCCAGTGCATTTCTCGGCAGCGTATTTCAAGTCCCGACGCAGGTAGTAGTCGAGCTTAGACGGACCGGAGTTGACGATCGTCAGGTTCGCGTAGGGTGCCGTCGTGACCGGCACCGCGTGGCCGAGCGCGGTCCCTTCGAGAACCTTCTGCTCGCTCTCATGCGCGCTCCACACTGAAATACGACCCTCGCCGACCGCCTTGACGATCGCCTTCCCGATCTTCATGACGCTGCCCTGACCAGAGGCCACCTTGTCGAGAACGGCCCGGGCAATCGTCGTCAGATACTCTTTTCGGGCCATTTGATCAATCGGAAAACGCGAGTAGACGTCGGCTTCGGTCAGCCTGACGACATTGTCCGCGGAAATCACCTCACCGCTCGCGAGTTTCACCGGGCCGGAAGCTTCTAGGAAATAACTCAGCGCAATCGGATCCACTGCGACCGCACCATCGATGGACACGTCGAACTGCTGGCGCAGGAGGTCTCTCCAGATTTCACCGGCATACGGGAAATGCGGACTCGTATTTGTGTTCTGCCAGATCGTCGTTGCATTAAACGGCCCGTACAGATGCGCGAAGTCCGGACCTAGATTGATGCCGGTCGCCCCGTTCTCGAGCTCGGCGTTGCTACCGACATCGAGGACCTCGATATGCCCGTCATTTGCGCGCAGCATAGCGACGCCGCCGACCAAGCCTCCGGTCCCCCGCAATTCGGCGTTGGTCTGGAACGCGACGAGGTACCGACGGTCGCCGTCTCGCCCAAACATCGGCGGAATGACGTCGACCGCGAGGCGCGCGTTCGTGATAAGGCCATCCACCTCAGCAACCTGTTCGCGAACGGTGGACCGCGCAGTGTTGATCATCGGCACATATCGCGCACTAGGAATGTCGGACGCGAGCCGGTTCAGCTCCGGAAGCGAATCCGCCGCGTCATCCAACGGCTTCCGCGCCTTCTCCAACATCGTCAAATCGATACCGCCACCGGGTAACCGCAGGTGTTTGAGGTCGATACTCGCGCTCACATCGAGGAGTCTCGGCACCACGTTGTCGGCGACGTATGACACCGTGTCCGAGATTCCCGTCGCCGAAGCGACAGGAGCGCCGACGAACGGGATCGCCGCCACGACACGACATGGAAATTGGTCTAGAGAATCACGCGCATCAGCCGCAGCAACCTGTGCCGCGAGCGCTTCGGCGCGGGCTCGAGGCTGGTCCACTTTTTCGATTGCGACCTGCGCCGCACGGACGTGCTCGCGCACCCGCTCGAGCGCTCCCTTTGCCGTGAACATACTCCACATGAGCCACGCCAAGAACACCGCCAAACCTGCGGCTGACACGTAGACGGTTATTCGGCGCGGTGTCAATGTATGCGTCCTTGTCCATCGTTCGTATTAATTTCTCGAAGCAATGAGCCATTTGGGGCCCGATTCGCATCCCGGTTCTGCGCACACCTTAGCTGGCTTTGCTACCATTACTTTCACGCAACGGTCCTCGAGCCGCGCTCAAACTTTCTAGGAGACTTGTGATGGTCAAAGACCAGATTATGCGGCGGCTGAGCGTGCCTCTTGCTGCCGCGGCGCTCGGAGGAGCGATGCTGATCACCCCGCCGACAGCGAATGCCCTCAACTTCGGACTGGTGTTCACCGCGGGTGGAAACATCGGCGGAGGAGGCATCTTCTATCCTCCGGGTCGCCACTTCAACTTCGTGTTCTCGAACCACAACGTCGGTGGATTCCACTTCCACTTCGGACCGTAATCCCGCGCTCGACGTTAATGGTGGCCGGTCTCCCCTGGAGGCCGGCCTCCGTCGTTCATGTAAAGCTGTCGACATGCAGATCGACCAGACTTCCGACGGCTCGTACCTTGTGTCAACCGAGGGCGTAAATTGGACGATTCTTGCCGACGACACCGGCGTCACGCTCGTCGATGCGGGATATCCAGGCGATTTCTCTGCCGTCTTGGATTCAATGAAGCAGCTCGGGCACGGTCTCGATTCACTTCGCGCTGTGCTGGTCACGCACGCGCACGTGGACCACATCGGGTCGATTCCTCAACTTCTGTCCGCCGTATCGGTACCGGTCTATACCTCTACCGAAGAGTCCCGGCATGCTCGGCGGGAGTACCTCCAGCAGGCAACGCCGCTCGACGTCGCACGGAATGCGTTGCTACCCGGAATGCTGCATTGGTCGGCCCATATCGTGGCGAAAGGTGCTCTGCGGAACGTCGCCGTGCCGACTGCAACGGGGGTGCCGCTGAACGTTCCGCTCGATGTGCCCGGCAATCCCGTGCCGTTTGTACTGCCGGGCCATACTTCCGGCCACACTTGCTTTGTCGTCGGAGACGTCGTCATCACTGGCGACGCGTTGTGCACTGGTCATATGCTCAGCCGAACCACCGGACCACAGGTTCTCCCGGCATTCTTCGATCATGATCGCGCACAACACCTTTCCACGTTGTCTATGCTGGCCACCCTGGACACGACGGTGATGCATCCCGGCCATGGGCCCATTTATCGCGGCTCCCTGGCCGAAGCGGTTGAGAAGGCTCTCATCGAGCTATAAGTCGCCAACGGCACGCAAAGCCGGATCACTAGTTGGCGTTGCGGACCGCGCACCGGATGATTTCCGCATTTTGCTCGGCCTGACGGGTAATCGAGTGCTTACGCAGCACGTGGGCGCGCCCTGCGCTTCCCATCGCTGCGCGTAGTTCCGCACCGTCGACGAGTGATGCGATGGAGTTGGCCAAACGGGCGATATCACCAACCGGGACAATGAGGCCGGTAACTCCATCGACGACCGATTCCGATACACCTGCCGCGTCATAGGCAACTACCGGGCGCCCGCACGATTGCGCTTCCAACAGACCCAAAGGCATTCCCTCGGCAACGCCTGCATGGACAACGACATCGGATGCACCGAACACGGTCGCCATGTCGTCGCGATATCCGATGAACTTCACGCTCGCACCGATTCGCTCGGCGGCAGTAGCGATGACCCAATCCGCATACGCCTTGTCGTCGCTCGGGGTGCCGGCGACCGCGAGTTTTACTTCGGGTCGGCCGATCTCGGCTAGCGCCGCAATGAGATCTTCGATCCGTTTGGCAGGGTCCAGCCGACAAGCCGCAATCAATAGGACATCCGTTGGACCCGCGCCAAGCTCAGCACGCAGCGCCGCCCGCACATCAGATTGGCTGTCCGCGAGCGGTCGGAAAACCTCGGTGTCAACTCCATTTGGAATGACCATCAGGGACCGGTGATGTGCATTGGCGACCGGACCACCAACCGCAGCACTCACTGCCACTGTCTGACTCGCCAGCCGGACGGCCGCCCGGCGAATCCGTGTGCTGAGTCCTGGCGCGGACTCCTCGTGGAGATGGAGTATGACCGGAACACGAGCGAGTTTTCCCGCGAGAGCTCCGTCGAGATGAGTCAGGTACGAATTGGCGAGAATGACATCGCACTTTTCCTGCCGGACCGCACGTGCAATCCGTCGCGCCGTTGATATCGATCTCACCGATTCCCGCATCACACGGGCCGGCACCACCCCACCAGCCCGTTTGATGTCGCGCGTGAGCGCGAGGTCGAGCTCGAGCGTTTCGAGACCGGCGTTCTTCCACTCTCCGTGCAACTCGAGCTGCGGGGGGTTGGCCAGAACCAGGTCGATGCCGTCATTACTCAGGAGTGGGGCGAGCCGAAGCAGGTACTTCTGCGCACCCCACACTCCACGGCCCTGGTCAAGCGTCAGAACGCGGACACGGCGCGCGGGAAGACCATCCGCTTCTGATCGCACAGACCCGACGATAAGCAAATCCGCATTTTCAAGCAATTGAATACCCCTCGAACTGGTGCGTCGGGCGTGAATCACGATTGCCGACAACCGTCCCCGGGCAAAACTTTGTCCTTCAATTGAATGAATCCCGGCTGCAATTGGTTAACCCCTTATTCAGCGACGAGTATGGGATCGGTCACAGTAATGCTCGCCAGATAGAGCGTGCGCATGGCCACCGCTCGCCGTCGAACGTGAGCTCATCGCAGGCGGAACCGAAATCTATCTCCGCACACGCAAGGCGGATTCGACGCCCAGGGCGAGCCGGCCGGACCGCCGA
>JAJFUQ010000215.1 GCA_021372355.1 Nocardiaceae bacterium | reverse complement strand
CCTGCGAGCGGGAACTGTGTCAGGTTCGTCGCGTTTTCGTCGCGTTCCGAGGGGAACGACCGTGGTTCGGTGAGCACTCGGCTCTGCGTGGATCAGTTGCGGACGTCGACCCTTGTGGAGGGGTGACCTTGGCCTGATGTTTCAGCAAGATCAGCGGTTTGTCGCCCTCGATGTCGCGGGTTACCGCAGGTAGTGCGTGCGCCACGATCTGCCTTGAATCGTTAGCGCCACTCTTCTCAGTCAGATGACCACACTCAGTCATCGCGGTGAACGCGGGGTGCTGAGTGACGCCCACCAACGCTAGACGGCCACCAGCTGTACCTTCCCAGCACTGTGGCGATCGCCGGAACGACGACGGTCCGGACGAGAAACGTGTCGAGCAGGATGCCGAATCCGATGATGAAGCCTATCTGCGTCATGAACCCCAGTCCGCCGGCGATGAGGCCGAACATACTGGCGGCGAAGATCATTCCGGCCGATGTGATCACGGCACCGGTGCTCGCGACCGTCCGCACGACGCCTTCGCGATACGACGAGTTCGTCTCTTCCCTGAGGCGAGCCATCAACAGCAGGTTGTAGTCGGCGCCGACGGCTACCAGCAGGATGAAAGCCAGTAGGGGCACCCACCAGAACAATTGCTGGCCGAGGATGATCTGGAAAATCAACACTCCTGCCCCCAGTGCGGACAGATACGTCAATGCGACGGTGACGAGTAGGAAGATCGGCGCGACCACCGCGCGCAACAACAGGGCAAGGATCAGGAAGACGACGATCAGCGTGGCGATGACGACGGTCCGTAGATCTCGGTTGTAGTAGTGCTGGAGGTCCGACACGATGCTCGGGAAGCCGGCGAGACCGACCGATGCACCTTCTAGCGAGGTGTTCGGCAGTGCGCCGGTCGCGGTCTGGTCGATGCGCCCGACCAGCGCCCGCGATGCTTCGCTGTAGGGATCTTCGGTCGATTCGACGAGGTAGCGGACTGTTCGTCCGTCGGGGGAAACGAACATCCTTGCTGCGGTCTTGAAGTCCGGATTCTCAAGCATGGCGTCGGGCATCAGAAATCCGGAGGCCGCGGGCGAGGAGGCATCTCGCGATACCTGCTGCAGGTAGTCGGCCATTTGCCCGAGGGCGTCGAACATCCCGCTGGACTTGCCGGTGAGGTCGGTGACCATGCGCGAGATCTCGGGAAAATCGGTCAGTCCCATCGCCTTCAGCTGTGGATAGAGGGCGGCGAACTGTTCTGCGGCGGAGACGATTGACGGCAGGTCGGTCCCGCCGACGATCGCGGACATGTCGTCGAAGAGCTTGCTCAACTCTTGGATCGACTCCGTTAGTGGACGGCCACCGGTGGCTTGTTGTAGGGCGTCGCGAAGACCCACGAATTCGGCCACGACCTCGCGATCGGACAGCGCATGCAGCTGCTTGAGCAGCGGGAGCAAATGCGCGCAGTCCGGGATCGATGCACACCAGGGGGCGTGGTCCAGAATGTCGATGACTGGCTTGAGAGTGGACGCCATTTGTTTGGCGGCGTGTCCCCATTCATCGAGATCGCGGAGCGCCAGATCGGCCTGAGCGAGTAGTGCCCGGGACTGGGCGATCTTCTCGATGAGTGGGAGGTAGCGGTCCAGCATCGCCTTCGACTTCTCCGACGCGTCGACCACCGCCGGAATGGTGGCGACCAGTCGATCGAAGTCCGGCAACGTCGAACCAGAGAACTCGGCTTGGATGAGCCGGGCACCGGCGGCCAGGTTGTCCAACTGCGGCTTGTATTGGTCCACCACAGCACTCGATTGCGCGACCTGGTCGCCGAGTTGACCCATCTGCCAGGCCAGGGTCGCTTCGGTCATTTTGCGGCCGTCCGGGCGGGTGATGCCCCGTACCGCCGAAACGCCGGGCAGTTGGGCGACCCGCCCGGCTAACTGCTCGAGATCGGCGAGGCCCTCCGGGGTGCGCATGTCCATCGGGGATTGGATCAGTAGGAACTGCGGGTAGAGCACATTCGGGGCGAAGTTTTTCGCTGCCAACGCATAACCGCGGTTGCTTTCGGCGTCCGACGGCAGCGTCGCACGGTCGTCGTAGCCCGGGTTCATCAGTGCGCTCATTCCGGCCAGTATCCCGAGCAACGCCAGGCTCGTCCCGAGCATCCGGCCGGGCCGGGCGATCACGGCCCGTCCCACGCGCTCCCAATATTGTTGGGTCCGCTCTTTCTTCGGCAGCGCATAGCCCCGCTGCGCGGCAAACGTGAGGAAGGCGGGCGTGAGCGTCAACGCGCAGAGGCAACCCGTTGCCACGCCGACCGCGAGCATCGGTCCCGTTGACGCCAGCGGCGCGAGCTCGGCGAAGGAGATCGCGATCGACGCGGTGATGACGGTCGCCGCCGAGGCCAGGATAACCGGACCGATAGAGGCCGCAGCGGACACGATGCCGTCTTCGGGCGTCGAGCCGGTTCGCATTTGTTCGTGGAAACGACTGATGAGAAAGACCGCGTAGTCGATGCCCACGGCGATGACCACGACTGTCATCAAGGCCTCGGCATTTGCCGATACCGGCATGCCGAGGAGTCCGGAACCCGCGACGATGCCGCGGGCAACTCCGATACCGACGCCGAGGGACACCAGCGGAACGAGAGCGGTCACGAGCGATCGATAAACGATGAGCAGGATGACCGCGATGAGGACACCGGTTGCCGCTGTGATCTTCGTGAGCGCGGACGTCATGGCGACGAACGTGTCCGCCACCGTCCCCGGTGGTCCGCTGACATAGCCTGCGAGATTTGATCCGGCGAGCGTTTGGGCGACGATTTCGCGGACCACGGTAACGGTTTCTGCGTTCCCCGGTGAGCCTGGATCTCCGCGGAGGCGGACCGTCATCAGCGATATGCGACCGTCTTTGCTCACTGCGCCGGACCGCGTGTTTTCGTCGGCCAGTGGATCGGTGACCGACAGAACATCGGGTTTGGCGGCAGAGAGCTTCAGTGCGAGAACACGATGGAGTTCAAGCCTTTTCGAGGAGTTCGCGTCTTGTCCGGAGATCACAATGACCGCCGAATTCTGTGCACCTTGCTCGTTGAAGGCCTGCGCCATCGTGGAAAACAGTTGCACCGAATTCGCATCCGGCGGCAGCGACGCCGGGGCCTGGCGCTCGATCACGGAGCCGAGCTGTGGCCACGCGATATTCGTGATGGCGGCGATCGTCAACCACGCGATGACCACGACTTTCGGCCGGTGCGTGAGAACCCGGGCAACGCGCGCGCACCACTGCCCGAGTGGTGTCGCGGTAGCCGTTGAATCCACGGGTGTCTCCGTCACCTTCGACGTCGGCGGCCGCGATTGCTCCCGAACTTATAAAGCTGTGCGGCCGAAAAGCCAAGATCAAAAAAGGCTAACCCTCAGTTTGGGTGCAGAGTTCAACTTTCGATTGACGCATAGAGTTCGTCCGTACTGGCGCGGACGCGTCCGGGCTTCCGATCGTCGACATCCCGTTCGCTGAATGACCCGCTTCGGTGACGCGCTCGGTGGCTCTACGCCGCTGCTGTCGACTGGTCGGAAGGAACCCGCCATCTGTCGACGTTGTGGACTTCGCGCTCGCGCCGACCATTGAGCTGGGGTTCCGACCTTGAATTAGTGATTGTCGTCGGCTCTGGTGGGTCAGTTGCGGACGTCGACCATTTGTGGAGCAGTGGCCTCGGCCTGGTTTTTCAGCATGGTCAGCAGTTTGTCGCCCTCGATGTCGAGGTCCGGAAGCAGACGCTCGAGCCAGCGGGGTAACCACCATGCGTTGTTGTCGAAGATCGCCATCAGTGCCGGGACGAGCGTTATCCGGACGATGAAGGCGTCGATGAGGATGCCGGCGGCAAGGGCGAATCCGATCTGTTTGATCATGACGTCGTGGCTGAAGATAAAGCCGGAGAACACCGCGACCATGATGATTGCGGCTGCAACGACGACCCGGCTGGCCTGGTCGAAGCCGTGGACGACGCTCTGCCGGGCGCTCTGGCCGTGGATGTGCGCCTCGCGCATCGAGGAGACCAGGAACACCTGGTAGTCCATGGCGAGTCCGTAAAGGATGCCGGTGGCGATGATCGGCATGAAGCTCATGAGGGGGCCGCCGGTGTCGACTCCGAAGAGTCCGCTGAGCCAACCCCACTGGAAGACGGCGGTGGTGACACCGAAGGTGGCGAGGATGCTCAGCAGGAAGCCGAGCGTGGCTTTGATCGGAACGACCACCGAGCGGAAGACCAGCGTCAGAATCAGAATGGAGAGGATGACGATGATGCCGAGGTAGACGGGAAGCACGTCGGCGAGCTTGTCGGACATGTCGATTCCGATGGCGGTGAACCCGGTAACGCCCAGCTGCACGCGATTGTCCTGGGCGATCGCGTTGTCGGGCTCGCGCAGCGACTTCACGAGGTTGCTCGTGGCCTCGTCATCGGGTCCGGAGGTGGGGATCACGCTGAACACGGCGAGGTCACCGTCCTTGGTGACGCCGACCGGCGCAGCCAGCACGACGTCAGCGCGCTCCTGGAAATCCGCGATTAGTTTCGCGGTCAGCTCGGGCGTGATGCGACCTACGGTCCCGGTGGGTTCAGCAGTGATGAGAAGGGGGCCGTTGAATCCTTGGCCGAAGCTCGCTGAGACCGCCTCGTAGCTCTGCCGCGCAGCGGTGTCATAGTTCGCCGTGGCGCCGGAGGGCAGGCCCATGTTCATGTTGGCTGCGGGGATCGCCGCCACGCCCAGGATCGCGACCACGCCCACAACGACGGGCCACCTGAACGTGATCACGCCCTTCACCCAGCGGTCGGCGACACTGTGCGACTCCGCCTCCAGCCGGTGCCGTCCGTGCTGTGCGAGGTGTGTCCCCTTCACGCGATGCCGGTGTCGGGCTCTGTCCGAGCAGATCCGCTCCCCGACCAGACCTAGCAGAGCGGGCAGCAGAGTCAGCGCGATGAGGACGGCCATCGCCACCGTTGCCGCCGCGACCAGCGCCATCATGGACAGCATGGCGATCCCGATGACGGTGAGCGCGGTCAGCGCGATGAGGACGGTCAGTCCGGCGAAGAACACTGCACTGCCCGCGGTGCCGACTGCTCTGCCGGCTGCCTCGCGCGCGGTGAGTCCCCGGTCGAGAATCAGTCGTCGCTGCCGGTTGACCACGAACAGCGCGTAGTCGATGCCGACGGCAAGGCCGACCATGAGGCCAAGGACGGGGGTGGCGGAGTTCATCTCGACGGCCGTCGACAACGCATACGCGCCGCCTACGCCGATGCCGACACCGACCAGCGCGGTGACCAGGGGGAGTCCGGCTGCGATCAGAGAACCCAGGGTGAGCACCAGCACGAGGGAGGCGACGGCGAGACCGATCACCTCGCCGATACCGACGTGGATCTCGATGGCCTTGAGAGAGTCGCCCGGCAGAACGGTGATCCCCGTTCCCCGCTCCGCGCGCTCCACCACCTCGACCACCGAGCTGACGTCTTCATCAGCCAACGAAGTCGAGGCGACGGTGAACTGGAACTGGAAGAGCGCGACCCGCCCGTCTGAGGACACCAGCACGCCGGGCACCGGCTGCCCGTCCACCATCAGCGGCTGGTAGGGGGACGCCTCTCGGTCTGACCCCGCTGGGGGACCTTTCGGCGCCCGTCCCGGAGGAGCGGCGGGTGTCCGCTCCTGGGCGGCACCTAGCGCGGCGTCGAGGGGGTTGACGACCTTCTCGAGGTCATAGACGTCACCGACGGTGTCGCTGATTACGGCGAGCCGCTCCGCCGTGTCGAGGCGTTCGCCCTCAGGTGCGGCGAAGACCACGCTCGCTTGCCCACCCGAGGCCTCGGGTAGTTCCGCGGCCACGCGGTCGAGCACGGTCTGTGCTTCGGTGCCCTCGATCTTCATCTCGGAGCTGACGCTGACGCCGTTGACGAGCACGCCACCCACGACCACTGCGAGGACCGCGAGCCAACCCGCAATGAACAGCCAGGGTCTATCGAACGCGGTTCGTCCCAGCCGGTATAAGAAGGTGGACATGTGTCTGGTTCTCCTTGGGGCGAGAAACGGTGGCCTTTAGAGGCCGTGGCGCAGGTAGTCGAAGGTGATGTCCAGGAACGCGCCGTAGTCCATGGACGCGGGGGCACGGTCGCTCTCCCCGTCCAGGTGCACGTCGAGGGTCCCCTCCAGAGCGGCCATCACGGCCCCGTACACCGCACCGAACAGCAACGGCACGTAGACGGCGGGGTACCGGTCCCCGGCCACCGATTCCAGGAGTTCTTGCGCGGTGTGCCGCATGCGTTGCTGAACTGCCAGGACGTACGGCTCCAGAGTCGGGTATTGGCGCGCCATTCCCATCAGCTCGCGCATCTTCACCAGCGTGTCCGTGGTGAACTGCTCCCGCATCAGGACTAACAGCGCATCAAGCAGAGGCAGGTCGGCGGGCAGTGCGGCCAAGCTCGCGCTGGCGTCGTCCACGCGGCCGAAAGCGACCGCGGCGACTGCCTCCTCCTTGCAGGAGAAGTGGTTGGCGAAAGTGCGCCGCGAGTACCCCGCAATTTCAACCACGTCCGCGGTGACAAACCCCGACAAGCCACGCTCGCGGGCCAGCTCGAACGCCGCCTGAGCCAGCGCCTTCGCCGTAGCCTCGCGCTTGAGGTCCCGCAACCCACGATCCACGCCGCCAGTATGGCCCTTCCTTGCCCAATGAGCAAGATTGCCCAAAGCGCAGGAAGATACTGCGCGGGCCGGACTTGGGCTCACCGGAATTGCAGGATCACTCCTCTTTCGCTTGCTGAGACTGCCAGGTTTCGAGCAGCCGTGGATCTGTGATGAGGCCTTCGGTGTAGATCTCCAGCGAGGGGCCCATGACCTCGCGGGTGTAGTCCTGCAACGCTTGCCGATAGTCGATCGGGCCCTCCGCAGCCTTGAGTTGGAGGTAGAGCATCAGTCCGCCGCCGCCGATGAGCGCGAGATACCGGGCTCGTGCTTTCGGGTCGCGACTCGGTCGGATGAGCCCCGTATCCACGCCTTCCTGCATGTAGGTCTCCGCGTTGGCGACCATGTCGTTGAACAGGTGGGCGGCAAGGCTGCCACCGGCCTGAAACGACCGCACGAGGTAGGCGATGAGCGGCGCGAACGAGTCGACTTCGGCGAGCGCAGCCAGGAAATTCGCCGATGACGAGTTCTGCATGAAGTCCGATTTCGACTTCCGGATGGCTTCCAGAACAAAGGCATCGCACTCCGCCCGGAGCCCTTCCTTCGAGCCAAAGTGGTGATTGACGAGGCCCGGGGACACTTTCGCGGCCTTGGCGATCGCGCGAACTCCGACGTCGAAGCCCTGATCTCCAAAGGTGGCGATCGCCGCGTCACGAACTCGAGCGCGGGTCGTCAGATCGGAATCTGAACGCATGTTTAATAGTCTAAACAGTTGTTCAACGTCGCGCTAGTGCAATCGAAACAACGGAAATTGCACTATCTTGGGCCATCGGTGCCGGTAGGGGCGTTTTTGTTGACCCCAGGTCTAGTGTTCGAAGGGTGTTCGAAGACGTTCTGCAGTCTGCTCAAGCCGTCGCACCAGCGTGAAGGGGTTCCGGGGACAGGCGTCCGGAAAGTGGCGTTTGGGCTCCAGCAGCGGTCGGAGTCGAGCTACTGGAAGCCTTGATGCCCTCCTGCAGACAACCTTCGTGATTGGATCTGCCTGCGCAGCTCATCGCCCCCGGCAAGGAATCTGGACTGTCAATCCCAGGGTTACCGCAGGTAGTGCGTGTGCCGCCGTCTTCTGTGAATCGTTAGTGCCACTTTTCGCGGCGATATCCCTCGACCCCCGCTCAGCAGGACGCCGGGGTCGACCAGCAACACGCCTTGCTGGGTTCGCGTGGCCGGTTCATCGAGTGAATCCGCCAAAGAATCCAGTGTTTCGGTCGCCGTGATCCTTCCCCCTTGTGGGCGAGTTCAGACCGAAACTATTTCCACCGTTGTTCTGACAGTCCCAGCCACGGTCGCGTTTGGACTGGGTCCAAGCATCGATTGCTGCTGGTCGCGAATCTCTCGCCGGGTAGTCGCTGACCAGTGCCGGATCGATCCCGATCTAGGCCAGCGCCTCGGCCACTCTCCGGTGACCAGACCTCGAAAGTGCGGTGACCACTATTCTGTGCCGGTCCGAACTCGGCCGTGATTTTTGCGAAGATGGACGTATGACGCGAATTTCGGCCGGCCGTGACTATGGGGGGATGACAGCGGCCGAACGTGCGGCCGATCGCCGGGCCAAGCTCCTTGCGGCGGGGCGGCGGTTGTGGGCCGAGAATGGCTGGGAAGGCGTTAAGGTGCGTGCGGTTACCGCCGAGGCCGGGCTTATCGATAGGTATTTCTACGAGAGCTTCTCGGACCGGGATGCGTTGCTGGACGCGATTATCGGCGAACTCAATGACGAATATTTGAGACTTATCAGTGGGGCGCTGCTAACGATGGGTGAGCCGCCCATTGTCCGGCTCCGGGTCGCCATCGAGACGGTCGTCGGTGTCCTTGTTGCGAACCCGGATGTCGCTCGCATCATGCTTGCTGATCACCACGGGCACCCCCGGCTCGAGCAACGCCGGATGGATCTTGTACTCACGGTTGCCGATGCCATCACGGACATCGCGAAGGAGTACCTGGCTCCCGAGGTGGAGGCGGGCGAGTTCCGTATGGTCGTGCTGCTGGGTGTGAGCGGCTTCTACGACGTCATTCGGGCGTGGCACGCGGGGAAGATCGCCGATACTCCCGAGCAGATAATCGAACGCGCGGTCCGTTTTGCGACACATATGACGTCCGCCTATGCACCTGGGGCATTGGCAGGCGCGAAAGGCGTCACGAAGAGGTAATTGACAGCACTTGTCCTCAGATGCGACCATGAGACGCATGATCGGACAGCGCCTGTCCTCAGATGCTCCCGTGGCGTCGCTCGCCGGCTTTGCAACGGCAGCGCTGTTTCGCTGCAGCGTTCGTCCGGGAAGTGCCTTCGTTCCGCCGAATCGTCTCGGCGTGGCAACTTCGCGGATGGCACTCGCTGCGGTGATTGAGGCTGGTGCGGGTGTGCGAGTGGGCGCCGAGCGACCGGTGATCCTGTACCCCAACGGCAGCGCTGGTGGGACGGCGTCGGCTCGATTCCATCGTGCTCTGATCTTGAAAACTTCGCGGGCGGCGCGGATACCCGCGTTTGCGCCCGACTACCGGCTTGTACCTGGGCACCCGTCTTCGACGGCTGGCGATGACGTGCGTGCTGAGGGGGATTCCTTGCTCGGTCCGCGATCAACGCAAATCGGATTGCCGTTGCCGGTGATTCGTTCGGAGGACTTCTCTCGTTGGATCTGCCCGGGGGCTCAAATGGGCAGGGGAGACACGTCTCAGGCGTGGGACCGGCTGATTCCGGGACGCCCGCCGAGTCGTCGACGTGACAGCCAGATTCGTGCATGCATTGGCACTGATGCGTGTGACCCCTCACGAGAGGAAGCGATATGAGCAGAAGCGGTCGGAGTTGGAAGGCGAGCGGGGTGGTCTCCGGTGCAGGTAGTGGTATCGGCCGAGCTTTCGCGCTCGAGATCGCCGCTCGTGGCGGCTCGGTCGTCTGCGCTGACATCAACGGCGCTTCGGCGAAGGCAACCGCTGTCCTCATCGCCGATGCCGGTGGCACGGCCTTTGATGTGGAATGCGATGTAGCCGACCTCGATGCGGTCGAACACCTCGCGGACGTAGCCGAGTGTTCGCTAAAGGCCCCGGTTTCACTGGTGATCAACAACGCCGGTATCGGCACCGGAGGCAAGAACGTCGGTGACACTCCGTACGCGGACTGGCGCAAGACCGTCGACGTCAACCTGTGGGGCGTGATCAACGGCTGTCACGTGTTCACACCGCGACTGCGCGCAACGGGCCGCGGCGGAATCATCAATGTCGCTTCGGCAGCGAGTTTCGCAGCGGCGCCCAGGATGGCGCCTTACTGCGTAACGAAGGCGGGCGTGCTCGCACTGTCCGAGACGATGGCCGCAGAGCTGGCGGGCTCAGGGGTGGCAATCTCCGTGCTCTGCCCGACGTTCGTGCAGACCTCGATAATCGAGAACGGCGTGATCTCAGATGACGCCGTCGGTGTTGCCGCGAAGCTCATGCAATACACGGGCGTGTCGCCGGAATCGATCGTCCGGACAACGCTTAACGCTCATGACAAGGGTCACCTTTACGTGGTTCCGCAATTGGATGCAAAAGCAATCTGGGCGGCCAAGCGATTGTTGCCCGGCACCTATACCTACGGGCTCGGTCTCGTGTCCCGTGTTGTTTCCCGCCTCCAGGAGGACTGATCAATGGCGATCACGCTCGAAGAAATGCTGACCAGGATCAAGGAAGGTCAGTGGGCGCTGTCGGATACCGACTGGGATGCGCCGGGTGCCGACAGGATCCGCCCCGACCAGTTCAACGAGCTCAAAGCATTCATGGCCGACCTCGTGTGGATCGAGAACATCGGTGCTCGTGGGTTCGCCGCATTGGCGAAGAAGGCACCCAATGATCTGCTGAAGGAGATCTACACCTACTTCCATGCCGAGGAGCAGCGGCACGCAAACGCGGAGCTGGCGCTGATGAAGCGCTGGGGCATGCTCGAGGACGGCAAGACGCCGGAACCTAACGTCAATGTCAAACTCGCGATCAAGTGGCTCGACACCTATGCCGACAGCACTCCGCTCACCGTGTTGGGAACTGCCATCCCGATGCTCGAAGTGGCACTAGACGGTGCCCTAATCAACTTCCTCCTTGATGAGGTCGAGGATCCGATCTGCCACGAGGTCTTTGCGAAGATCAACTCAGATGAGTCACGCCACCTCGCCGTCGACTTCCACGTGCTCGACATGATGGGCGGAGCACCGATGCGCAAGCTCTTGGTGCAGATGGCGGCAACCCTGGACCCGCGGATCGTCGTGTTGGGCATGGCGATGTACATCCCGCTGCTCAACCGAGTGCGCGACAATGTCATCGCGATGGGCCTTTCCGAGTCGAAGCTCTATCAAGCGTTCAAACGCTTTGCGGTCGTCGGCGGTAGGAGTGCAGCGACGAAGAGGCTACCTACCTTCCACATTCTCAAGGCACAGGCGAACATGGTGGTGGACCGGTCGCACCCCTACCACCTGCTGGCCGACGCACTGGTCAGAGCGAGCGACCTCATCCCGAGCCGACTTTTGCCCAAGACGCCGACCTGGGCGCGGGAACTCACCCATGAGCCAGTCTCGGTGTCGGCATGAGGAACATTCACGAGGCACTGATCGTCGGTGCCGGTCTCGCCGGTCTGGGTGCAGCGATCCGACTCGACCAGGCCGGCGTCCACGATGTCGTTGTCCTTGAGCGCTCAGACCGCGTGGGTGGGACGTGGCGGGACAACACGTATCCGGGGGCGTCCTGCGACATCCCGTCGCTGTTGTACTCGTATTCGTTCGCACCGAAGCCGGATTGGACGAAGGCATGGTCTGACAATGCAGAGATCCTGTCCTACATCGAGGACGTCGTGCACAGGTTCGATCTGCTGCCGAAGATCCGGTTCGGCGCCGACGTCGTCAACCTGACCTTCGACGAGGAACTTGGGATATGGACGGCCACCACGGCCGACGGCATCACCTGGTCCGCCCGGTCGGCGATCTTCTGTGCCGGCCCCTTGGCCAACGCGAGCCTGCCCGACATACCAGGGATCAAGGACTACGACGGCACCAAAATCCATTCGGCGAGGTGGAATCACGACTACGAATTCGCTGGCAAGCACGTCGCAGTGATCGGTACCGGTGCGAGTGGGGTTCAGATCATTCCTGAGCTGGTCGAGCAGGCTGCATCGGTCAAGGTTTTCCAGCGCACACCCGGCTGGGTGATGCCGCGGCCGAACCTGTCGCAGCCGAACTGGCTCACGGGTGTCTTCCGTCGGGTGCCCGCCGCACAGTCCGCTGCTCGTGCGGCGATCTTCTGGGGTCACGAGGCGTTCGCGACGGCGCTGGTCTGGAACACCCCGGTCACCGCGCTCGCGGAGCGAATCGGGAAGGCCAATCTTCGCCGGCAAGTCGCCGATCCATGGCTGCGACGCCAACTCACCCCGGACTTCCGGCCCGGCTGTAAGCGCATGCTCATGACCAGCAATTACCTGCCCGCCCTGCAACGTGACAACTGCAAGCTCATCACCTGGCCGATCGTCAAACTCACCCCGGGTGGGTTGCGAACCGCCGATGGCATCGAACACAAACTCGACGCCATCGTTTTCGCGACCGGATTCGACGTCATCGGAAAGACCGGCACGCCGTTCCCAGTCCACGGACGGAACGGCCGGGTTCTCGGCGACGAGTGGGCCACAGGCGCCTACGCCTACAAGAGTGTGTCCGTATCCGGGTATCCAAACCTCTTTTTTACGTTCGGTCCGAACTCCGGTCCTGGTCACAACTCGGCGCTGCTTTACATGGAAAGCCAGATCGACTACGCCGTCCGCGGAGTGAAGTTGATCCTTGACAACAACCTCGCGATGCTGGACGTACGCGAGGACCGGCAGGCCGAGTACAACGAGAAGTTGCAGCGACGACTCGCGACCACGACGTGGAACTCCGGCTGCCGCAGCTGGTACCTGACAAGCGATGGGTTCAACCCGTCGATGTATCCGGGATTCGCCACACAGTTCGTGATGCAGCTCCGCAAGGTGATCCTGCGCGATTACGACGTCGTCAAGCGGCAGCCTGTCACGGCTTCCACCGACACTTACGCCCATGCGTGAGCCGTCCGTCGCCATTGTTGGCACGGGATTCTCCGCACTCGGCGCCGCCATTGCGCTCACCAAAAGCGAATACCGCCGCATTACGGTCTTAGAGAAAGCTGACGACTTCGGCGATGTCTGGCGAGACAACATGCACCCCGGCGCCGCACGTGAGGTCACCTCGCACCTGCACTCCATCTTGTTCAAGGCGGACACCCGCTGGACCAGGAGCTTCGGGGCACAGGCCGACACTCATGCACATCGTCACCAGTGTGCGGCGCAAACATCGAACCGTGGGCTGCTCAAAAAGTCAGGCCTCCAACACGATGCCTGCAGTGAACGAGAATGAGCCGGGGGGCCCGCCGGTATGAGCATTCTGTCTGCTGCAAGGGTGGCGCCACTGTCGCTCGCGCGCGGCGCGCTCCGCCGCCTACCGCAGCTCTCTCGGACCGCATCGCCGCAGCCTGCCCCCGGTGGACCGCATCGACTGACCGTGGTCAACGTCGAACGACTCACGGCCGATAGTGTCGCGATAACCTTCGGGGTTCCGCCGATGCTGCGGGAGACATACCGGTTCTCGGCCGGTCAACACATTGCGATCGAGGACGTCGTGGGTGGACGCAAAGTTCGCCGCTGCTACTCAATTTGCGCGTCTGAATCCTCGCAACAGTTGCGCATCGGCGTAAAGAAGGTGCAGGGTGGCGCGGTCTCGGCTCGTATCGTGGACACTTTCGCAGTCGGGACTCGAGCCAGTGTGATACCTCCCGCCGGCCGATTCACCACGCCACTGGACCCGAGAAACGCATTGCACTACGCCGCCGTGGCCGGTGGAAGTGGCATCACTCCAGTGCTTTCGATCATGTCGAGCGTGCTCGAGACCGAGCCGGCGAGTTTGTTCAGCCTGATCTACGCGAACCGTGATCGACAGTCGATGATGTTCGCTGATGAAATAGCCGATCTCGAGGCGACCTGTGGTCGCCGCCTGCGCGTCTATCACGTGCTCGAGTCGGACAACGAACGAGTACAACGAACGCACCTCGCTGCCATCAACGTCCCGACCCCGCCCGACCAGTGGTTCCTGTGTGGACCAGAGCCTATGACGGCCGCGGTGCGCGAGAACCTCGACAATCTTGGCGTCGACGCCGGTGCCGTTCACCTCGAGGTATTCAGCGGTGCGACACGCGCCACCGTCAGCCCACAGATTGCCCGACCGCCCGCCGGGACAGAGGCGGTTGGTCAGGTGGCCGTGAGGCTTCTGGGCCAAACCTCAACGGTTCCAAGCACGGCAGACGAGACCGTCCTTGCGGCCGTGCTGAAATCAGGACTCGATGCTCCGTGGTCTTGTCAGCAGGGCTTCTGTGGCATGTGTCGCGCACGAGTCGAGGACGGACAGTGCAGCGAGATGCCCGCAAACGAGATCCTGACTGAGGATGAGCTTTCCCAAGGCTATGTACTCACCTGTCAGGTCAGCCGTGTCTCGGCCCGGCTTCGTGTCGACTACGACAACTGAAACTCGGGGCACAGAGCGGCCAAAGCTGGAGACGCGGACGTCAAGGCCGCCATCGCCCGGATTCCGCCACCCCATGCACGGCCTGCGCGCGGTCGATACGTGACCGTCGCTTATCATCGGCGCTGCTTGGCAGGCAGATTCTGCAGATGGCCAATGTATTACCCTCGATAATGACAGTTATCGAGGGTAATAGTTGCGGAGGCTTAGCCTCGCGACCAAACACCTCATAGGCGTCCCGATAGAGAATGGCCGCTTTAGCGTGGAACACAACCGGGGTCCAGCCTTGAAAGCTCGGTGCTAGAGCCTCGTAAAAGGCATCGGCGCCATCGGGCCAGATACCCTCGGGCAGCATTCCGGCTACCTCGAGGAGGCCCCGGCAACGCTGACGTCCGCGGGCGGTTGTTCCTCGCTTCAAAGAATCCCAGCGGCGATCGCTTGCCGGTTGGGTTGTCCAATACCCAAACGCCCTCATAGCCGTTCCCTACGTCGGACCTGTTGCGCATAACGGTCTTCCACCCAGGAGGCAGCTGAATGGAGTCGCCGGCACCGGAGGTCATAGTTCCATCGACTTAGTCTGCGGCTGCCATGTTCTGCGAGGCGGGGGCGCAAAGTCTGGAGTCAACTCGTAGTAACGGCGCTTGACGGTGCGGTAACCGTCGGGAGTTTGGACGTTCGGAAAGACTTGATGCATGTTGGCAACGCCGAGGTTGACGAGTTGGTTGAGCCCTCCGAGCCGCGTTGCCTCAGCTAGGCCGTGCCTTTCTCTAAATGATCTTTCACTGAACCAAGTTTCCGACTTCATCTCGGCATTGTGGTAGCTGGCAAGGATGAGATACATGGCCAACCCTCGGGCGTCGAGCTTGCCGATCAGAGAGTTACGGGTCCATAGGGTTTCCGGAACGCGAAAGTAGTTTGGGTGTGCGTCGAGACGAGGCCGCGAATACGGAGCGCCCGACCCGAGTTCGCTAAGCAGTGTGACGGTTGCCGGGTAACCGTTTCGACCCGGCTCAAGAAGGATGAATTTACGATCTGCGAGTTCTTTCAAATTCGCCTTGACCGATCGGGTCGCGGCTTGGCTCGACGGATCAGACAGACCAATCATGTCTGCCCACCAACTTGCTGGCCGCTGCGAGCTGTACGGATCGCGAGAGTTGACCCACAAGGCTGTCAAGAGCAGCGCAAGGCGCTGTTTGCCTCCGCGCCCACCACCCGCTCGGGAAGAGCGGCTGCTCATCAGATCGCCGAGGGGGCTGGACGCGCCGCTGCCAGATCGTGACACGAACGCCCGCCGAATCGGTACACCGAAACGAACAGGGAGGCTGGCCACGAAATCGTTCGCAGCCGTCAGCCGATGCACTTAGCCTCCGTTCTCCGCGTTCTATGACGTAGTAATAATATTAACCCATACATAACAGGGGGGTATAACCTCACGCTAGCGAATCCCATCCCTCGTCTTGTCCTTGACCGGCACGAGACGGTGCCGTAGCGTTCAGCTCGCGTCCGCTCCAAGCGTTACCTCTCGACGAGAGTGGGAGCCCGCGCCCTGCATGCGCGCGTGCAGGCTCGTGTGAGAAGGCGCCGGGACCCCCGGTGGAGTTAGTGAAACTCCGCGGGGAGTCCCGTGAAAAGCGGACGATGATCCACTGCTGCTTCACGCGTCATGTCGAGTTCTGACCCAGCAGAAGTCGCTCGCCAGAACACGAAGCTCGGTTGAGATTTGGCGCTACCGACAGCGAGGCGCGAACGACCCTGTGGCCCAGCCGAGTCTCTTGAGGTCTTGCCAGAGCCACTCGACTGCAAACTGTGTTGCGGGCAGCTCGCCAGAAAGGTCGGATAGCCCGCTGCGGATCGAGAATTGTGGTGCGAAAGGTTCATATGCCGGACGGACTTTGACTTGCTCGTAGTGCCATGAGCTGAAGGAGTCCCGCTTGTCGTGCAATTCGTCGCTGCGCGCAGGGTCATTCACGGTAAGGGAAACCTTGTTTCCGCTCACGTCCCGCTTCTCGCGGCCATGCTCGATCGGCCGGAGCAGCCAGGTCAAACCTGGCTCCGGCGGTCCAGGACGGTAGGGATCTGCATGATCAGGGAAGTACATGACGTTGCCGTAGAACTCGACCGGCATCAGTCCGCGGACACCGAGCGTATCGCCGAAGTTCGGTGTCAGGAGTTCGGTGAGCTCCAGGTAGCAGGTCATCGCGGCCGTCGCGATCGCGCGTGCGCGCTCGATCATCGCCTGGTCTGTGTATGAGCCCCATGGCGCCGAGAAGGACGCTGCGATATCCGGGCCGGGGTACTGCGCTTCGGTCGCTTCACCGCGTTCATCCGTCTGCCCCCATGGGGCCATCGAGAGCTTGCGCGCCAACTGCGCCCGGAGCTCTTCGCGGACGACACCGGGATGACTGCCACCGACAAGTTTGACGATTGAAGCTAGCCCCTCGGCGGTGATATCTCCGGCGAGCAGATCTCGCATCACCTCCCATACCCAGTTCGGACCGGTGACGGTGATCGGATACGTACGTAGCGTCAGAGTGCGGTCGGTGAGATTGCGGGGACGCACAACAGCATCGAGCGGCTCGCTGGGGACCTCGTTGCGCAGCAACCATCCCAGAGTGAGCCGAAGAGGAGGTTCGAGGTCGACCGCTAACGTGACTTCCTCCAGGTTTGTCTCGCCCGAGAATCGGACCGGAAAGGTCGCGCCAGCAAGCGGACCAAGGCCAGCGAGCCACGCCTCGGCAGCTATCCGCATCCGCTCGCCAACCGATATCCAGTCGTCAGCGGTGTAGTCGGGCCGGCGGCGGCGTAGGCCACCAGAGTGAGTTTCCCGGATCACCCAGGACGCCGCTCCAGGATTCCAACGCGCCAGAGGTGCCATGACCGCGTCAGCCTTCTGAGGCTCGCCAGCGGCAAGGACGATCGCTAAGACGTACTTCCAGCGATCGAAGGCTTCCAGTGATGTCAGTTCCGTGGCGATGTCGACGACGCCTTCGGTAATGGCTTTCGCGGCGAACCATTGTCCGAACGTCGCGAGTGAGAAGGTACAGGTGCGGCCGATTCGCGTCACCAACGGCGATTGTCGAATCCGAGATGCGACGTCAGCGGTAGTAAAGCGTTCAGGGTCAACCGGTTTGCTGCTTCGAATGGTCTCAACGGCCAGGCGTTGAAGCTCGACGTAGAGATCATGTCCGCCAGCGGCAACGACGGTATCGGCGACACGGTCGACTAGCTCCGGAATTCCGGTCGCACCTTCGTCGGAGCTTGAATGGACTGCCACCAACAGTGCGAACAGTGGCCGGTGGACGGCCTCGAGTATTCGCGCATCCAGTGGACCTAGCTGGTGCCCAGCAACAGTGGCCATCAGACGTTGGGACTGGTTGTCGTCGAGTTGTGGCGCCTCGACAACTGGAATCGGTACGCCGTCCGTCGATCGTGAGGTCAGGACAACCCTAGACTTGGCCCATTTTGTGGTGAATTCTCGAGCCTGCCGGATCGCCGATGCGGACCGATCCGTGTGCTCATCGAGACCGTCGATCACGATATCGACGCCGACTCCGGCGAGCGCAGCGAGCCCGATCTCGTCGATCACTTGCTCTTCTAGCGGTTTGCCCAACAACTCCGGGGACAGCCAAATTGGGATACGCCGGTCATCAGCAGCCTGCGCGGCTGCGATGTTTGTGCGGTGCCATTGCTCTGCGATATCGGACTTACCGGAGCCGAGCGGACCAGCGAGTAACAGAGCGCTGCCCGCCGACAAGGCGGTCAGCGATGTCGGGACGACGGGTTGCAAAGGTAGAGAGCGGGCCACCTGCTCCGGAGTCAGTCCAGCACCGAGGCGCCGGTCGTGCATTCTGTGATCCGAGGCTCGCCGGAGTACCGTCAGATATTCGGGTCGCCCGAGGATGTCGTACGGCGTCGTCGCAGCATGTGCGTAGGGCGCCGCGACAATCGCAGGGTCGAGTTGCTTCTCGACGAACGCTTCGTGGTCGGCCTTCATCCGGTGCAGCAGTTCGACTGTGAATGTTGCCGGCTGCTTGTCCACAATGTCGTGGTGATAGTCGCACAACAACAGAACATTCTCGTATCGGTCGCGTTCCTCGCGGGTTAGAGGTGAGTCACCCCGCGGACCATCTGGCGACTGGCCGACGATGTGGGCGATCTTGCCGACCGAGACCAAACGATCATGTTCCGTCGCGGGAGCAGTGAGCAGTACCCCACATCCCGCGAATGCGCATCTGTTCCCCGATCGCTGCAGGACCTTCCGTCGCTCGGCTACCGGTATCTCCGCCAACGTTCGCGAGCCTTCCTGTTCGCGCCGGTACTGAACCGTCGAAGTCGCCCGGCCGCATACAAAGTCACTTCGTCTCGTTCGGGTGGCTCGTGTGCACCTGTTCGAGGAACACCGTTCGCTCGTGGACGTAGAACCAGATGCGCGCGGTGCCCTTCGCTGTTGGCTTGTGCTGCCAGCGCTCGTGGGCAGCACCCCTGTCGCGCCGGATCGTCGCGAGCTCGCCCTTCAGCCGGTAGTTCGTCGGTGTCGTGGTCAAGGGTGTCCGCGTGAGAAAGTCCCAGGTCTCCGACATGGAGTTGCGGATGGTCGCGACGAGGTCCCTCCACCCCTTCTCCGCATCAGCGGTCGCGAACCGGATCTCATACTCGACCCTCTTCGGAGGACGGGGTACCAGCAGTCCCTTCTTGGCGGCAACCATGATCAGGGACGCTCAACGGCCTCGCCGGCGTCGTCGTCGAGCCACTCGACGTCGGCGCTGCCAAGCCCTGCGGCTACCGCCACAGCTGTCTCCTTCCAAGACGTCAGCTCCGCGATCGCCAAATGCGCCTGGTCGGTTGAAAACGAGGCACGTGCGGCGTCGACGAGGTCCTGCGCACAAGATTCTCGGTCCGTCGGCGAGAGTGCGAGCATCCACGGGAAGGCCTTGGACATGCGCTCAGCGAGGGGCCCGCTCTCGTCGAGAGTGACGGTGATGAGCTGCGCTGCGAAGTTCAGAAGGCGGGCGCGGGCCTCGGCCTCGCGCTTCGACATGAGCACGAGCGACTCGCCGTCGCGGCGCGTGACAGTGACCGGGTGATCCTCGGCCTCGGCGAATACCTCGGCTGAGTGCTTGCTCAGGTCCGAGGAGCGCCGCGTCCGGGCAGGGAGGTCAGCTGCAATGGCCATGGGACCATACTATTCGGAATGTGTTCGGAAGTCTAGCGAGACGTAGACCTGGACGCGCGACCCGCGACCGCGCAGCGCCGTGTGATCGCCAGAAGGAGCGCCGGTCTCGCTCCTGCCACACGAGCAGAGCCGGCCCGATTCGACCAAGGCCTTGGTGCTGCGGTACGCGCTAGGCGTAACAGCTGGGTGTCCATCCGTATTAGCGCCGCCCTTGGCCTGCTCGAGATAGCTCGGCAGCACCGTTCACAAGATCACGCCAAGGATTTGATCCAATCGTTCATGTTCGTGTGTACGACGTCGCCGGTGTAGATGTTTCCTAGACCTTGCACGTACTGCTGCTTCAGGAGTTCCTGATTGTGCTCGTTCAGGTTCCCTTGGAAGGCGGAGCCGACGAAGATCGGATCTCGCCATTGACGGCCAGCCTCGTGCGCGAGATGTGCGGCGCGGTTGACGACGTCGCCCATGTATATGACCTCGTTTATCCCGCTGCCGCTATAGCCAGCCTTGATCATGAGGGCCCGCCCCCAATCCGCACCGATGCCGATGCTGATTGGGTCGATGCCCTTCTTCTGGAAATGGTGGTTCAAGAGTTTCCTTAGCGTGTTCGCCTGATAAGCGATACGGAAGACGTCGTCGATGTGTGACTGCAAGGGTGTGTTGTACACGGCCCACACGCAGTCGCCAACGATGCTGACCTCCCGGACATAGGGATCTGAATTCAGAAGGGCGACCATTTCCGAGATGAACGCCCGATAGATCTTCGCGAGAGTGGGGCGCTTGTACTTCTGCGTTAGCGCGGACGAGCCCCGGATGTCGATGAATAGAGCGGAGCATGTCCCGTAATAACCGTTGGTGAAGGTCAGCTTGTCCCGGTCGGGGAGACCGTCGACTTCCTGGAAGCTGCCAGCGGGTTGATCAAGGATCTCCTTGATCCGTTCCGCGCTCTTGAAGTAGTCGTAGGGCTTGTAGTTGCCGTCCACCGCGGGCCCTTTCTATGAGTTGCTGAAGCCGACGATGACCGCGATTGCCGCGACCGTCCCGCCCGTTGCCAATGCGGATCGGATCGCCCACTTCGCCGATTTCGCCTTAGTCGTCGCGATCTTCGCATTCGCATGGATTTGGGCGGCGAGGTCTTTTATGAGCTCGGAGGGGTCGGCAGTCAGTGTGTTTAGCACGTCGGCATACTGTGGCCGTCTCCCTGCGAAGTGGTGGGAGATGCTCCCGAAGTACAGCCGATTGATCGACAGTGGGTCGACATCTTTGTCGTTTACGCGCGGGGTTAGCGTCCAACCGCACAGTGCCGCCGTCAGCACCGTGAGCGCGCACGCGAGCACGACGAGCAGGTCGAACAGCACCGTGCGCCGGTCGAAGTCCTTCACCAGATTAAAGATCGTCGTCGCGAGTGCCCCAGTGAGCGCGAGCGTCACCGCAGCTTTGGCGTCTGCATGGCGAATCCACTCGTTCACGAGCGCGAGTGTCTTCCACGCGTGGTCAGGCTCAGGGGTAGGAGCGGGCGCAGGCAGTCGTTTGCCGCGCGATGACGACGATCTGAACATAGGGTCAGGATATTGAGCATGTCCGACAATCAGGTCTGCCAGCCGCTTACATCGGCTCGGCGTCCTCACTTTGCAAGCCGAATCGTCGGTGTCGGAACCACGGATGACAGCGAGTTAGCGGTCGGAGACTAAGTTCGCGGCTCCTCTTGCCTCGGGCATCCGGAACTGCACGACTAGGCGAAAGCCTTTAGGGTTCCGTGCGTTCAGATCAATTGCCGCCATCGATGGCAGCTTTCAGTCACTCAGGCTGCGTCGTCGGCGTCTGATTCAGCGCGATCGACTGACAACTTTTCGTTGAAGGCCAGCACCAACGACGACGCCAGCATTAAGGCGAGTACAGCGTTCTCAGGGCTGTACTGGTCATCACGGACGTGGTGGACACTGATATGTCGTTGTAGAAATGTTGGGATCGGACTTCCGCTGCCGCGCCGCCACGAGTACAGAAAGCGGTAGACCGGTGTCATGGCGAGCCTGTAGCGAAGGATCTTCGCCTGGACGGTCTTCGTGAGCTTCCATTCCTTCTCCGCCTTGACCAAAGCGCGTTGATGGCTCTCGTCGAGGTGTGCACGAATCATGGTGTCGCACACGAGCACAGCGAGCGCCTGAGCTGACGTAGCGTGGCCGTCGCGGTAGGCATTGATCGCCTCGCGTACCTTCGCCGCGAGCGCGGTCAAGTCGTCCTCCAGCTCGCCCGCGAGCTCCTCGTCGCAATCAGCCAGAACGTCGTCGACGCGATCCATCAGTACACGAATTCGAGACTCCCGGTCTTCCTGGCTGACCACCTCATCGACGATCTCGGCCCGAGGGATGTACACGATCGGGATGCCGTCGGCTTTCAAGACCGACTCGAGCACATCGCTCTCGTACCTCGTTGCCCAGTTCCACGGAAGCGGGTCGCTGACGAGGTGTTGAAAGTGCCTGAAAGCATCGAAGAAGGAACTCGGCAGGGCCCACGCGCTGGTGTCCGCAATCAGTTCGGCCCGGTCACTCAGGCCCGCGATCTCACAGATCCGACGGTCGTGTGGGCGAATTGCCTGCAGGAAGTCGGCAGTGATGGCGCTTTCAAAGATTGTCGAGTTGATCAGCTGGTCGGGGACCCTGAACGTCGCCCCCGTCTGCCCGAGCGAGGAGACCGGATCGGCCAGAAACTGCTCCTTGATGTTCATCGACGCCGCGCCCCAGTCGCGAGTCGCCCTGATCACCGAGTCCATGTAGTCCCGATCAACCGCAAATCCATTGATCGCGCTCTCAGCGCCATTGAATGCGCTCGCCACACCGTCGGTGGCAACAAAGGCATCAATGATATGACGCGGCACCTTGATCGCGTCGAGGAACTGCTCGCGGGAGTCGAGCTGATCAAAGACATCGGTCAGATGATCGCGTGATCTAAGAGCTTGGACAACGTGGTCGGTTGCGGTCATCCACGCGGTCTTCTTGCGGATGTCTTCGGCGAACGCTTCTGCAGCTGGGGTGAACTTCTTTTTGCGCTTCCTCTTGGCAGGGGGGTGGCCATTGGCACGGGGAGCCCTGCTGTTGATTTCGCCGGTCGAGGTGTCTTCGGAAGCGTCGACAGGATCATCGACGGCGTGATCATCGGTTGTCGACATGACGGCGGAGCTTACACCTGGCGCGCGAAGCCTGGCCACACCAATTATCGCGGGCTAACGGCCTGTACGTGCCGCTGGTCGAACAAACCTTTGGAGGATGGCCGAGATCGCTAGACCGGCTAACTCCGTAGATCATCAGGGACGTGGCGTGCCCGAACCAGGCAGCGCGTTGTCGATGTCGGGTTCCGAATCGCGTCAGCGCGGTGTCCGCAGGCTCTTCAGTTGCGTCGAAAATGCGGGTTGGCACCGTAGTTCACGTCGCTGTCAAAGCCCAAGCGATGCGGTGGGGTTGTCGCGCCAGACGTCGGCCTCGCGGATGTAGCGCAGGGCGACGGCGATGCTGGAATGGCGGGTCTGACGCATGATCCGGTCGAGCGGGACTCCGGCAGCGGCAGCCTGTGTGGCAAACCCGGCACGAAGGCTGTGGCCGGCGTACTGCACGGCCGGGAAACGTTTCGGGTCCTCGAGCAGCTCGACGGCTTGTTTGACGATCAGCGCAACGGACTGCCCAGTGAGCCGTGCATGCGGATCGGGATCGGCAGGCGTGCCGAGACGCCCGTGGCGGGTAATGGGGCGGAACGCGGGCGAATCGTGCGGCAGGTCCTCGACCGCAATACCGATCTCGCGCGCGAGGGCCTCGGTCCATTCGCGCCAGGCCCGGATCGGGCAGGTGGCGGTGCAGGTGTCCGGCGGGTGACCGTGAGCGATTCCGACGAAGTCACCGAGGCCCAGTTGATCCGTTTTCGAGCGGGCGATGAACACACTCAGCCCGGCTGCGCGTTCGGTGAGGTCGCCGATGTTAAGCCCGACGAGTTCGCTGCGGCGGAGCGCGGCGGCGTATCCGACGAGCAGCAGTGCCCGGTCCCGACGGGCACGCAGTACCGCGGCCGCGTGTTTGCGGGCTTGCCGGTCGGCCACGCGAGCCGACTGGCCCGGTTCTGGGGAGTGGGGCCGGGTCTGCTCGTCGAGGCGGGTGCAGATGACGGTCAGCTGCGCGGTGACCAGCGCGGCCTTGGCGGCCGGCCGGGTGCCGTGTTTGCGGCGCAGTGCCGTGACGGCACGGCGCACGAGTTCGTGGTCAGTGGGTGAGCGGTGCCCCGCACTGCGATGGGCGACGGCGATCGCCGACAGCCGGCGCAGCAGCGAGGCGGAGCGCATCTGGTCCTGGTGCGCGGTGAGGTACAGCGCGACAGTCTGCGGGTCGGCGGGCAACGCCGGTAGCCGATGCGCCGAGGTCCACGCCGTGAAGTGCGCGAGGTCGGATTCGTAGGCGCGCCGGGTCCGGGCAGCTCGGGCGTGGGTAAGCAGCTCGGCGAGACCGTCGACGAGCCGTCCGAGCTCGGCCGTCAGGTCGACGCGCTCGAGCAGCGTGTCGGTGACGGCTCGTTCGTCCGGATCGTCGTCGAGCAGCGCCGGCAGCAGCCCGGCGAGGACGTCGTCGGACACCAGCGCAACGGTCATAAATCGCAGTATCACCCCGCACACGCAGTGCGTGGGGAGGTGCGGCGGAATGTCGTCTGACTATCGGTAACGTGCGCTTATCGCTAGTCAGAATCAGTCGCGAAGAACCGCGCACCTCTCGTCGATCCGGGCCCCGAAACGGCCAAGGTCACGGCCTCAAAGGGTCGTGCCCTGTAGTCACCGACCATTGACGGTGGGACGGACGTCAATGGACGCCGCACACCCACAACCCAGTTCCCGCCCACACCACCTGAACCGGCCCCGAGGCAGACGCCCTTTGTCCAACTCTCTTCGAGACGAAGTTGGGACGGCCTTGCAGACACGTTTGTGCAAGCGGTCCTGGCGACCATCGTCGCAGGTCAGAAACTCCAGATTCTCGAGCAGGGCATGTGGGCGATGTGGTGGTACCACTGCAACTGTGCAAGCGGCGCTCGCACAATCGCAGATCCGCTATCGCGCCGCGGGCCCGGTACCAACCGCTTTCGCGGCACCATGCCCGGTCAGCTCCTTGGTGAACGGACCACCTCATGCCTTGGGCGACGACGCCTTCACGACTACCGACTCACCCGGTGGCCACCTTCAAGCTCGACAACCCGCGGAAGGACAGCCCGGTACGCCAGCGGGGCTGTTCGAGGAGCCTAAGACCGGGAAAACGGGCCACGATCAGCGGGAAGAGTATGGATCCTTCGAGCCGGGCCAGTGGTGCGCCGAGGCAGAAGTGTATGCCGGCGCCAAACGACAACGGCGGGACCCCTGTTCGGGTGATGTCCAGCCTATCGGGGTCATAAAATCGGTCCGGGTCTCGGTTGGCCGCGCCGAGCAGGGTCAATACGACCTGCCCGGGGTGTAGATCGACTCCTGCCAGCCGTGTCGGCTCGAGCACCGTGCGCCCGTTGGTCTGAACCGGCGCGTCGTAACGCAACAATTCTTCGACAGCTTTGCTCGCCAATTCGGGCCTCGCACGCAATAGGTGCATTTGGTCGGGGTGGGCGAGCAGCGCGGCGATGCCATTGCCGATGAGGTTTGTTGTCGTTTCGAACCCCGCCGCGAACAAAAGAATCGCGGTGCCGACGCATTCGTCGTCGTCCAACACGTCTTCGCCGTGCGCGACGGCGAGTCGGCTGAGCAAGTCATCCGCGGGGCGCGCGCGTTTGGCCGCCAAGAGGTCAGTGAAATACGTGGCAAGCTGGTCTTCAGCTTCACAGGCGGCGGTCAGCGACTCGATGTCGGCACCGGGTTCGAGTGAGGCGAGCAGGGCCCGCACCAGAGGCGCGGCAACTGCTCGATCGGCCGTTGGAACCCCGAGAAGGTCTCCTATCACATTCACAGGCAGTGGGAGCGCCAGCTCGGTGATGATGTCGACGGAGTCCCGTTCCTCCATGGCATTGAGCAGGTGATCGATCTGTGTGACGATGCGGCTGCGCAACTCGTCGATGTGCCGGGGGGTGAACACATCGGAGACCAGCCGGCGCAGCCGGTGGTGGTCAGGCGGGTTGCGGAACAGCATGGTGCGCCGGAATCGGTGCATAGCCTGACGTTGCAACTCTTCAGGAATCTCGGACAAGCCGAAGCCCAGCGACTCGTCGGCCTTCCCGAGGCTACGATCGCGGAGCGCCGCCGCGCAGTCGTCGTAGCGACTCAACACCAGCACTCCCGATCGTGTCAGCAACACCGGTTGCGTCTCGCGCAGACGCCGGAACGCTTCGTAAGGTCCGGCTGGACCGTGATTGGTGAGCAAGGCGTCGAGGAGCAGTTCTTTTTCGGTCGGTGCGGTCATGACTGGCTCCAAGCGTTCGCCTGCGACTGCAGGAAATGTTCGACCTCGACCACGATGAACAGGGCAGTGCCCTTGGCGACCGAGCGCCCCTCTGCATCGAACATCCTGGCCACGAGACTAAATTTCCGGCCATCCCGAGACCGCACATCGGCGTGCAGAGTGTAGGGAGTGAAGAGCAGAACCGGGGCGAGATAGTCGAGTTCAAGACGACGCGTCACTGCGAGTTCGCCGACCGAGTAGAGCAGGAAGCCGAACAGGTCGTCGATGACGGTCGCCACCGCGCCGCCGTGTGCGATCCCGGGCGCGCCCACGTGACGCTCGTCGAAAGTGTGGTGAGCGACGACGCCGTCTCCACAACGCCGTACCGAGAGGTGATGCCCGTGCGGGTTTGCCGGCCCACAACCAAGACAATTGGAATGGTGGGGCGGCAACTCAGTTGAACCAGATTCCGGGAGCCGGAACGAGCGCACCCACTCCTTCACGTCGGCGTCGGACCCACTGACCGCATCCGAAGCCTTGCCCATGGTTAGACCTCCCTGTCGACGAACTGCGCCCAACACCGATCTGGAGTGTGAACCGCTACGCAAATAGACCCGGCGCACTCCCGAAAGAGCGCTTGGCAGCCTTTGACACCACTCCACGTTGCCCTCGCCGGTCCGGCGCAACGCGTTGGCCAACATGGAGGCCCTCCGTCTGACCTTGGCGAGCGTGCCGACCTTCACGCTCACGTCGGACTGCAAGATCCGCACGGTCACCGGGCCATCCATACTTGAGCCGGGCGCAGAACCGCCGCAGTTGCCAACGGGACGTTCATCATCGTGCTCTGCATGGCATTCCTTCCTTCAAGAGTGCTTCCGAACGCACAGCGATCGGAGATCGATTCGCCGACGGTCCGGGAATAGCGGCTGTCAGTGAGCTGCAGCCGTCAGTGAGCGTGAAGCAGACTCCAGGGACTCGACCAGGTCCAACTCGAGTTCTGGCAGCCGGCTAGCCGCGAAGGCCACGTCGTCCACCCGGGCTCGCACATCAACGTCGCGCTGAATTCCCGCCCGTGCAGTCTTGGACCATGCCTGCGCACAACGGCGGGCGGCGACTGCGAGGTCTGCGGTGGCGAGGTCACCGGTCAGACGTGCGACATCCGCGCAGCCATCGGCGAGCAACCGGCGGAACAGCCCACCCCCGGTGCCTGCCTTCTCGATGAAAGCGTTCAACGCGAACAAGAGGATCTCGAGGTCGACTATCGGAAGATCGACCCAGGTCCGAACGTCTGCCGCCAACTGTGCGACCGCAGCTAAGCCCTCGGCTCCGGCCGCCGCTGTCGTGAGATCGACGATCCCAGGCTGCGACGGGCGGCGCATGCTGGCCGCGGACTGGCGAAATGCTTCTGCCGCCACTTCCGCCACGTCAGGCAGTGCGCCCGGCCATTTGATGCGGTACGTGCAGTGACGTGTCGGTTGAGGGAACGACGTCGAGGACCGCGCGCGAGCCAGGGCATCGAGTGGAACCTCCTGCACCTCGGCGCGGTCGTTGTCCACGACAAAGGCAATCCCTCTGGCCTCGTCGTAACCGATCACCACGATGTCGTGGCGACTCATCTGTAGCTGGACCCGCAGGTACGGCAGCTCTGCAATGTCGCCCCAAACCAGGCTGGGTCTCCCTGCGTCGATCTCGTCGCGAACCCACGACCATCCCTCCCGGGGATCGTCGGTCGTGAGAACTTGGACCTGTCCGCCGAGCCGGCGGGGTAGATCGATTTCGAAGTCGGCGCCTCGTCCTACGAGGTACAGCGGTGGAATCAGGTCGCTCGATCGGAGGTAGGACAGCCCGAGCGCGCCTCCGAGCGTGAACACCAGGCCTTCACCGGGTGGTCCGTTCCACCCCAGACCGTGCCATTGCAGAAGATCGCGCATCGCGCCGGAACCACAGTGCCCCCCCATCTGATGGGTGTAGTCCTTTATCAGGGTCGTGCGGGGCATGTGACTTCCTCTTGTGGTTCCGAAGGTTTCGAAGACTGGGTCAGTTGTTCCGGATTCTGTCCAGGTAGGCCTGGCGGGCCCTCATGTCGACGTCGGCGAGGAACACCGAACTCGTGCCCAGGGCGGAGCCGAGCCCGGCGGCCAGCCATCCGGGGACGAACTTCATCGCCGCGACCATGCCGCCGGCGAGGCGGGTGATGCGTACGAAGGGACGCGGGTTTTCGATCAGATCGTCTGTCGCTCGAGCGACCTCCTCGGGCTCGGCGTTGCGCAGTCCCTTGGCTCCTGCCGTCCCAGCGACGAGCTCGGTGTTGGTGAACGTGGGCCGGATGGTGGACAGCTGGACCCCGGACTTGCGGTACTCCTGTCGTGCTGCCTCGGTGAACCCGATGACCGCGAACTTAGTGCCGCAATAGGTCGCCAGACCGGGCACGGCAAGCTCACCGGCAAGAGATGCGGTGTTGATGATGTGACCGGCCCCCCGCGGCAGCATCCGCTGAAGGGCGAGCTTGGTCCCGAAGATGACTCCCAGAACGTTGATCTCGACCTGCCGCCGGGTCACCGCATCGTCTTCCTCGTGGGCGTGCCCGGTGGGCATGATGCCCGCGTTGTTGATCAGTACGTCGAGGGGACCGAGGTCCCTCTCGACCAAGTCGAGGAAGTCGCGGAACGAGTCGGGGTCGGTGACGTCGAGACGGGTGACAACCTTCACCCCGAGCTCGTCGGAGGCCTCCTTGGCACGTGCCTCGTCGACGTCGCCGATGGCGACGCGGTGGCCTCGTCGGATCAGCTCCTTCGCGGTCTGGTAGCCGATGCCACGGGCTCCGCCGGTGATCGCTACGGTCTTGGCGGCGGTGTGTGGGCTGTGCGTCGTCACTTGCTGGTCTCCTTGTTCGGCTGATGCGTTGTTGAATGCCGCGACCGGCTGCCGCGCGCGATGGGTGTGGCGGTGAAAGCGTCAGCGATCACGTGAGTGCCCTCGAGCATCAGCTGTCCATAGGTGCGCCGAAGCTCTGTCAGGATTGCGTCCAAAGGCAGGTCGTCGAAGACGCCGCGCTGGCGGACGTACTCCATATGCTGGGCTCCGTCTGTGGTGAAGGCGTGCAAGAGGGCGTCTTGATCGCCGTCGAAATCCACCGGCGGTACACCGAAACGCGTACACAATTCGGTGTTGAACGCTGGCGTCGCCTTCAACCACCTGCCATCTATGTAGAGATGGCTGTAGCCGTGGTAGACGAACAGGTCAGTGCCGCCCATGAGCGCTCGCAACGTTTCGGTCTGCAAGTGATTGCGGACGTCAGCGAAGCCCAGCAGTGCCGGAATCCCTGCCGCACGGCACACCGCAGTCAAGAGCACCGCCTTCGGGACGCAGTAGGCTCGTCCGGCCTCGAGGACAAAACTCGCTCGATAGTGGGCGGGATCGTCGGAAACCGTGTAGGGGTCGTACCAGATCTGGTCGCGGACGGCAGTGAAAAGTCGCTTCGCCTTGTCCCGGTCGGTGCCCGCATCCCCAATCGCGGCGGCGGTGAACGCCCGGACGGACTCGTGCTCGATGTCGAGGAAGTAGGTTGCCCTCAGGGAGTGCATCGGTGTTTGACCCATCTGCGCTCCAGGGTGATCGGCAAACCGTCGACAGGTATGGGGAGCGAGGTGTTGTCCCATCTCGCTACATACTGGTTGGGGACAGTCCAGGTGTAGGTGCGCAGCATGTAGTGCAGGATCGCCTTGACCTCGAGGGTGCCGAAGTTGAGACCGATGCATTTGTGCACCCCGCCTCCGAAGGGAATCCACCCGAGGCGGTGATTTTGGTCCTCACGCCGCGGCTCGCTGAAGCGGTCAGGGTCAAAGGTGTTGGGGTCGGTCCAGCACGACTCGTCGAAGTGGTTCACCGCCGGAGCCACGGCCACTAGGGTGTCCGCCGGGATGTGGCGTCCGGCAATCTCTACGTTCTCGACCGTCTTGCGCATCACGATCGGCACGGGCGCCACCAGACGAAGCGTCTCCTTGATCACCAGGTCGAGAGTCCCCAGCGAGTCCAGGTCGTCGATGTCCGGGCGACGTCCACCCAGCTGGTCGGACTCGGCCCGAGCTCGTTTCTGCCAGGCCGGGTGTTTGGCGAGGAAGTAGGCGGCAGCGGCAGTGGTGATGGTCGATGTGTCATGGGCCGCCATCATCAAGAAGATCATGTGGTTGACGACGTCCCTATCGGTGAACGCCTCACCGTCGGCCGTGCGCGCATGGCACAGCCCTGCAAGGAGGTCGCTTCCCTGGCCGCTTCGAGCAGCCGACAGGTGCCGGGTGAAGTAGTCCTCCAGTAGCGTGCGCCCACGGACTCCGGCTCGCCACCGAGTCTCCGGCAGCGGGAAACGGATGATCGAGCTGGCCGCACGCACGGTCGCCACGAAGGCCTCGTTTATTGCGTCAGTGTTCTCGCTCCCTCCCCGACCTGCCATGAAGACCTCCGTTGCGACGTCGAGAGTCAGGGCCTTCAGCAGGGGGTAGATTCGCGTGGACTGGCCCGCTGTCCACCTCGGGATGCTGGTCTCCAGCGTCGGGCCGAGTTGGTCGACGTAGCCGGCAAGCCGGTCTCGGGTGAACGCCTCCTGCATGATCCGCCGATGCATCCTGTGCTCGTCGAAGCTCATCAGCATCAGGCCCCGGTGAAAGAAGGCATCGATGAGATAGGTCCACCCGTCCTGGGAGAACGACTTCGCCTTGGTCGTTAGCGCCTCCTGTGTGGCATCCGGACCGGCTACCATCACTATTTTCGTGCCGAAGGCGCCCATCCAAGAGACCGGTCCAAACCTCTGGTACCTGGCCCGGGTGAAGTCAGAGCCGAACCGGATGTAGTCCAGCGTGTGACCGAGAAGAGGCAGGCCGGCGGTCCCTCGGACCGGGTCGAGCCCGGACCCCGCCGGGGGCGGGGCGAGCTCACGGACAGGCCACAGGTCACTGGCCCGTAGCAGGGCCGCGTCGACCCGATTCGGCAGTGGCGACAGGAGGACCGACGAGAGCTGCTCGCGACCCTTCGACAGTGGGAACTGGATGACGTTCGTCATTGACATTCCTTTCCGAAATACGGTCCGAACTCGTTGCCGCCGTACGATCGGCCCGAGGAACCGTCACCTCAGGCGGAGGCGGCGAGCGTAAGTTCGGCCCGGTCGACGGGGATTTGCTGCGTGATGACCCGCTTGCTGAACATGAAGTCGCGAGGCCGGTTGATGCAGTCGGCGGCAATGAGCTCGCCAGCACGGAGGTAGAAGCAGGTGAAGTCGCGGTCCCGGGTCGGGTCGCCCCTGAGGATGACTTCGTCATACCCGGTGTTGAGACCGGCGATCTGGAGCTTGAGATCGTATTGATCTGACCAGAACCATGGAAGCGCCGCTATCGTCTTGGACTTCCCGCAGACGGTCGCGGCGGCGACTTTGGCCTGCTCGCCTGCGCTCGCCACGGACTCCAGGCGGATACGACGGCCGTAGCGGGCCATGTCATGGGTTGCGCAGTCCCCGGCGGCCACGATGTCGGGGTCGCTGGTCCGGGTCTGGTCGTCGATCACCACGCCGGTGTCGACGACCAAACCCGCGGCGGCCGCGAGCTCGGTGTTGGGCTCAACGCCTATGCCGACAATGACGAGGTCGGCGGGAACTGAGTCGCCACTGGCCAGGATCACTTCACTTACCCGACCGCCGCCGGACAGCGCCTCGACCAGCGTGCCAGTCCGGATGCTGACTCCTTCGCCACGATGGACCCGGTCGAAGAACGCCGATACCTCGGGGGCGGTAACCCGTTCGAGGACGCGCTCGGTCGCCTCGAGCACCGTGACCTCCAGACCCAGTGCACGCAACGACGCGGCCGTCTCCAGTCCGATGTAGCCGCCGCCGATGATCACGGCTCTTCGACCTGCGATGGCGGCCTGTCGGATCAGCTCGACATCGGCGGCGGTGCGTAGGTAGTGGACGCCGGCTAAATCGGCTCCCGGGATTCGGAGCCGACGAGGTCGGGCACCAGTGCACAGCGCGAGTTTGTCGTAGGGCAGTTCGTCGCCGGTGCTCAGGAAGAGGTGACCAGCCGAGCGGTCGATCGCCTCCACCGTCGCATCCAAGAGTTGGATTCCCTGTTTAACGTAGAACTCGGTGCTGCGGATCGCGAGCTCGTCGAGTGTGCTCTTCCCTGCCAGGTAGGCCTTCGACAGCGGAGGGCGTTGGTACGGCAGCGTCGCCTCCTCGCCGATGAGGACGATCTCACCGGTCCACCCTTCTTGGCGCAGGCTGGTCGCGAGTTGGGCCCCGGCATGGCTGGCCCCGACGATGAGGGCCCGCTGCGAGGTCATGCGCCAGTTTTCGGGGTGAGGCGGACCATCATCTTGCTGATACCCCTCACGAAGTTGGACTGCACGTACTTAGGCTCGCCGACGACCTCGATGTTCTCGAAGCGGGGAAGCAACTCCTCCCAGAGGATCCGCAACTGCATCTCGGCCAGCCGGTTGCCCATGCAGCGGTGGACGCCGAAGCCGAAGGAGATGTGGTTGCGAGCGTTGGCCCGGTCGATAATGAACTCGTCGGGCTGATCGAATACCCGCTCGTCGCGGTTGCCCGAGGCGTACCACATCACTACCTTGTCGCCCTTGCGGATGAACTGCCCATTCAGCACGGTGTCGGCCTTGGCGATCCGGCGCATGTAGGCCAGCGGGGTTTGCCACCGAATGATCTCCGAGACCATGTTGGGGATCAGCTCGGGGTTTGCCTTCAGCTTCTCGAACTGGTCAGGGAACCGGTTCAGCGCAAGGACACCACCGCTCATCGAGTTCCGGGTCGTGTCGTTCCCTCCGACGATCAGCAACACAAGGTTGCCCAAGAACTCCATCGGGCGGTCGATCAGGTTGTGGGTGCTCTTGTCGCTCTGCAACATCGTGATCAGATCGAAGCCAGGTTCCTCCCCCGCAGCTGTCCGGGCCGCCTTGTCGTGCCAGAGTGCGCTGAGACCTCGCGCCATGTCGCGCATGCCCTCGAACACCTCGTCGTTGTCCGAGGGACCGCCGTTGGCTTGCTCCATCGAGGTTGCGAGATCTGACCAGTAGACGAGCTTGCGACGGCGCTCGTACGGGAAGTCCAGGAGGGTCGCAAGCATCCGAGCGGTCAACTCGACGGAGACGTTCTGCACCCAGTCGAACGGCTCATCCACGGGCAGGTTGTCCAACACTTCCTGGACGCGCGTTCGAATCAGTCCCTCCATCTGACGCAGGTTCTTCGGCGCGACCACCCCTTGGACGGCGGCCCGCTGCGCGTCGTGGCGTGGGGGATCCATCGCGATGAACATCTCGATATCAAGGAAACGAGGCGGGACCCCGATGACGATGAGCGGCTCGGCGGAGAAGACCTCGTGGTTCTTGTCGACGGCGACGATGTCGGCATGCCGCGTGACGGACCAGAACGGACCGAATGGACTGTTGGGCTGATAGTGGACCGGAGCCTCGTTGCGCAAGCGCTCGAAGTAGGACTGCCAGCGCCCCTGGCGGTAGAGGAAAGGGTTGCTGAGATCGATGTCGGCGAGTTCGACGTCCTCGACCGGCGGGATAGGGATCTCGACGAAGATTCTCTCCCCGTTCGTTCCGGTCACCCATCGCCGGGCCTTGTCGTACAAGTGTGCGCCCTGGATCTGCAGCTCGATCGGCAGGATCGACTGAGCTTTGGCGGTGATTGCCCCAGGAATAGCTTTGGCGGTGATTGCCCCAGGAATATTCATCACGTCTGATCTGTCTCTCTCGTCGTCACATCTGGAACTCAGGCATTTGGACGATCAAGCCGTCCCATGCCGCACAGGCCACCATCTGGCAGGACAGGCGAGAGGTCGGCTGACGCTCGGGGTTCATCGCGAGCATCCCCTCCTCATCGGCGCCGGAGAGGCCCACCTGCTCGGACCATTGCGGATCAACGATCACGTGGCAGGTGCCGCATGCGGCTTCGCCTCCGCAGTCACCGTCGATGCCGGGCACTGCATTGTTGGTCGCGATTCTCATCAGCGACTGACCTTCATCGAGAGGCGCCTCGTGCTTTTCGCCGTCGTTGGAAATAAAGGTGACGGTTGCCATAGCCAACTCATAGTACGTCGTCATTGACGTGGGAACGTAGTCAAAGTGTTGTCAGAGATAAGAGCTGCGGCTATGTTCGGCGGAGTCAGAAACTTGTGAATTCGGCTCAGAGGGACAATGGTGAACCTCAATGACGGAGGTGTGCCTCCGCTTGCGTTTGTGCAACTGCTCCAGAGCCAAGCACTCGATCCAGACGCCGTCGCGCGACTTCGCAGCATCATGACTCGCGAAGGAACCGACGAGGCGACGCTGGTCCAGCATGACGTCCAGGTCCCGTTGCGATGGTTTCGCGAGGCCTACCCCGAACTCGATGTCGACCAGGCAACCCTGCTCGGGTTTGTGTTCGCTGAACAGGCCCACTTGATGTCCTTCGGTCCGTTGAGCTTTCCGCTGGTGAGTGCTGGTTCGGTAGCCGAGATCGTGGAGCTGCTCACCTATCTGCCTCTGATTTCGACAGCTCTCAGCCCGCAGTTCCACCCAACAGAACAAGGCCTCACTGTCGGGCTTACCGGACATGCAGGTGATGCGGCCCTGGACTGCCTTGTCGTCACCTACTGCGGGTCGACGCTCTTGCGAATGCTTGACATGCTCGCCGGCGAGGTGCCGACCGTTACACTCCACCTGAGTTGGCCAGCGCCGGCCGTCCTACCTCAGACCAATCATGAGGACGTACTAGCCAGGCGCCTGTTCTTCGACGCTCCGCAGTCGTTCCTCCACATCCCCGCTGACACTCTCCACGAAGCCTGCCGGTTCTCTGATCCCGTCGCGTATCGACTTGCCATCGACGATCTGCAACGAACTCTCGACGAGCGGAAGGGAACCACGTCGTTCTCGGAGAAGGTGAGACGGTTGCTGGAAAAGGCTGAGCCCGGACAGCGAACAACCCAGTGGGTCGCACGCGAGCTGTCGATATCCATCAGCACACTCAAGCGGCGCCTCTCCGAGGAGGGGACCTCTTTTCGCGCGTTGCACCAGACATTCCTGCGCGAGCGCGCAATGCTGCGGCTTCTCGACCGATCGGTATCGGTTAGTGAGATCGCAACGGAGCTCGGATACAGCGACCTCACCAACTTCTCGCACACCTTCAAGCGATGGACAGGCTGCTCTCCGCGCGAGTTCCGGCACAGATAACGCTGAGCCGCGCGGCGAGTCCGGAGACTTTTTGCATTCCCTACGGTTCCTCGGTGGAGCCCGAGAATGTCGCATCGTTGTCCAGCGCGGAGGAAACGGTCGCGATGGTTCTACTGACGAGCTACGGCACCATCGGCGGTCAGCAATGAAACCAGCGACCTGCACGTTGTCAGCACCCACCGCTACGGTGGGCACACCCTTAATTGGAGTGTGCCAGATGGTTGCCGTGATCGGCCTTTTTGTTCTCCTCGCGTTGCCTGCGATGTGCGGACTCGCTTCATATGGGCGACATCGCAGCGTTGTTCGAGCTGGCTTCGCCGCAATTGGCGGGCTCTTGATCTTGCCCGCTATCGTTGGCGCAATATGCGCCGCCGGGGTGCGGCCGGCGCCGCGGAATGAGTGGTCTTGACCTGTGGCTGCTACCGGGTCTCGCCAGTTGAATCGTGATTGAACGGACTTAACTTTCATGGCTGACGACAGTGGTCAGGGCCAACTTTTCGATGTCGACACCACGGAGAAGGACGCAACTGATGGTGATGGGTCTGCGCGAGTCGGTTCGCGAGCGTTACGCACAGCTGGGGTTGGACCAGGAGCAGTTCGAGGAACTCATCGCGACGAAGACCGCGGAGCTGGAACTGCTGGCCGATCAGATCGCCTACGACAACAGAATTTCGATGACGAGGTCCTGGACGAGCAGCCACAACGGGCAACCGCCGGGCTTCATGGAGCAGGCGGAGATCAACAAGCAGGCGCAGCAGAGCGCAGTGGAAGCGGTTCTGACTCAGCTGTGGGAGGGCCACAGCGAGGACGACGAGCCGGAGACCGAAATGACGCTGGACTGGGTGCCTCACAACGACGGTGGACCGCTTCCGCCGACGGACCCGGAGATCGAGGAACTGGCCCCGAAACTGTGGCCGGACCGAGTGAACGATCCGCGGTTCCTCGCAAGAGCCGAGATGCTGCTGAGCGAACGCGACGCGGCCGGTCTGTCGCTGCCGGAAGGACCGAGCGATCCGCTGAGCCGACGGTTAGCGGAAACGGTGCTGGCGGAGCTCGCGGACAGCGACGCAATGCACGAAAGGCTGCGCGCTCAGAAGCCGTAGACCAGTTCGCGCTATTCGACTCCGATGACTTCCGCCAACCCGTCGACCCGGCAGTCATCGACCCCGGTGGAACCGATCTGCCTGCGACCGCTGACGAATTGGCGCTGCTACCGCACGCTCCGCAGTCCGAGATGGGTGTTCCCGTCTCTCACCTCGCCTCCACGCGGACGGTCGAAGCGATTCGACCTGACGGTTCGCGTGTGTGGGTCCGTGCCAGCACCGTCGTCGCGGAACTGGAGTCTGACGCAGAACCAGAGGTAATCGACTCGGCTGCGAACGAGTTCGCGGTGGCTATCGAATACCGACACGCAGGCACAGTCACGGTTCCGACCGGTGAGAAGAGCCGAGTTCGAGCCAACCTCGCCGCACTCGAACTAATCGCCAAGCTGGATGCGGCCCAGCGCCACGCGACACCGACCGAGCAACAGGTCTTGGCCGCGTGGTCGGGGTGGGGCGGATGCGCAACTGTCTTCGACGAGAACCGCTCCGAATGGGAACCGGAACGCGAACTCCTCCGGGCGGCCTTGTCTGTTGAGGAGTACCGGGCTGCCCGACACTCGACGCTGAACGCCCATTACACCGACCCAGCGGTCGCAGCGGTGATGTGGGACGTGCTGATCGAAGCCGGTTTCGATGGCGGTCGAGTGCTTGAACCGGGTTGCGGTTCAGGCAACTTCATCGGCCTGGCGCCCGAGTCCGCCACGATGGTCGGCGTCGAACTCGACCCGGTCTCGGCCAAGATCGCGCACTACCTCTACCCGGTCAAAGCCCAGATCCGGAACGAAGGATTCGAGCGGACCCGTATCGGCGACGGCAGCTTCGTCGCCGCGATCGGCAACGTGCCATTCGGTGGGTACGCCCTGGTAGACCCCGTTCACAACGCCGCCGGACACAACATCCACAACCACTTCATCCTCAAATCACTGAATCTGGTCGCCCCCGGCGGCTACGCCGCATTGGTCACCTCGTCGTTCACCCTCGACGCGGCAGATGCGAAAGCCCGCACCGCGATCCATGACGTCGCCGAACTCGTCTCCGCCGTGCGACTGCCCTCTCGTGCTTTTCAGCGAGTAGCCGCAACACAGGTCGTGACTGATGTGCTGGTGTTCCGTCGCCGTGCCGAAGATGAAGCCATCCCCCACTCGTCGGCTGTTGACTGGCTGCACACCGACGAAACCGATGTCCCTGCCCGCGAGGGTCGCGCCGTCGTGCCGATGAACCGCTGGTTCATCAATCGCCCCGAACTGGTGCTCGGCACCGTCCGAGCAGATCGCGGACTGTACCGGGACGGCTCTCTCGTCGTTCACAACCACGATCTCGACAACATCAGCACTCAGCTCCGCCAGGCACTTACGCCATACATCGAAGAGGCGCGAGGACGCGGTGCAGGTTTGACTGCCCGACATCGCGCCCGTCCGCAGCTCGACCACATTGGACTGTCAACCGCCTCTGACCTGTATGCCGACGATCAACCAGCTGGACGCATCACCTACGACGAGGCAAGCGACACGTTTTATCGGCGCACGATCGCAGGCGAGACGGAGCCGTTCACTGTCTACCGAACGCGTGCGGTCGAGACTCGGCACCTTCTTCGGCTGCGGGACCTCACCGAAGCTGCGATCGCCAGCCAACGATCGCACGCTGACCTCGCCGAGAGAGACGCCGTACGTCTCGAACTGAACAAGGTCTATGACGCTTACGTCGCCACCTATGGCCCACTCAACAGATCGAAGCTGACCGGCGGTAGCCAACGGACGCCCGAAGAAGCTGCGAAAAAGCTCGCTGAGCTGGAAGTCAAGTACCGCAACGACAATCGCGACCCTGATACCGGGGAACCATTCACCGGAAGCATCCCAGCCGACATTCTCGAAGAACTCGAGGAGAAGGCGTGGACCGCCAGTCCCCCAGTTCGCCGCCAGACACATCTCGAGGCGCTCAAGACCGATCCGGCGAAGCAGACGATCCTTGCCCTGGAGCGCTGGGACGACGAGACCGGTAGGGCTGCCAAGTCAGCGATCTTCTCCAGAGACGTCGTCGTGCGTCCAACACCAGTAATTTCAGCCTCCAGCCCTGCCGAGGCAGTCGCGATTTCGCTCGGAGAATCCGGGGCTGTCGATGTGGACCGCATCGCAGGTCTCCTGAGTATCAGTGCGAACGAAGCGCGCACTCAGATCCGGGGGCTGGTATTCCCCGATCCCGAGGACCCGGCGCACCCACTGGTTCCCGCGGCGGCCGCACTGTCAGGGCATGTGATTGCCAAGGCTGAGCGAACTGCCGAGCTGATCGAATCCGAACCCGATGTAGCCGAATGGCGCGAGCTCCACACAGCACTCCATGCCGCCCTGCCCACACCGAAATCGCCCAGCCAGATCGGTGAAGTCAGCCCTGGTGTCACCTGGATCGCCACCACGGACTACGAGCAGTTCGTTCGCGACATCTTCAATGTGCGCGACGTCCGCGTCGAGCACACCAGTGCCAGCGGCTGGATCGTCACCGCCACCGGCTCGGACCGCTGGAACGCGAAAGTGAAGTCCGAGTTCGGCTTTTCACTGCGGAACAAGGGGCGCGACGCCATCGAACTGTACGAGGCGCTGCTCAACCAGCAGCCGATCGTGCTCCGAAATAGCAGAGCCGCCCAGAACGAGGGCGCACCCGAGGTCGACGAAGAAGCGACCGCGATCGCCCAAGTCCAAGCCAAGAAGATCACCGTCGAGTTCCAAGCCTGGGTGTGGTCAGACCCCGTGCGGCGCGAGCGCCTGCTCACCGAATGGAACCGCCGCTTCAACGCATGGGTCGCCCCACGGCACGACGGAACCTACCTCCAGCTGCCAGGGCTCTCCCCCGCTTTCACCCCGCACTGGTATCAACGGAATGCAGTCGCGCGAATCGCCGCGGAGCCGACCGTGCTTCTCGACCACGTTGTCGGCGCCGGCAAGACCGGCACTATCTTCATGTCCGCGATGGAACTCAAACGCCGTGGCCTGGTGAACCAGCCATGGATCGTCGTGCCAACGCATTTGATCGAACAATTCGGTCGCGAAGTCAAGCAGTGGTACCCAGCGGCCAACGTTCTTGTCGGTGCCAAAGGCATGGACGACGAGGACCGACGCTTGTTCGTCGCACAGACCGCCACAAGCGACTGGGACATGGTGATCGTGCCCCAATCGGTCTTCGAACGGATCAACGTCGCTCCACAACGGCAGATCGAGTACATCCAAGCCGAACTCGACGGCATCGAAGCCGAAATGCTGCGCGCGAGCGCGAGCGGCAACACCCCCAGCAACCGAACCGTCAAAGAGGTCGAGAAGTACAAGGCCCGTTTGGATAGGCGGCTGAAGACGCTGACCAACCGCGATAAGAAGGACGCCGGAGCAGTTCTCTTCGAGCAGACCGGTTGCGACTACCTGTTCGTCGACGAAGCGCACGGCTACAAAAACAAGTCCCGAATGTGCTCGATCGAATCCCTCGCTCACACCGGCTCCCAGAAGGCGGAAGACCTCAGTCTCAAGCTTGCGATGCTCCGTGACAGGGCGCAGGAACGAGCTGCAGCCCGAGGGCACGAGATCGAGCCAGGACGCGAGCGCGTCGCCACCTTTGCGACCGGAACGCCGATCGCCAACAGCCTCGCCGAGGCCTGGGTCATGCAGCAGTACCTGCGGCCCGACGTGCTCGAAATGGCTGGGGTGCGCTCCATCAACGACTGGGCGGCTGCATTCACCGCGTCAAAATCAGAGACGATCACCAACACCGCGGGCACAAAGCTGAAGGTGATCACGAAGGTGGCCGCGTTCTCCAATCCGCGAGAAATGTTCGCGATGAGCGCCCAGTACACCGACGTGGTGGTCCGCGCTCAGGTGCCGGCCAAACTTCCCGACTACGACGGCCGGCAGATCGTCACCGTCCCCGCGAGCCAGGCCCTGCGAGACTTCAGTGCAGACCTCGAGTACCGTCTCGACAACGCCGACCCGCGCCGACCAGATATCGACAACGTCCTGAAGGTGCTGTCCGATGGTCGCAACGCAGCCCTCGACCCACGCCTGGCCAACCTCGAAGCGCCCGATGACGAGTACTCGCGCGCATTCGCTGTGGCCAGCAGAGCTGCGCACGTCTACCACACGAACGCACACAACACATATGTCAGCGAAGACGGCCGCGTCAGCCCCACGCGAGGCGCGCTCCAACTGATTTTCTGCGACCGTGGAACACCGAAGTCCGGTGGAGCATGGTCGTTCTATGACGGCATGCGCGATCACATGGTCGAGCTCGGGGTCCCCACCGAGAAGATCGCATACATCCACGACGCAAAGACCGCCCAGCAGAAGCAGGCGCTGTCTGCGGCGTGCGTGTCCGGTCAGATCGCGGTACTCATCGGCTCGACCGAGAAGATGGGCACCGGCATGAACGTCCAGGCAAGGTTGATCGCCTTGCACCATGTCGATGTGCCCTGGCGGCCCGCTGACCTCGAACAACGCGAAGGCCGCATCATCCGGCAGGGCAACCAGAACGAACGCATCGACATCTTCACCTACGTCACCGAGGCCACAACCGATACCGTAATGTGGGCGAAAGTTGAATCGAAGGCCCACTTCATCGAACAGGCCAAGAGCGGGCAACTCGATGACTCCGTCACCAGCGTCGAAGATGTCTCCGAGGAAAGCCTCAGCGCAGCCGCTGCCGCCACGAAAGCCGCTGCCACCGGCGACCCGCGGTTTATCGCCCTTGTCGAGAACGAAGAACGGCTCAAGGAACTGAGGGCACTCGCTGGTGCTCACCGCGAGGCTAAGTGGACTGCAACCCACAACGTTAGAGAGGCCGCGCGGGCGATTCCGAAACTCGAGGAAGAGATCGCTTTCGTCCAGGCTCGTCTCGATTCACATGCGGAATGGGCGGCAGGTGGCAAGCCCTTCACGGTCGGTGGTCGGGGCCATGCTGAACGCGCCGACCGCAGTGCCGCGCTGTTCGACCATGCCCGCGCCACCTACGTCGCGCTCAAGGGACTTGGAGTCGGTCGCAGTGAGATCATCGCAACGTTCCCAGGCGAGGTCGATGTGCGACTCAGTCGAGGCGGTGACGATCGCGCCTGGATCTACTTGGACATGCCTGGAGAAGTCGGAGTGCTGCTCGATCGAGCAGCACTTTGGCCGGCGACTGAGAATCTGAGCAGTCTCCGCAGCGGCTTTGCCACTCGTATCGAGAACCTTTACGACCGTCTCCCCGGCCGGATCGCACGCGCGCAAACATTGATCGACGACAAGCAGCGGGCAATCGACATCTACACACCGAAGATGAGCGAGCAGTTCGCCCACGTGGGCGAACTCGACGAACTCGAAGTATCTGTGCTGCGTCTGCGTCGGGACATCGAGGCACAGCAGAACACACCGGAAGCGATAGCGCGCCGCGCGGAAGCGGAGGAGCGAATGCGCGCAGCCGGTCGGAAACCTGGGTGGAGTCTCGAACTGAATCCGTCGAAGAAGATGGTCGCCGAATCAGACTTCGACACTGCCGAGAAATATGTGGCTGCCGTAGTTCGGACACATGCGCGTGCCGCTGCTGGTTACGTTTGCTCTGCGGTGGCCGTTAAAGAACCCCGAGACCGCACGGGCCTCATCGATAACATGCACGGAATTCCCACCTCGCTACTAGATGACCTCGGAGCAGTTGCCGCCGCCATCCCCGACACATCCCGGTTAGGGCCCGAGGACTCCTTCGACAACAGGCCGACCCAGAGCTACATGCATCAGAACGTTGTCCAACCCCGCCACGATCTAGGCAGGTGACGTCCAGCCTGGAGAGTCCACGCTGATGGAGCCCGACATGGCGATACGTATCGTTCAGATGTAACCCGCGACCTCACGCACAAGCGTGGCCACCAGTTGAGGATCATCCCGATGCGCCAGATGAGCATGCCCATCGAGAACCTTGATCTGTGATCCGCCTGTCCAAAGTCTGTGCGCATCCGGCCGAAGCCTGTCGCAGAGTACGCTCGCCACACTCTCGCGAAACGTTAACCGCGCGCGGTCGCAGCTGTTGACCGCCGGGCTCGTCAGTCAGAAATCGGGCTACTTCACGATTCACGACGTCGCTGCGCTACGGCGGCGGACCGAACGGAAGACTGAAATTCGGCGATCTGTGACGCACAGCGCTTTTGCCACGTGCTGGGAGCGTCGATACGGTCGTTCCGTGAACGGCGTTTAGCCGCGTTGGGATCTCAGAACAGTAGCCCTTGAGGGCCGACGTTCATCTTGGCGCGGTAAAGCGCCTCCGGGTCGTAGCCGTTAATGAGCGCTGCACGAATGTCGAGTGACCGCTGATATCGGGAACGTCCGTGCTGGTCGAGCGGGAGCGGTCCGGCCAGCCGTCCTAGTGCCACGGCGTAACGCACGTTCTCGGATTGCGTTGATCGGACGAGGTGGCGATCGTCGACGCGCACGCAAAGGGGCTCGTTGCATTTGTGCTCGCACACCACGTCATCGTCGAGCGGTCCGTCGATGGCCAGCTCCATCGCAAACCGGTGTGCGAGCACAGTGCGTTGCCGACTGCCGCTCGCGTAGTTGAAGCGGCCGTACCCATCGGGGGAGCTGATCGAACTAACCCACCAGAAGCATCCGTCCCCGGGTGAGCGGACAACATGGGACCAGAACGAATCAATGGTGCGACGGCTGGGATTGAGGTGCGGATCAGAAACCCTCGGCCTTGCCGCGGTTGAGCAACGCAGTTCCACGGCCAGATCGACCAGGCCTGGAAAGGGAACATCCGCGACTGTCATCAGCTGGACTGGCCGGCCAGGGTCGACTCAGCCTCGGTTATCACGGTCTTCACCGCGCGAACACTGATGCCAAGTACTGCTGCCAGTTCGGGGAGCGACGCACGATCGCGGAATGTCAGGACCGCTTGCGCATACTCGGCGAGCGCCGCCCGTTCCTCGTCGCCCTGCGCCGCGCGCGCGGCCTCCATGTCCCTTTCGACCAATGAACGGAGGTCGGTGATCTTTGCTTCGTACTCGGCGATTATCGCGGCGATCTTCTTGTCACGCGCTTCGGCGAGCGCCTTTTCTTTGCGTTCAGCTGCGGACGCCTTAGCGCCGACGGTTCCGTCGAGCCTGTCGAGCCGCTCGGCGGCCAGGTGAATCGGCGACGCCAGTTCTTCGAGCCTGGCCTGCCTTGCCTTCGCCTCCTCTCGAGCCTTGCGGAGATTCTCCTTCACGGAGGCGCCAGTGTGTGGGCGCAACGAGCGGCGAGCGGCCGCTTGCGATGACGAACTCATGGCTCCGCACCCTACAGCCCGCCACCGACAACCGAACAACCTCGGAATCCACCCGTTTCGCCTAACACTCGCTTCTACATATGACCGTCCAATGATTCTTCTACACACCTCTTGCACTAGATGTGCGGCATGGTGGCCTGGGCCTGGCAAACTATGCCGAGTGATGACCATCCACAAGCTCAGTGCTGGGGATGGATACACCTATTTGACGAAGCACACCGCGAACGGAGATGCGCCGGAATCGCGGGTGAAAGACGCTGCCGACTACTACACCGCCGCGGGCGCTCCCCCAGGTCGATGGCACGGAAAGCTTACCGAGCTTGTTGGCGTTGAAGTCGGTCAAGTAGTCACCGAATCCCACATGCGAAGCGTCTTCGGAGCCGCTCGGACCCCCACTGCGCTGGAATCGAAGCCACCTGCCTCTGCGGGCATTGATGCTCTGATCGAGTGGTCGCAGCGAACCGCCTTGGGACGCGGATTCGTGAAGACTGAACGCGCGGACTATGTTCTCGACGTCGAGAAGGCATGCGCGGACTATCGGGTCGAGCATGGCTGCTATCCGTCGGCTCACGTAAAGGAGCGCATCAAGTTCGAAGTCGCCGAAGCCTCTTTGCGAGCGCAGCGAGGCATCAACGGCGACGTGCTCGCAGACGCCGACATCAGAAAGTGGATCGCCGACCAGTACGCCGCCACGCGAGCCTCTGTCGCCGGATATGACCTTGTGTTCACACCCGCGAAGTCGGTCTCCGTGCTGTGGGGGCTCGGGGACGACCACCTACGCCGCGCCGTACAACAAGCTCACGACCAGGCAGTCACTGAAACCCTCGCGTGGATCGAAGCCGAAGTCGCCTACACACGTCGTGGCGCCGGCGGCAAGGAAGTCATCAAAGCCGATGGACTACTGATCGCCCGTTTCGACCACTGGGACAATCGAGCGGGCGACCCTAACCTCCACACCCACGCCGCCCTTGCCAACAGGGTTCACGCCGACGGACGCTGGACCACAATCGACGGTCGGGTCTTTTACCGCGCTGCCGTGGCGGCGTCGGAGCGGTACAACTCCCGCATCACCGACATTCTCGGGCGCCAGCTCGGTGTCAGCTTCTCCCCTGGGCCGACCGCAGCCAGCGGCAAGCAGCCGGTTTATGAAGTCGATGGCGTCCCACGCCCTCTACTCGCGGAGTTCTCCCGCCGCGGAGATATCGAGGAACGCATGGCCGAACTCGCCGACGAGTACCTCGCACAGAACGGCAAGAACCCGACCAAGAAGCTCCAATATGCGATCGCCCAGCAAGCCACTCTCGACACCCGCAAGGGAAAGAAGAACCCACAGACACTGGCTGGCTTACGTTCCGAGTGGGCGGATCGTGCTGCCCGCTTAACCGGCAGCGAGTCGCCGCTGTCTCAAATCGATGCGATAGCCGATGCGCGTCTGACTTACCGTCCGGAGCAATTGCCGGGCCTCGCGCAGCAGGTCATAGACACGCTTTCTCGACGGCAAGGGACCTGGACAGTTTGGAACGTGGCGGCTGAAGTTCAGCGGCGATTGCGAGAGTTCCGATTCAGCTCCGATCATGACCTGGGCGCCGCCGCCCAACAAGCCACCGAGATGGTCATAACCGGGTGGTCGATCGAAGTATTCAGGGTCTATCGGGACGCGCCAGACCGACTCGCGGACCGAGCTATCGGAGGCGTCCAGCGACTACACACCACCGATCCCGCACGAATGATCTACACCAGCCAACAAGTCCTCAACGCCGAGGAGTACATGCGGCTCCGTGCTGAGGAACCGAGCAATCTCACTGTGCCCCAGCGGATCATTGAACGTGCGATGTCAGACATCGAGCGCAGTTCCGGGCACGAACTCGGCACGGATCAGACGGCGCTTGTCAACCACTTCCTTACCGCGGGCCAGCACGTTGCGGTAGGTGTCGGAGCCGCTGGAACGGGCAAGACGACCGCAATGAAGGTCGTAGCTCGAGCCTGGGAACGCTGCCACGGCAAGGTCATCGCACTCGGACCATCAGCGCGAGCTGCGGAAGTCTTGGGCGAAGAAATCAGTGTCGAGGGACGCACAATCGCCGACCTACTCACGCGCGACCAGCACGGGCTGCCGACCGGAATCACCGCAGGCGACCTGCTGCTCGTCGACGAAGCGGGCATGGCATCGGCCCGCAACCTTGCCGACTTGTCCGAGATCGCCGCTCGCGAGGGCGCCGTTGTTCGGTTGCTCGGCGACCCACAACAACTGCCTTCTGTCGAGTCGTCCGGGATCCTGCGTGACCTCGCCGAGCGGACGCAGGCGCCCATGCTGTCGACCGTGCATCGCTTCACCACTGGCGGCGAAGCCGACGCGTCCCTGCGTTTGCGGGCCGGACAAGCCGAGGCATTGGACTGGTACGCGGAGCATCAACGCATCAGGGAAGCGATGAAGCACCAACTCCCCGATTTGGTGTTTGGCGCGTACAGCGCGGATATCGCCGCCGGCAATCTGGCGCTCATGATCGCCCCCACGAACGATCTTGTCATCGAGCTCAATACCCGAGCTGCGGCGTTCTACCGTGCCAACGGCACCGTCACCGGGCCCGAAGTCTCGCTGTCCGATGGTTTAGCTGGTGCGGCCGGAGACATCGTGGTCACCCGTCGAAACACCTCCAAATACGAAGTGCGCGGCAGAGACGGTAAGCGTGGAGGCCGGATCAAGAATGGCGATCTGTGGCGCATCGCCGAAACCCGAACCGACGGATCAACACTCGTCGAGAACCTGGTCAGCGGCGGCCAAGCTGACCTTCCTGTCGACTACGTAACCAGCCACGTCCAACTTGGCTACGCCTCGACCGTTCATCGCGCCCAAGGCATGACGGTTGCAACTGCCCATGTTGTTGCCGACGCAGCAATGACGCGTCAGTCGTTGTACGTCGCGCTTACCCGCGGCAAGCATGCGAACAACGTGTACGTCGCCAACGACGAACTGCCCGACTTCGATGCCGAGCATGTATCCGATCCGCACCCGGGAGCACGAAGACTTCTGACGCGAATCATCTCTCGCGACGGCGCACAGAAGACCGCCCTCGAAGAACTCGCGGCGGCGCGAACGCAGGCTGAATCGCTACCGGAATCGTTGACGCTCTACAACCAGGCCGCGATGGTTCTGTACTCCGGCCTGGCCGAGAAGATCATCGTGGAAGCACACGGTGAGGCTGCGTTGGCGAAGCTTCTTGCGGACCCTGTGTGGGACAGGATCGTCTATGCGACCGGGCAGTCTGAGTCGTTCGGATGGAACACCCGGGAACTGATCACGGCCGCCACCGCTTCAGGTGGCGTGGCGGAGGCGTCGCAGAGCTTTGCCGCAGCAACTCGAGATCTGCCACGCCGCCGAAATGACCTCGCCAGCCGCTATCAACTCGTCGCCATCAGCGCCAGGGCTGCCGCGATTGATTTCATCGTCGCACGATGGGCGTCCGAACAACTCGCTCATATTGGCGGACACGTTGCTCGCTACTTGACGGCGGCACAGGACGAGGAAGCGCCATGGCTCACCGCATGCGGAACGCCCGGTGAAGACGCGGAACAACGCAGGGCATTTGATGCCGCTCTCACAGAAATCGCCATGTCCCGGTTAACGGCCAGCCAGCCCGGAGACGACCCACTGGATGCTCTGACCGACAAGCGTCGCGATGTCGTCAATTCACGGCTGCGGTTTGCAACCTTGCCGGTAAAGCGTTCGGAACGAACAGACGCCGTTCTTCTCTCCGACCAGGTAGCGTCTCGTGAGCGTTGGGCACAGGCCGGCGTCTCACTGTGGCAAGCGCGAGAGGCACTGAGTCAAGCCCAGGCCCGCCATCGTGCCGCGATCGAATACTTGCAGCAGTCGGGCAATGCGGGTATCCGAGACGATGGGACGTTCGCGGCGCGGATGCGCTTGACAATAGACGCGGCTGATTCAGAGATTGCGCGTTTGAACGCCCACGTCGCACGCTGCGAGCATGACTATCGCGAACTCGAGCAGCAGACGAATGAGGTCGATGCTGACGTTGTGCGTCGCTCGCCGAGCGCCGATCAAAGCCGTCACCGAACCAAGCAATCGGAGACCGGCCGTTCACAACCACTCACGCCTGACCGCCACCGCGAAAGTCCTGGTTACGGCCTCGGCAACTGATGAGAGGCCGTCGATCGCATCTGTATTGCCGCGATCAACTCTCTACTTCAACGACCGTTGCGTCTGGAGCATTCTTCTTGACGGACTCGATGCCATTCTTCGCAGCGGCCTTCGATTCGTAGGCTTCGCCAACGGCGATGACCTGGCCATTGCTGGCCTTAAGGCGGAAGCGGTACTTACCTGCCTTGTCTGTGTAAAGCTCAAACTTTCCGGCCATGGTTCCCCCGTTTCTCGCACGAATGCTGAGCCTAGATTCGCATGAGCTCTGCTCGCCCGACGTCGAATTTCCTTGTTGGCCGATTCAAGGCATTACATCGTCGGCGGCTCATCGCCCGTGAGCAACCCAAGCGTCACCGCTTTCACCTCGGGCGGTGCCGGCGCGACCGGCAGAGCCGGCCAGCCGAGGAACGTGTTCTCACGATTGGCGTGTGACATCGGACCATGCTCGGAGTCGAAGATCACCCGCAGGTGAGGGTCGAGGTGGTGCAGCCACCAAGAAGACATTGCGCTGAGGTCCTTCGACGAGCGAGCTTCTTCCCACGCAAGGTGGAGGGAGGACAGCCGTGCAACGACTTCCGGATAGGCCCACCACCGGTGATCCCACGACAACCCAGCTCCTGCAAGCGGATTCATCTCACGCCGAATCGTCCGCGAGAGCCACTGCTCAACCCACTCGTAGACGTTGGCGTACTTGAACTTCGGTCGCTTCGGCTCCTCCGGGACCGGGGGCTCGGGGGCTTCCCAGTCGTCGTCGACATCAAAGCTCACGCGACTCGCCTCCCGGAGAAACCTGTCGAACCGCGCCGGAGTAGTCGCACACTGACTGCTCGATCCGCTCAGCCCAAGGTGTGTCCTGCCAGAACACCTTCCGAACGAGAAGCGGTTTCGAACCGGCCAGGGTGACGATCGCCCGACCGGATGGAAGCGCCTTCAGATCGGAGGTATCGAAGATTCGTTCCCGTTCCCATCCGGCCTGACGACTGCCCGCTCCCCCGTTGAACACGCCGAGCGACGCGGTGTGCGACTCGGTGCGCACATAGTGGTCGCCGATGGACTTCGAAAGGCTGTCGAGGTAGCCGTCGTCGGCGACGTTGCCGCCGTACCACTCCAGGTTCGCTGCATCACACATTGCGGCATAACGGGTTTCGCCCCACACCCGCTTTCCCTGCGACGGCGACTGCAGGATCGTGATCGGGATGATTCCGCGAGATCCGTAGTGCGAGTACCAATCCGGGAGCTGCTGCAGTCGGCAGATGTTGGCCGCCTCATCGAGCACAGCGACCAACGGCACGTCGAGCCGACCCGACGGCTGGGCTGCGCCATGGTGGTCAGCGGCTTCCAGAATTGCTCCGATCAGCGCAGTTGCGATCGCCGAAGCGCTGTCCTCGCCCTCCTTCGACAGTGCGTACACCGTGTCAATGCCGATGCGGACGAACTCCGGGGGATTGAACTCCTCGAGCCGATGCACGTATTCACCAGGCATGAACGTGAGCTGCTGGTTCATGTCGACACCGATGACCGTTCGTCGACACGGCAGCACCGCCTCGGCGAACCGGGGCTCGTCGAGCGGCGCCAAGAAACGCCGCGCCATGTCGTAGAAGCCGTCACGCTGACGAGCATTGACAGCCTGTTTTCCCCGCATCGTCTCGGCGAGCCCGCGGTAGCCGTGCGTCTCCAGAACAGTGACCGGAACCCGAGACTGTGTGTCGATCAGCCATTCGACGACGTGCCGCAGATCGCCACTGGCGAGAGCGGCCGCGAGGATGTACGAACCGAGCAGGTCGCGAGCGTTTCCGTCGAAGTAGGCGTCGACCCGAGCGTTCTCGGCGACGGCCGAGGAAATGAAATAGCCGCCAACGACTTTCGCGGACGGCAGGTCCACTACGGGCAGCAGCGGGTTGAACCAGAACGTCGCTCGCGAACGCGGGTTTCCGGTCGTGACGCCCTGAAGATCGAAAAGCCAAACCCTGCCCTGCACTGAACGGACGCCTGCGGTGTGGGTGTACAAGTCCTTCTTATTGCTGGTGGCCACTAATGCCCCGGGTGCGGCGCACGCCGCAGGAATTGCCAGCGCCGCGGTTTTACCCATTCGCGCACCTGCGATGGCGATGATCACCCACTCCCAAGGCGAACGGAGCTCGCGTCGGCCGGCGACCGTCACACCGACCAGAAGGCCGTTCCGAGCCGGATGTTCGCTTGGGATCGAACCGGCAAGGCGATCGGCAGTCTGAGCAAGGTACGCAGGCGACGTTTCCCGTACGGAGCGGGGTGCAGGCATCGTGGCGGCAAGCCGGTCCAGGCGGCGATCGCTCGCAGTCTCGGCGACGCTGAAGCGCTGCTTACCCCACCACAACGCAACGCCAACAACTGCTACGAAGACAACGACGACCAAGGCGATCAGGATTATCGTCGCAGCTAGAGGCCACGCCCGCTTCCCGGTCGCCAACAGCGCTAACAGGCCCAGCGGGTTCCAGGCCCCGTTGCTGAGCGGCTCCCCCGCAAATCGAAAGGCCAGCACCGGCAGAAACGACAGCGGGATGACGACGCCGAGCAGCTTCAGCGTCGCGACGTCGCTATTGCCGTGGGGACGTTCGGCTCTGATCTGTGGCGGCACTACTTGTCCTCTCTCTGAAAGCGATAGTCGGTGAGCAGCCACCCGCCCTCGGTTTTCGTGACGGAGACCCGCCAGGTCTCTGGTGTCAGCGGAGTGATTGCACCGGACGAGTGCAGGACGTTCTGGGTGCAGGTGACGTCGATGACGACCGTCCGCATTCCAGCGGGGGCGTTTGGTGTCGAATCCGAACGAATGCAGGCGGCGCTGATCACGTCACGCGACTCCCGCCAAACCGCCCAGCGCGGATCGGGCCGGACCTCAGATTCGGCGGTGGTCGTGACTCGGGCTGCCTCCAGGAGCTCCCCTCCTAGCCAGCGCTGCGCCCTCCGGAACGCATCCGTTGACGACGAGTCCTTGGCCGGTTTCCACGACAGGATGACGCCCATCGCGGTTGTCGCGACCTGGTTAGGTGTCATGTGCCTCGGATTGAGCGGATCGATGTGGGCATGATCGTCGCTGGCGAGCTCGGTATCGTTCCCGCATCCGGCAAGAACGGCAGCCGCCAGCAGTACGGCTAGCACTCGGGCTTTCACATCAAGTCCCTTCATGAGGCAGTCGAAGCACGGAACGACGGTTCCATCGCGAGGATTCGGTCGGCATAGGGTTGGGTTTGGGTGGTGTAGTCACCGCCCGACGGCATCCCGCCGGCCGACAGAACTGCTCCCTCACCGGCGTTGTACGCAGCGAGGTACAGCTGCTCAGGACCGTCGGGTGCCTTGACGCGACCATCCGAAATCGCCTGGTCGATGGTCTTCGCGATCGCGCACATGTATCGGCCTTGGGCCATGACGGCATCGCCAACGTCGAACGGCGAGGCTTGTCCGTTCCCGTCGTCATCGCGTCCGTAAGCGGGCCACGTTCCGGGCATGAACTGCGCGGCACCTTGAGCGCCGGCACTGGAGACAGCCTGCGGGTTGAACGCAGATTCCTGCTGGATCTGCGCGGCCAACAGGCTCGCTCTGATCTGCGGACAAAGCGATCCTGCTTGTCGAAGCCACGGCAGAAACTCACCTGGAACTGATCCAGCGCGGACATCGGTCCCGGACTCCCCCGCCGTGCTGTCTTCGCATGAACCCGTCACTGCCGGCGCCGGTGCTGTTCCTTCCGGCGCAACACCCCACGCGGTCGATGCGTCGTCGTGGCCGCCGCCGGCGACGGTGACGTGCACGTGGTCGAAGTGATTCGCGGTCGGAGAACCGCGATCTTCCATCGCCGATCCCGACTGCCCAGGCGTGTAGTAGGTCTGTCGCCAGATCACGTACTCGACGTGGAAGAACTCTGCGTTAGACAAGACCCAATCCCGCACGGCGTTGCCCAACTCAACCCCAGCGCCGGTTTCGTAGTTAGGGATCATGACGTCGACCGCGCGCCCGTCCGGGTGATCAGCAACGCCTTGCCCGTCGGCACGCCATCCGCCGAGCGAGGTGATTTGTGGAAAGCGCTGATGCACCGCACGCATCAGCCGTTGAGCGTCAACCTGCAGATTGGCCTCGCTGCCGATCGACGCCGGAATCGGATTCGAGAGATCGCCTCCACCAGGCGCGGGAGCCACCGCACCGGCGAGCGTGTCCGTCGACCCGGCTTCGCCAGGCGCCGGCGCATTGTCGAACTGAGGCTTCGGGTCGATCGCTTTACCGCCCGCAAGACGACCGCCCGGCCAGATCTCGAAATGCAGATGAGCACCGGTCGATCCGCCATCGTTCCCAATGTTGGCGATGTGCTGGCCTGCACGAACGCGATCGCCTTGGCTGACGAGAACGCCGTCGGCATACATGTGGCCGTACACGGAAGAGGTGAGCTGACCATTCAGCTGGTGGTCGATCACTATCCAATGGCCAAAACCCTGAGCAGGTCCCGCCGCGACGACGACACCGTCCGCCGCGGCAAAGATCGGCGTTCCCACCTGGCCGGCAAGGTCGATGCCTTGGTGAAAGCCAGGTGGATCGGTGCGCTGCCCGAACCCCGAGGTGAACGTGACGGTCGACGGGTCGACCGGTTTTACGAACGACCCAGCCGGCGCGAGCCGGTCTCCCCCACTGGGAATGCCACAGCCGATCGGTGTTGGCTCGTCGCTGCCAACGGTGAGCAGCAAGAGCAACAGCGGGACACTCACAATCCCCACCGCAGCCAGGAACTTCGGCTTAAAAGCTCGGTCACGCGGATGCCGCCGTACGGTCTCGGTCAGCGGCCGTCAGCCGAGCATCAGTCTCGTGAATCCCGGCTTCCCGTTCGGCTTCGGGAACCACGACGCGGAACGGTGTGCCGGGCCGACGACCTTCGCCAAGCTTGAGTAGGAAGTGCCCGGTTCCGGCCGCGATCGGTGACGCGCCGCCTCGTGCCTGCTTCTGGTCGATCACGGTGTTCAGGTCCGCAGTGTCCGACCAGGACGTGATCATCTCTTTTTCCTTCTCGCTGAAGCTGATCACCTCCGACAGCCGCTCGATCTCCGCATGCGGCACCGGCCCGATGATCCGGGCGCGGCTGCGTTCGACGAAGCCAAGCGCGCCAGCTGCCTTCATCTCGGCGACACTGTGGGTTACAGCAGTGATGGCGGTACCGATCGTTCGCTGCAGGCGTTGAACCGCGTCGATACGGCCGACCATCATCGGCCCGCACGCCAAGACCTGCCACAGCTCGTCCATGAGGACGTGGAACGCCAGGTTCGGACCAAGCCCGGCATCGGCGAGTACGTGCGCGGCCTCGATCGTGGCGAACGCTTCCGACCAGCCCGCGAGCAGGACGGCGCCGCGCATCAGCTCATCGCCGGGTGGAACCGACGACATGTCGAGGCAGATCGACGGCGCGGACACGTTCAAGCGAACTGTGTTGCGGCCGTTGAACACCTCCCCGAATCGGCCTTTGATCAGGGCACGGAGGGTCCGCAGCAGCGGTTTGGTCTGTTCCCGATACTCGAGGTCAGAGTCGGCGACGACGTCCTGGCGCAGCTCCTCCGGACCCTTCACGATGAGGTCGATCAAGTCCGAGATGATCGCAGGGTTCTTCCGGTCGAAGCCAGCGCCTCCGTCACGGCGCGGGGTGTACAGCAACCGGATCGCGGACGCGAGGAGCGTTTCCTCGAAGTCCTTCAACGGAGCTCGACGCACGATCTCCATCAACGCCGCCACGATATTGAGCTGGCGCTGCCAGAGCGCGAACTCCGTCGCGCGACGCAACTGTGGGTCCGACAGCTGCTCGATTGCGGCACCGATCGGTCCGAGATCGAGCGGATTGATCGACCCGACGCCGTAGCCGACCTCGATGATCTGCCCGCCCTCAACCTGTTCGGTGAGCCTTCGGCCGTCTGGTTTGACGTCTCCTGGCCAGATCACGCGCGTGCCCGCAGCAATGTCGCCCAAGGCGAGGCGGCGCAGCAAGGTGGACTTGCCGAAGCCGTTGAGTGCGACGATGAAGCAGCTCGGTGCCGTCATTGCCTTTGCTCGCCAGGCCGATAGCGGGTCGAAGCACACCGCGGCGCCTGTCGACAGGTGCTCGCCGAGCGGAGTGCCGAGGATGGGCGCGCTGGCACCGACGATCCACGGGAAGAGTCCGGCGACCTGGTCGGTTGTGGCTCGGTATTCCTGCGGCGGGGCGAGCGTCGACATCCGGCCACCACTGCGGCCGACGAATCCGTGCACATCGACTCGCAGCACCGGTCGGTCGGTCGATTCGCCGGAAACTCGCGCCAATCGGGTGCGTGTTGCCCGACGTGCGTGCTGGCGGGATAGCTGCAGGTCCAGCCAAACCCTGCGGAATCCTGTTGCTGCCGCACTACGACGCTCCAATAGAGCGATCTCGTCGTCGGACATGACCTTGATTCGTGCGGGACTGGTCATCTATCCGGCCAACATCGACGGAATCGTCGAGTGATCCGGCGGAATCACTCCCACACCCAGGCTCGCGGCAAAAGCCGCAGCCTGCCAATAGTGCGCACGATGTACTACTAGGCGGCACTGATGCGCCAGATCCCGCACGAGAGCATCAACGCGAGGAACATCCGCAGTGTCATCAGGCTGAGTGACCGTTACCAACAGCCCGAATCGCACCAACCCATGACCACGTGCTTGAGCGATCCGAGACTGCGCGGTTGACTGCACATCCAGTTCAGCCTGCGCCTTCGCCAGACCGGACGATCCGGTGACGGCGGCGAGCGCATCCCGATAATCCGAGTCCACAGTGTCCGCGGCTTCTGCCGCCGAGTGGGGCCGGTAGATGATCGTCACGCGCTTGACGGGCAGTTCCGGGTTGGGTTCGACGAGCCGCTGTAGTACCCGCTCGAACACTGAACCTGCTGGTGCCGAACGCATTTCCCACGTCGCGGAGATGGCGCCGTCGTGAACGAGGTGACCCTTCTCCTCGAGCTGGGTGCGCGGCCCGCAGTCGGCCCACTCAAGGCCGGGGTCCGCACTCATCAGCGCCCGTTCGATGTCCTCGAGCACACCCGGCTCGTACGAGCGGCGTACGAACCCCATGATTTCGTTCGCCGTCATCGGTGTCGCCGGAACACCCGCCCGCGCCGCTGCAGATGTGAACTCAGGCAGTCGCCGGGCGATTTCGACGGCTTGTTCGGTCCAGTCCTTACGTCTCGCGGCAGTTTGGGCGACGAACGTGATCGCGATTCGTGCCGTCAGCTTCAAGCTGCCCAGCGTCAAACCCGTTGCCAGCTGGTACATCGCATCGCGCGCGAGCTGGGGTGCGTCAACGCGAACCTGCCGCGACACCGTCTCGTAGAGTTCGATTCCGGTCTGCGGAAGCGTCTCGACGGTCGCTGCGATACCGGCGATGTCACCCGTCATTCCTGCTGCGGCAAGCATTGCGCCCCAGTTCGCGACCGCCTGGTCCAGGGTGTCCTGATCGAAGTTCTCCCCGCCTTGCGGGTGCGCTTCGAGAACCACGGTGTAGCAGTGCTTGGACGGCATGTGGATCATGCCGAACCTCCGGTTCTGTGCATCGACCGCTTCGTAGCACTCGGTCTCAGCCAAGACGCCCGGCAGTCGGTAGCGACCACCCGGGATACGCGAGAACGCACCGGAGGCGTAGACGTGCTCCCCGCGTCGGCGAGCTTTGCGGAACTGCCACATGATGAGTGCCCTTTCATAGCCGGACCTGCCGTCGAGCGAGATGACGAGCGGGGTGAATGCAAGGACCGCGAGGAGTGTGGCGATGCCAGCGACTCCGAAGCCGAAGAGCAGTCCGATCAGCATGAGGATGACGATTCCCGCGATGCCGAGCATCGTGGTGCCGAACGTTAGGCCAGCTACGCCTGCCGAGCGCGGCCGCCGCCAGGAGCCATAGGTTCGGTACTCGACTGGGTTTGCAGTCATCGCCGGAATCCCCCGTGACCGGTTGCGGACGACCCTGACCAGCGATTCCCCGTCTGCGCTGGAGGTGGTGGAGCGTTGGGAGGCGTACCACCACCTCCCCCCGAGGGTTGCTGGCCACGCGTTCCGAACGACGGCGGCGCGGACCCGGACGGAGCTCCGCCGCTGGAGCGGCCGGCAACGGAACCGATTGCGCCCGCGACGAGACTTGCCCCGCCGCTGGCTACACCAGCCGCGACGCCGGCTCCCGCTTTGACCACTCCGCCGACAACGGCGGCCGTGCCCGCGGCTGCCGCAATTCCCGAGCCTCCCCCACCGAGCGTCGCGACCGCGGGTGCGATCAGTCGCATCAGCGATGGCAGAACGAACGCTGACGAGCACAGCAGCAATGCTCCGATCAGGACGGTGGCCGGGTCCGAGTCAGTGCCGTTGTCGGTTGCCCGTTGGAAGGTGATCCAGGCGACCCCGATGACGAGCGATCCGACCGGTTTGAACAGCAGAAATGCGATCGCCCAGGACAGCATCTTCTCGAAGGACTGTGACCCGACGTTGGTACCGCTGGCCGTTGCCGCAATCGGCATCGCGGCGGTGATGACGATCAACATGCCGGATCGAAGCAGCAGCAGGAACATCAGCACCAGGCCGCCAAGGATTCCGACGATCCCGATGACGAACAGCATCGCGGTCGCGATGCCACCGGTCGCACGCGAGAGCGGGATCATCCTGTCCGCCAGACCTGCGGTCTGGTCACCGACGAGGCCTTGGATGATCCACGTCGACAACCCATCAGAGAGATGGAGCCCCGCGGTGATCGCCGCGGAGATCCCGCCTGCGACCAAGGTTGCCCGCGTGAGCGTCCGCAGGCCTTCCTCGCTGGTGTCTCGGATCGCGCCTGACCTGGCGATCACCAGTCGTCCCGCGAGCACGATCACCGACAGGATCAGTGCCGCGTATTGCAGGTTGTAGGTGTAGGCCGTGACCTGGGTGGTGACCGACTTGTAGAGACCCGGAGTGACTCCCGGCGTTTCGGTCCACCACGTGAGGCCAAAGCGCATGAGGTCGACGCCGGTCTCACCGAACGATTCGGCAAGCGACTCACCAGCTGACATTGCCACTGACTGCAGGCCGGAACCGACTGCGCCGACTACTGGCTCCGCGACGTCGACAACCGATTCCAAGCAACCTTGTGTCCCGGTCAGACCGGCCGCTTCAGCCGCTGAGATCGCGATCCCGATTGCGGGGTTTGAACAGCTGGCCAACCCTGTTGCGGTGCTGACGATTTCTTCGGTGGTGCCGGGTGTTGGGGTTGGTGTCGGATCTTCGGCAGACGCGGTCGGCGGGAACACGAGCAGTATCCCCAACGTGAGCAGCACGCACACCAGGCGCTGGATCAAGACTGGAACCACGAGACCCATCCCTGCGCCGGGTCGAACACCAGATTGGGACCGAAGTAACCGCCAGGTTCATCGTCATTGCTGTAAGCCCGGAGCTTGAGAATCCAGCCACCGTCTCTCCACTCGACGATGACTACGTTCATGAAGTTGGATTCGGAGCCGTCCTTGTACCGGAGCCGATAGCCGAGACGCACCTTGGTCAATACCGCGTTGTAGTCGACCTTGAGCTGACCGGCAGTGCACTCCCCCTTCAGATCGAAGTTGGTGCGCGGATTCTTGATCATGTTTCGTAGGAGCTCGTCGTCGTCGACGATGCCGTGTCCGACGAGTGCCTTCACTCGATCGGTGCGTGCGCCCGGCTTCTGCAGCCAGCACATGTAGTGGATCGCCGCGAGCGCTGCGCCTTGCGGGGTGTGGGAGAAGCCTGTCGCCACGCCGGTCGACGTGAATCCGGTCGGCCCATCGGAGGTGGAGAAGGGCAGCACCATGTCGCCGTTGACCTTCTGTAGCAGCACTCCATCGGGTTTCTGTGTACCCGGGCGACCAGGCGTTCCTGATACCGTGCTGGCAGCCAGAGCAACACCGTGTGGACTGTTCGCCGGGACGTAGGCGACTCGTCCGTAGGAGTCGAACACCGGATCGGCAGCAAAGGTCGGCGAGCCGGAACCCGTGCCGTCTTCGGCCGCCGGCGAGCCCGGTTCAGTCGGACTCTCTTCAGCGGCGAGTGCGGTGATGATTACCCAGCCAAGTACCAGGACCGCGACCAGGCCGAGAGCTGCCAAAGCCCACCAGAGGGGATTTCTGCGTTGAGCAGGATCGTCAAGCTTCATGTGTGCGGGCCTCAGAGAAGAGCAGCGGCAATGCCGGAACAGGCCACAGCGGCGAGCAGCCATGCGACCAGCGCGGCGAGGAGTTCAGAAGCGGGCCGGGACTCGAGTCCTGCGGTGTGCTGGCGGTCCCACGCGATGCGGGCACCGACGAAGACGACCTTCGCCAGGCACACGAGGCCCACAAGCCCAGCGGCCCAACCGAGGAAGTTGTTGATCTGGGCCATTACCTCGTCAGGCAGTGAGAGTGGCACGTTCGCTGCCGCCACGATGTCGGCGTTCATGCCGGTGCGACGGCGTTGAGAATCGCTCCCGCGCTGCCCGCGATAACGGCTCCAATGAGTGCGCCAACGAGCATCTTCGGAGACTCGGTGGCACCGGAATGCCAGCGTTCCCAGGCGAACTTTCCGCCGGCAACGAGAACCGCACAGATAAGCGCAGCGGAGACTGCCCACGATATCCAGCCGATGATCTTCAGAAGTCCGGCTGATCCGGGCGGCGCTTGAGGCGTGGTGTCGAAGGAGATCGCCAGGACGGAGATGGCGTGCAGCATTTGAAGCCTTTCGGGATAGGGAGCGCGTTAGCTGGCGCAGCGATACACGCGCGGGAGTGCCTGCTGAATGGCGCCGACGATCCGTGCCCCAGCGGCGATGACGTCGGCGGGCGGTTCCTCGGGAGCCGGGCGACGATGCGAGGCGGGCAATCCATCGTGTGGATGCCAAGACCGGAGCTTTCGGCTATCCGTCGCAGGGAGCTGTTTGTGCCAGCCGATCGTCCACACCGATCCACCCGCAGACTCGACCGCCGCAGTCACGATTTCGCGGTACTGGCGCACAGGTTTCGGTAGTTCCCGCGATGCGGCGACGGTGATGAGGCCGAGAATCTCGCATTCCAGCTGTGCGGCACCGTGATGCATCACCAGTTCGTGCGCTGCTTGCAAGCCTGCGATGGTTTCGCGGGCGACGATGACGACGTACGGGCTCTCGATGCTGCGGGCGTTTCCGCACGGCCACTCGCGCCGAGAGTCGGCAGCCCAGCCGTCCCAGAAGCTCGCCAACGTTGTGACGCCGACGCCACCTCGAGCACCGAGCAGCCATACCGCCGGCTGGGACTGCAAACCGATGGGCGACTGGCGAACCGGCAGGTGATTGTGGGTAATCAACGGTCCTCCACGCGAGCGATCTTGAAAGTGGGTCCGGTCTGCGTGACTGTGATGCGCTGCCGCAACTCCCCCGCTGGGCCAGTCGGGGCTTGTAGTGAGACATCAACGAGGAAGACCAACGGGTCACTGGTCGGCCGCGTGGTCACGCATGCGCGAGTGCCCGTGGCGACGGCATCGATCGCGGCTTGGATGACCGGGACCGTGCTCGGCGGATTCACCATCAGATCGGCGACCTTCTGACCAGCCCGCTCGGTGTAGTACGCGTAGTCGAACGCTGCGATCACTCCGGCAGCGGTCGACTCGCTACCGGGTCCTGAGGTCGTGGTCGCTGCACCGTTCGTGCTGTCGGGGCAGAAGTCCCCGACCGCGATCACGACTCCCTGATCTGTGGAGACTGGGGCGGGAATCTCGACGGACCGGCCGTTATCGGGGGTTGCGAGCGCGACCCCGGCCAGTGCTGAAGTCACGGCGATGACGACCCCGCTGGCGAGCACCAGGACCGCACGCTTCGAGCCACGGGGTTCCTTCGGCTCGTCGGTCGCAACGCTCGCCGACCGAGCATTGACCGCCGCTCTGGTAAACCGCAGGGTGCTCCGACGTCCAGGCTGCTCCGCAGTCAGCGGCTCATCCGGAATGTGCAGCCGAGCCCATTCAGGCAGCTCGGACTCGTCGTAACGTCTCATGCCGTCGCCGACTGCTCTGCTTGTGACTGAGCGAGCTCGCTGCCAGCGACCGCGCCACCTACAGCTCCGACTGCACAACCAATCGCCGCACCAGGAAGTGCTCCACCTTCAGGCGCGATCATGGCTCCGACAAGGGCACCCGCGAATCCTCCAACGGCGCATCCCGCAGCCCCGCCCACGACGCCGCCAGTGACAGCCGGGGCGATGCCCGAGGTAGAGGCACCTGCCCGTGCACCCGCTGCCGCGCCTTCCTCGCCGCCGATGGCAGTAGCTGCCGAAGTCAGCTGGATCGCATCGCTCACGACCGGAATGTCAGCTGAAACGCCAGTCGACAGGGTCTGTGCCGTGACGGCACCCTGAGTCGATGCCGAGCCGGTCACGGCCGACTGCGTCGAAGCAGATGTGACGGCACCTTGACCGTTGCCTTCATCGGCAAGGGCCGGTGGTGCCGTGTACACAGCCAGCATCAAAGTTGGGGCGATCGCTGCGGCAATGCGGTTGTGACGGTGGGACATTCGTTTATTCCTTATCGATTGATGGGAGATCACCGAGCGCACTCCGCTGGGCGCATCGGTGATCAGACTGTTGGGTCGTGTAAACGCCGATGGGTGCAGAACACCGGCCGCGGACGCCCGGTGCCGTCGCGACTTTCCGGGCCGGTGTTCTGCCGCACCGCGTCGGCCATGCGGTGCGCGAAAAGCGCCTTCTGACGCCAGAATCGAGGCGTTTCGAAAGTCGATCTCGCTCGACAACACAGGATGCGCAGCGTTAGCCGCGACACAATCGCGTGCTTTTACGTCGGGTTTTGCCGATAAATCGAGGAAGAAGCGCGGCTGAACATCAGCCGCGCGCTTGAGCGCGAGAGGAATCAGGTCCAGAGGTCGCATGCGGGGTTCCTTGAGGTGTCCGGTGGCCACGGCAGTCGTCAACCGGCAGCGCAAAACAGTCCCCACCAGAGATGCGTGGAGTTTGCCAGCCGTTGATCGAATTAGCTGCGCGGGCGACGCGGACAGAAGAGGGCCGACGCCGCAACCTCATGTCGTGAGGTACGCGATGCGTTCAGCATGGTCGGGCCAGCCGCCAGAAAAGGGGGCGTACTCGCACACGCACTGCGTGGACCTGCCGAACGCGAGGGTCACGATGCCAAAACGTGATCTTGCTGTCAACCAGGAGTGTGCAGGGTGGTGTGGCGATGAGTGACCACGTAGCGCAGAGTGCGATTTCGATGACGGTCGAAACCCTCTGTGGCGAACCAACAATCGTGAGCCAGAACGCCGTCTCGACTAATTTTCGGCCGCTGGCAAATGTTCTTCGCGGAGCACGTCTCGCTGTGGTTCGCGGGCTTGTCGAGAACGTACGAAACCATGGAGCCGAGGTCGTTCAGCCACTCAGCGAACCCGCCGCTTCATCCCTTGGGCGGTTCGCTGCAGCGGTGCCAGTATTCGGCCCAAGTCGGGCGATTCATGGGGTCAAGCTCCAGTTCGGCGATGGCAACGACACTGCTCCCTCGACCGCGGGGTATGAGTGGGAACTCGAGGTTGCAGGAGGTCTGCCACCACGACTGCACCTGACCTCCGCCGGGCTCGACCTCCTGGCCGTTGCAGAGGACCAACGAGACCGTGCCGTTTACGGCCCTCTCGACATGTATTCCAGCGTTGCGCAGCTGGCCGATGTCGTCCGCATGTGGGAGAACGTCAATCATGCTCAGCCTGGCTATGCCGAGCAGGGAACATTCGTCCTGCGTATCCCCGACGAGGGAAATCAGGAGACGCTGCGGGTCATCCACTTTGCCGAACGGTATGTCGAGACGTCAGCTGGCCCGCGCATTCGAGGTCTCATGGAGGACATCACCTGCGCTGCTGCCATCACCGCGACGCGACTCGCACTCTTCGATGCCACCGTCGGACGGCAGGTTCTCGCCGAGGCGGGCGCGTACGGGGCCATCATCGATCACAGGGTGATCCACGCGCCGACTGTGCTGCGATGGCTCACTCCCTGGGTCCCGGGTATCGGCCATGGAGTCTCCACCGGTCAGATGCCTGGCTTCCATCCCGACGAGTACGCGCGGTTCCCCGAGATGGTCGAACGGAGCGCCCACGGCCCGGTTCGAGACAGCGTTCGGGTGCGTCGGGCAGGCGGCGGCTGGATGCGAATGCGGTTCACCGCGACGCACATTGATCCAATTGCTGCGCCGACGATTGCGGTCGCGGTCATTGTTCCGGACGAGAACCAGGCCGGGTAATCGAGGGCTGCCGCGCCAGCCGATTCTCGGCTGACTTGCCGACGAACTCCCGTTGTAGCGTCACCTCCGGGCGCATACCGCCCACGACTTCGCCGGCCCGTCACTGACAGTCTCGACCCGCCCAAGTCGGTAACCGACTTCCTCGAGCGTCACTGCCTCGCAGACCGTCCATCCGAACCGCGATAGCCAAGCTTTCGGATCGTCGAGGTGCGACTGGAAGCCGTACCCCGCACTGTCGACTGCCTGCTTGAGCTGCTTCGAGTGCTCGTCGGCCAGCCAGCCCGGACCGTTCGCAACGAACATGAGATGGCTGCCAGTCGCAGACAGGCCAGCGATTTCGGACATCAATCCGTCGTTTTGTGCATCCGTCAGATACATCAGAATGCCTTCGGCGATCCACGCCGTCGGCTCCGAAGGATCGAACCCGGCGGTGGTCAATGCCGTCGTCCATGACGGATCGGTCAGATCTGCGGTAATGACGGTGCGGCTTGCTGCCATCACGGGCTTCTCGGCGACAACGGGTTCCTTGAACTCGAAGAGGTTCGCCAGGTCGATCTCGAAGAAGCGTGCGTCGCTCTCGAGCCGGAAGGCGCGAGAGTCCAGTCCTGACGCGAGGATGACCACCTGCGTGCACCCGGATTTCACGGCATCGATCACGTGGTCGTCGAGAAAACGGGTGCGATGCACGACCGCCGCGTAGATCCGGGACAGCATCGGCACTGCCTCCACCGTCGCCAGGTTCACCGAGCTCACACCCTCGATCCCCGATGCCGCGACCAGCTCCGCGGCAAGTGGATCATTGATCAGACGATCGGGGCGCGCTGACTCGACGGCCCGCATCTGGCTGACCGCAACGGCTGTAGCGCCGATATTGTTCGCAACACCGCTCATGGTTTCGGACAGTACTGCTCTTCGGGCACTGATCCCACTGTCTGAAAGGGAGGCCACAATGTCGGATATGTCGACGACTATTGCTCCGCTCGCGCGTTCCGACATCGCGCAGGCTGCCAGCGTCCTGGCCGCTGCCTTCGCCGACGACCCGGTTATCTGTCACCTGTGGGCGGACCACCCGCAGACCGAGCCGCGTCTCGCGACCTTCTTCCGCACCACGTTGACGAATCATCACCTGGCCGGCGGAGGCGTCGATGTAGTCAGGTCGGATGACAATGCAATTGCGGCAGTGGCGATTTGGAATCCACCCGGACAATGGCAGACAAGCACGCTGGCACTCGTGCGCGAGGCGCCGGAGTTGCTGTGGGCGCTCCGCGACCGCATCCCGACCGCGCTGAAAGTGCGGGGTGAGTTCGACCGAGTGCACCCGATCGACCCACATTGGTACCTCTGCAACATCGGCACGAGTCCATCGCATCGCAGCCGAGGATTTGCCACGCAGCTGCTGGAGCACCGCCTGTCGAGCTGCGACAAACGAAACGAGTCGGCCTACCTCGTCTGTACTCGCGAACGGACGATCCCTCTCTACGAGAAGGTCGGATTTCGAGTCACCGCTCCCCTACCCCTAAGTGATGGACCACTTCTGTGGTCGATGTGGCGGGAAGGCCGTGCTGGATGACCGCAGGGGCAATGCGAGGTGGCCCGAGCCATCAAATAGCGTCCCGTGGTCCGAGCAGCTACCTTCGATGCGGTGTGCGCGGCCGCGGTAGCGGTGCCCGATACCGCGGTGACCACATAGAGCGTCCCGCCAGCGTCTGAACGGATCTACTTCATTGACTAGCCAGCACAACCGAATCACGCGCGTCCAGCTCGGCGAACTTGTCCGGCTCGCGGCGCGTGCCGGAACGGACTTGGATCTCGATGCCTTGCTCTTCTCGAAGGACGTGGCTGAGAAAGCCATACAGGCGTACGCGGCAGGAGACTGCGCTCTGGCCTTCGAGTTGATCGCTGAGGAGCGTCGGACGGCGCTCGTTCTCACTCGTAGAGCGACCAGCCGGTGGCTGAAGGTCGAAGAACTGGTTGATCTCGCATCTCAGGGAATTTCCCTGTCGCGCATCCAAATGCGTGGCGCGACAACGTCACTGTGACGGGCCGGGCTCCCCTCCCCCACTCCCGACCAGCTTCGGTTAGAGACGAACTGCGGACAAATTCAACTGGCGACCCTCGCCCAACATGCGCTCCCATACGCCAAGACAACCAGCGGCCCCGTTGATCTCGCGTCCGTGATTCTGACAGGACCAAACAGCGGGGGGCATCAACGAGTTGACGGATTGATGTTGTGCGCGTGCGCCAAGTGGACAAGCCGGTATCGCATCCGCGACTTCACGAAAGCAACTTTCGCCACGAGTCGCCACCAGTTCCCGCTGGTCGCGGCACCGAAGTGGCAATGCAGCGATAGAAAGACACTTAGTCATCCTCGAGAACGGTCAGGACTCCGGCGACCAACGGGCTTGCAGACTGCTCGCCGCCGAGAGTTCCTCCGGTGATGCTGTGACCGCCGGTCGATGTGCGTCGACGGTGCGAGTGGTATCCCGCCGAACGGGATCGAACCGACACCTCCGCCGTCTGGATCTGCGTCGCTCCCCCACTCCCCCCACCTCGACTTCGAGTCACCGACTCGCGAGCAGCATCGACCGATCGGTGCCGGCGAAGCGGTGGTTCGAGTTCAAAGGTGAACAGTGCTCGATTCTGAACGAACTCTGACGTAGGTCGCTTACCTCCAGCTCGGCCTTTCGATCAGCCTTGACGATCCCGGATCGCCGACATAGGCGGTGAGGCTGTCGTGGCCATCGGTTCACGCGCCTCTGTCACGGCGCGCTTTGCTGACAATTCTCGGTGATCGACGCGGTCCAGCGGACGACGGTTGCGGCCACGGTCACGTCACTCCTCATGTCCCCGGCCAATAAAGTCTCGGCGATAGCCCAGCTGTCGCCACCGGCATGCTCGCGCGCCGGCATGCGAGTTGCCAATCGCAGCAGCCCAGGACGAGCAGTAGGCAGAGCGACGAACGCGGCCGATCACGATGATCATCGGCCGATTCGCCGCGAAGCTGAGATGGCAAGGTCGAGCGAACAATGGTTCCGTGCGAGTCGCATCGGCGGTCGAGCCGATCCGGTTGCGACGCTTCGATGTGAGAGGCAACCGGCGCTAACTCAAGTTTGTCAGCCGACAATTTGGCGGCAGCTAGTCAATGGGCACTCCCCCGATCTTCGGCGAAGTGCCGAGTGGAGGCGCACGCCGAAATCGGCTGCGGGTGTGACCAGCGTGTTCGACTGTTAAGCCCAGTGAGAAGCCCGTATTGCGATCCGGTCGGCCACCCGCACCGGCGGACGTGTGATGGGCGGCATTAATCCAAGCAAGTAACCGCCTGTAGCCCAATCAACAACCGGGTTACACCCGTTGCAGACACGATTTACGACCGTATGACCGGCCAGTGCAACGGCGCAGATACGGCGACATAACGGCCTGTCGCGCTGCCGCTGGCGGGCCTATGGACTGGCCGTAGGAACGGCAGGTGCACGACTGTCGGAACGATTGAGAAACGGCCGACTGACGGCGGTATGTCGGCACGTTGTACGACGGACGGATAGTCGTTGTTCCGGACAGATGTTCGGCCGATGAACGGCGGTGTCTCCGACTGAGGAACGACCAATCGGACGGCTGACGTTCGCCGGATGCACGGCGGTATGACGGATCGTTGTACGACGGTCGAAATGACCGATTGACGTCTGAGTGCCGCACGAATGTTCGGCCGATGAACGGCAGTATCTCCGACCGAGTACCGACTGATGGGCTGGCCGCCCTTCGACCGATGCACGGCCCTGTGACGGAACGTCGTACGACTGTTGAGATGACCGATCAACGTCCGTCTGCCGGACAACTGCACGGACGAGGCATGGCGATGTGACCGATCGTTGTACAGCCGTCGTGACGACCGACATGCGGCCAAAAAATCGGCAGTGCATCGGTCGTGCAACCTTCCGGTAGACGGCCGGTTTCTCGGCCAGCCTGCGGCCGGGAGATAGGGCGCACCTACAGCCGTCGTACGGACGCAGGAAGACCGACAAACCAGCCGAACCACTGCCGACGGGACGAACGGTGAATCGCGCGGTATTGGGACGTACCGACACACGAACGACCTTCCGTTCAACCGCCGTACGCACCACCGACGATGGGGGCGAGTGGCTGGGCGTCATACGTCCGTCGAGTCGGCAGAGCAACCGTACGACGTCACGGTCGGACATTCAGTCGGATTACAGTCCGGATAACGGCCGTGTCTTGCCGATAGGGACACCGGTTGGGCATCTACGGTCACGCACATGACAAGCACCTCATTGGCACGCACGCTCCTAGTGGCCAATCAAAAGGGCGGCGTGGGTAAGAGCAGCCTGGTGAGCGCGCTGGGCAGCCTGGTCGCTGCCTCGGGCCGCAAAGTTCTGCTCGTCGACTCTGACCAGCAGGCGAACCTCACGAACTCGGACCTGGGGGCAGAGGGGGATCGCGGACGCAGCCTCGGCATGACGCTGCAATACGGCGAGCCTCTCGTGCCGCTGACTGACGTCCGAGAGAACCTGGACCTGATTCCTGGGGGACCTGTCCTTGCCGCAGTCTCCGCAACCGCTGCCCTTTCCGAACAATAGGGCATCGATATGGCCGGGAACCTCAGTGCCGCACTGGCGAAACTGCAGGTAGAAGGCGGATATGACCTGATCCTGATCGACTCGGGACCTGGTGACGCACCGCTGCTCGATGCACTTCTGGCGACGGCATCACACCTGCTCGTACCCACGAAGGACGACGACGCCAGTCTGTCCGGTGTTGAACTGCTCGCGGCCCGCTACCAGCGCGCCCGCGCCAACGGTGCAGCCATCCAGCTCCTCGGCGTTGTGCTGTTCGATGCCAACCCACGCGCGACAGTCCGCAACCGCGACGTATTCGAATCGATCGAGGAGATCCTCGGCGATTCCGGCGTGCAGGCATTCCGGACCTTCATCCGCTCGGACAAGGCTTCGGCAGTTGACATGCGCAACCGTCACGTGACTCCCGCAGAGCTGGTCGAGCTCGCTGAGGCGAACAAGCTCACGCGCATCGAGGTGCTTCGTCAGACCATCAGCGGTCAACTCCCGCCGGGCAAGGAGCGCCTCTGGAGCCGTGACCCGTCGGGACTGGCAAGCGACTACCTCAACCTGACCCGCGAGGTCCTCACCCGACTCGCGGAGGCACCTGCCCTGAGTGGGGGAGTGGCGTGAGCCGCCCGCAGCGCCGCGGAGGCGCCTTCTCCAACAATGGCATCGCCGAGCTGAACGATCTTCTGCCTCCGCTGCCCACGCCGACTCCGAAGCCGGCCGAACAGTCAACACCAAAAGCGGAGGAGCAAGCCCCCGCTGAGCCGAAGGCCGCGGCAGAGGATCACCGGCCCGGTCGTGAGAACGTACGCCCGCTGCAGCGCATCGACCCCCTCGAGGTACCGGAGCCGAAGTTCGACGCTGAGCCGGCTTCGAGGGCAACGGCCGTTACGACTCCTAAGGCGGTCCCCGCGGCTCCCTCTCGCGTGCGGCCACCGGAGGCGTCAATCGCTCCGGATGTATTCCGGGCCCTGCGAGATCTGGCGCTGTCGGAACGGACTGCGGATCCGAGCAACGCACGCACCTATGGGCAGATCGTCCTGGACGCGGTCGAAGACAACGCAACGGTTCTGTCCAAGCACTGGCGCACGGCTCGAAAGGCTAAGCCGAGCGCACTGTTCCAGCGTTCGGTGACAACCCGCCGCAGGCGGAACATTGAAGCTCCGGCACGCGTGGCGCTCGCCGGCATCATCGCGTCAGACGCCGAGCAGCTTGATCGTCTCGCCGAGGAGTGGGGTGCCGGATCGCGCAGCGCGCTCACGGAGCAGGCGCTGCGGTTGTACCTGAACGTCTAGTCCCACACCGATGTGCTCGCGCGCGGGCACAATCCCCGAAGGCGCGCTCAGTTGCTGTCGACTTCCGCATGAAGTGGGGGAGGGGTCCCGCACCGGGGTGGAGGCCCACTCGCAGGCGCACCCTGTCCAGCTGAACTAGGACAGGGTCCTGTCAGGATCGCCGCGTGCGTCGATGCCCGTTGAGTGCGCGCTGCGCCGATCTTGACGGCGCGATCCCTATGCCTCAGAATCCTGCGCACCGATGCGCCGCAGTTCTGCGTTTATGCAGGTCAAACCCATTGCCTAACAGCTTGAATGTGGTCTGACATTCGTCGGCGGCCCCCGATCGATCCAATCTGTTAGCCACATTTAGATTCTTACCGGCGTGGCGTCGCCTGTTAGCTAACAGATACCGGCATGATGCAGGACAGAGACAAGGGAAGGGGAGTTTGATGGCGCAGCCGCGCAAAGGTAACCGCCGACAGATTCAGGTTGTGACCGCCCCGGCGACGCTCGTCGAGATATTGAAGCTGCACTCGAAGAGGGCGGGGCTGCCACTCGGACAAACCATCGCCGACCTCCTGGCAATCGAACTCGAGATGGAAGACGAAGTCGGGGCGCCGCAGATGCTCGACTTCGATGCCATTGACCGATCCGGCATCCCTGCCACTGACGACATGACCGGGTGGATTCAAACCCGTGTGACTCTTCCAGTCCTGTCGGAGATCGATCGCCGGGTACGCGCACGCGGCGATCGATCTCGCGTACCTGTCGTCGTCGACTTGCTCGCCAAAGCGGTCGGTCGTCGCGACCTACGTGCTACCCGCACACAGCCGCGACAGCTGGCTCTCACTGGATAACAACGGAGGCGCCCTTAGCGGCACGAGTTGAGCTCGTAAAACAACCTAATAAAAGAAGAAGACCCCCCGCGGGAACGGGAGGTCTTCGAAACCCCAGAAGGGTGTGTCTTGGCCGACATGTCCGATGGTATCGCATGCTCGGTGACGACTCGTAGTCATCCGGCGCGTGCCGTCGCTAAGAAATGTGATCCGGGCGGATCATCACCGCGGCACCACGTCCGCGACGATGACGCGATCTACGCCGCGCTGACGCCACTGCTGTCTGCGCGTTCATCTGGCCGCATCTGGACCGGGACTGGTTACGACCGATCACGGCGTCTCGGACGCTTCAAAGTCCCCGATATGCCCGTTGCCGTCTATCTCTACAGCGGCGGCTGGACACGCATCCTGGTGTTCGACCTCGATGCGAAAGTGCACGGACCCGACTCGGTCATTCGGGATGCGCAATGGCTGAGGCACATCGTCGAGACGGCGGGAGGGGTTGTCGTTGAAGACGTCAACCCAGGCTCAGGCGGAAGGCATCTTTACGTGCCACTCGCCGAGCAGCTCCGCGTCGAACACATCCGAACATTGCTCTCCGCGATTCAGCCGTTCTGCCGCACCCTCGACCCGACCCCGATGCTCAACTGCGCCACTGGCTGTATCGTGCCGCCGGGCTCTTGGACGAAAGAGGGGCAACGCCGCCAGCTAGTCGGCGCGGTGTCAGAGGCAATCGAGTTGCTGTCACGCCGAAGCGATCGAGGACTGGTCGCGCGGCTGAGAGCCGCGCTCGGTGCCGGCATAGCTGCGCAGGCGCGCGAGCGCAGCACCATCCCCACCGAGGGGGTCGGAGCCTCACGCCGACTGCCGGCCGAAGTCGTCTTTCACACAGCTCTGCCTCAGCACGTCACCGCCTTCGCCATCGAGGGCACGATGCCGCGCGGGTTCTGGAACACGAGGTCTGAAGCGTGCCAGGCAGTCCTCTATGCCTGCGCGGTTAGGGGCTGGTCTCTCAACGAGGTTGTCGACCAGCTGGATCGCGGAGCCTGGCCGGCACTGGCGGCTGTCTACAGCGAGAAGAAGCGCACTACGGCGGAAGCCCTTGCACCTCAATGGGACCGCGCATTCGCCCACGCAGTCGAAATCACCGACAAACACCGCTCTCGCGCCCACACGAAACAGCACACAGGGGGGCTAATACATTCGGGGGTACATCGCGACTGGCTGGCTCACTCCCGCAAGTGGGCTCAGCTCGAGTACCGCGGTTCGCGACATCTCCACGTTGTTCTGGCTGTCCTGCAAGCACTCGCTGTCGATGCGGCCCGGGCAGGTCAACTCGTCAATGGTGTGCCGACGGTCGAGACCGGGAGGCGCGGTCTCGCAATTGCTGCGGGATTGATACCGGACCGAACCATCGGCGATGTACTGATGGAGCTGCGGGAACGACCTGGGTCTCCGATCCTGCGGATGAGGCCCGCGACCGGCGTTCTTGCTGATCAGTACGCACTTGTCACACCTGCGACTGGTGCCGGCGATGAGCGACAACTGATCATTGAGGACGATCCGATCCGTCGTGACCGAGCGCGGGTTGAGCCGGTACATCCGATCTGGCGACTGGTTGGTTTGCACCTGAAGCAGGCATACGAACTGATCGTCCACGCTGGTTTGCGCACTCCGGCTGACGTGTTCGCCGCCGCGCAGCTCGGTGCCTCCGCCGGGTCCGAAACACTGAACTCGCTCGCTTCACTGGGATTGATCACACGTTCGTATGGTCGGTGCGAGCCCGGCACTCGCACTCTCGACGACTTATCGGCCGCTCACGGCCTCGATGAGGTGCGACTGGACACAATCGAACGCCATCGGCGCGAACGCGCAGAATGGCACGCCTGGCTTGAGCTGAAGGGCCACATCGCAGTCGACGACCCTGCGCTTCTCGAGGTAACCGCTGCCAGAGTCCCAACGCCGCCACCTGGATGGGAAATCAGCGATAAGGAGGCACTATGGGCAGCGCTAATGGCCGACGGCCCGCCGACCGACCAGCCTGAGCACATCGGAGTTGTCGAGGAAGCCGTTGGGCTTCTGATGGACGAGCTGGGTGCGACGATTCTTGTGCCCTGATTAGCGAGTGTTAGGCGACGCCTGGCGCATATTGGGTCTACGGATCAATGACTCAACAGTCGGACGGGCACGACTTCTTGAAGGATCGTGGATATAATCGCCCCATAGACATTCCGACTGTTGGTGGTTTGTATCCATGCGTGCGGTGAATGAAGCCTTGCCGCCGACCTTCACGACGAAGGTCGCGCGGCAACTCGGCGTACATCCTCGCGACCTTTACCTATGGCGCGATGAGGGGCGCGTTGTGGAGCTTTCGCGTGGAGTGTTCCGTCGCGCAGATGCACCGCCGGCTTCGTTTCCCGACGCGCTTGCAGTATCGCAGCGGGTGAGTCGGGGGATTGTCTGCTGCTTGTCCGCAGCTGCCGTTCATGACCTGACGGACGAACTCGTTGCCGCCGTTCACATTGCGGTGCCGAAGGGCGGCAGCGTGCCGAAGATCGACTACCCGCCGACGATCGTGTTCCAGTTCGAGCCGCGGGCTTTCGAGTTGGGCCTCTCCTCGTTCGAAGCCGCGCCTGGCGAACCTGTACGGGTATACGACCCAACCCGGACGGTTGTGGACTTGATGCGGCTGAGGCATCGATTCGGTGAACCGCTCGCGTACTCTGCGCTGCGTCGGTACCTCGGGCGAAAGGATGCGAGACCTGCACAGCTGCTGTCGTATGCCGAGACGCTTGGGGTTTTCGGCCCGATGCGGGTAGCGCTTGATGTGGCGACCGCGGCATGAGTAGACCAACTCGCGATACTCCCGCAGGACGGGCGTACCTCGACCTACAGAACCGTGCTCGTCGCGAAGGCAGAGGAACGCAAGAGCTGCTGACGATGTACGTGGTCGAGCGTTGGTTGTCCCGGCTGAGTCGTTCGCCGTATCGGGACGACTTCATCCTCAAGGGTGGGATGTTGCTTGCGGCATTCGATCGGAGGCGGCCGACAACGGACGCCGATGCTCTCGCGCGAAACATGGCTGCGGATGAGGCAACGGTCGCTCGCCGGGTAGCGGAGATCGCCCAGGTTGCAGACGACGAGGACGG
>JAJFUQ010000155.1 GCA_021372355.1 Nocardiaceae bacterium | reverse complement strand
CCCAGCTGTGCGACACCGCGCTGTGGATCGACCACGGCCGTATCCGAATGGCCGACCGGGTCGACAAGGTCGTCGAAGCCTACGAAGGCCATGAGGCGGGCGAGCACGTGCGCACGATCATGAAAGAACTGGGCAAGCTCTAATGTCCAAAACCATCATCGCGGTCGTCGTCACGCACAAGCGCATCGACTACCTGCGCAATTCGCTCAAGATTCTGACGACGCAGTCACGGCCGATCGACCATCTGATCGTCGTCGACAACGCCTCCGAGGACGACGTCCGCAAGCTCGTCGAATCGCAGCCTGTCGCGGTCACGTACATCGGTTCCAAGCACAACCTCGGCGGCGGCGGCGGTTTCGCACTGGGCATGCTGCACGCGTTGGCGCTCGGCGCGGACTGGGTCTGGCTCGCCGATGACGACGGCCGCCCCGAAGGCCCAGAAGTGCTCAAAACCCTGTTGGCATGCGCCGAGAAGTACTCACTCGACGAGGTCTCCCCCGTCGTCTGCGACATCGACGAACCTGACCGCCTGGCGTTCCCGCTGCGCCGCGGAGTTGCGTGGCGTCGCTTCCGGTCCGAGCTCGGCGAGGAGGACTTCCTTCCGGGCATCGCCTCGCTCTTCAACGGCGCGGTGTTCTCGGCCTCGGCGATCGACGCGGTCGGCGTCCCGGATCTGCGACTTTTCATCCGCGGCGACGAGGTCGAGGTGCACCGCCGACTGGTCTGGTCCGGGCTCGAATTCGGGACGTGTCTGCAGACCGCCTACCTTCACCCGAATGGCGCAGAGGAGTTCAAGCCGATCCTCGGTGGCCGGATGCACGCACAATATCCGGACAACGAAACGAAGCGGTTCTTCACGTACCGCAACCGCGGCTACATCATGAGCCAGCCCGGCATGCGCACGCTCTACCTGCAGGAGTGGCTGCGGTTCGGGTGGTTCTTCCTCTTCACCAAACGCGACATCAAGGGTCTGCGCGAGTGGCTCAAGCTGCGCAAGCAGGGTCGTTTGGAGCGGTTCCGCCGGCCCTGACCGTGTCTTCTGCCTACGCTCCGCTCGGGGTGTTCGCGAGCCAAGTCACTCTCCCGGGTGGAACAAGTGTGTCCACGCATCGGCGCTGGTCAGCTGCGGCAATGCGTCGCGGTACTGCTGCTTGACCTCGTCCGCTCGTCGGCGTAGCTGCCAGCTGAGCTTGGCCGTCCGCTTGAAGAGCCGAGCCGCCGTCTCCTTGTCACGACGGAGAACGCGCACGCCCTTCTGCGAAGCGTCGGTCACGATGGCATTGTCGAAGTTCGCGACGTACCACCACTTGGCGTCGTGCGCCGGGATCGAGACCGGGCGCCGTTGCATCCGGCCGAGGTACTGGTAGATCGCTTTCTTCGCGCGCACCAGCCCGATCTTCGAGGGATCCGGCTCATGGACCACCCGGGCGATCTCGGTGTGTGGGTTGCTGTCCGCACCCGCCTGATCGGCCGGGATGATCTTCGTGTCCGAGTACGGTTCCCGCAGCTCACGTAGCACGGTGAGCTTGGCGGTTCCACCGTCGACCAACACCGATGGGCCGGCGAGGAAGTCCTCGATCGCGAGCAGCAGCGTTTCGGCCAAGCCGTATTGCATCGACGAAACGAACTCCGCGATCCGGTTGAACACCCAGCCGGACCAGTACTTCGCGTCGAATTCGGTGTACAGCGACTGCACGATGAGCCCGTTCCGCCACGCGAAGTAGCGACTCCAGTCGTTGTAGTCCTTGAGGTGGAAGTCGGCGTGCCAGACTCCGGCGTTCGGCAGCGTGACCGTCGGGAAGCCGGCACGACGGGCGCGGATGCCGTATTCGATGTCATCCCACTGAAAGAACATCGGCATCGAGTAGCCCAGTTGCAGCACTGCCTCGGGCGGGAGCAGGCACGACCACCAGCCGTTCCAGCCGGCGTCCACGCGCAGATCTTGATGCTTGGTCAGCGCGTTGAGCCCCGCCTTGCCGCCGGGCGACAGTCGTCCGCCCTCGATCGTTCCGACGTCCTCCCACTCCCCGGTGATGTGGACGCGGTACGTCTCGGACAGCAGCAACATCTGCGCCCCGACGAGCATGGGCCGCGTCGTGAAGTTCGCGAAGGAGTTGATCCGGAAGATCGACTCGGGATCGCACAGGATGTCGTCGTCCATGACGATGATGTTGGTGTCGCACTCACCCGATGCGGTGAGCTCGTACATCCCGCGCGTGAAGCCGCCGGCACCGCCGAGATTCGGCTGCGTGATGTAGTGCAGCTTCGATCCAAGGCGCGCCACGAGATCGCTGAATCCAGCCTCGCCCTTGACCTGCTCCGTGCCCTGATCGACGACGTATACCGCATCGATCTGGCTCGTCACATAGGAATCGCTCGACAGCGCACTGGTGGTGACGACGCAGTCCGCCGGGCGGTTGTGCGTACAGATGACGACACTCGCACGGCGCTCGACGCGCGCCGGTTGCGTCGCGAACCACTGGACGCCGCCGACTGTGACGCCCGCCGAATGCGCGGTGATGTCGAACCAGAGGCCACCGCCATCGACGAAACGGTCGACGGCGAGTTCGAGTTCGTGGGTTCCGGCTCCGGTCAGTCGCACTTCACGGATCGGTCGTTCGCGTCCGCTCGCGTCCGACGCGTTGACCTGGAGGAGGAGTTCGCCGCCCTCCTCGCACTCGTAGGCAAAGGACAGGACCACTGCGTTCAATGCGGTGTAGCGCTGCCAGTAGGACGCCGCGAATCGTCCGAAATAGGTGTTGAGAGAAGCGGTTGCGCCGCGGGCGACGGTGATCTCGGTCCGGGAATTGCGAATGTCGGCGTCGTCCGCTTTTACGTACATCGCCGTGACGACGGGCGGGCTACTCGGCGCGAAGTGCGTGCGCTGGATCAGCGTTCTGGCGTTGTCCATCGGCTCTTCTCCAGATCGATTCAAGACGTATCAGGACACGATCGTCTTTTCTCCGCGCTCACGGTAGCCCTGTTCGGTCCTTTCCTTCTGGTGACGCCACCAATCCTCATGAGACCGATACCAGTCAATTGTCGAAGCTAGTCCTTCGGTAAAGGACTCGTATTTCGGCTCCCAACCGAGCTCTTTACGCAAACGGGACGAATCGATCGCATACCGCATGTCATGACCGGGGCGATCGGTCACCTGGTCGAAGTCGTCGACCTCCCGGCCGAAGGCCTGCAAGATTAACTGCACGACCGTGCGGTTGTCGTGTTCGCCGTTCGCTCCGATCAAGTACGTCTCGCCGATTTCGCCCCGATCAAGAATTGTCCACACGGCATTGTTGTGATCCCACACGTGAATCCAGTCGCGAACATTCTGGCCGGTGCCATAAAGGCGTGGCCGGACACCGTCGATCAAATTCGTGATCTGCCGGGGAATGAACTTCTCGACATGCTGGTACGGACCGTAATTGTTCGAGCAATTCGAGATCGTGGCCCGCACACCGAAAGACCGGACCCAGGCGCGTACCAAAAGGTCGCTCGAAGCCTTGGTCGACGAGTAAGGGCTCGACGGGTTGTACGGAGTCGATTCGGTGAACTTGGCCGGATCATCGAGCTCGAGGTCGCCGTACACCTCGTCGGTGGAGATGTGGTGATAGCGGACGTCGTGCCGGCGAACCGCTTCGAGCAGGGAGAACGTTCCGACGACGTTGGTGTGGACGAACGGCCAGGGCTCGGCCAGCGAGTTGTCGTTGTGCGACTCCGCAGCGAAATGAACGACCGCATCGGACGTCGAGACGAGCGAATCCACCAGTTCGCGATTGGCGATGTCGCCCTCGACGATCGAGATCCGGTCCGCTACCGGGGCCAACGCTGATCGAGAACCCGCATAAGTGAACAGGTCGAGGACGCTCACCTCGACATCTGGCCGATCCGCCAGCGTCTGATGAACGAAGTTCGATCCGATGAATCCTGCCCCACCGGTTACCAAAAGGCGCACGCCAAACACCATACGGCTCCGGTCGAAATCCCCGCAGGAGCAAAACCGAAGTGAGAGACTACCCCGCGTGCGCGGCATCATTCTGGCTGGCGGAACAGGATCTCGTCTGCACCCGGTGACCCGGGGCGTCAGCAAGCAACTCGTCCCGGTCTACGACAAGCCGATGATTTACTACCCGCTCTCGACCCTCATGCTCGCCGGCATCCGCGACACCCTCATCATCACCACTCCGGAGGACGCCCCGGCCTTCCAGCGACTGCTCGGTGACGGCTCACAGTTCGGCGTTCGGCTTTCCTACGCTGTGCAGGAGCGGCCGAACGGCTTGGCGCAGGCGTTCGTCCTCGGCGCGGACCACATCGGCGATGATTCCGTGGCCCTCATCCTGGGCGACAACATCTTCTACGGTGCGGGTCTCGGAACTCGCCTCCACCAGTTCAGCGAGCTACACGGTGCGCGCATCTTCGCGTACCGCGTGAAGGACCCGACGGCCTACGGTGTCGTCGAGTTCGACAGTCAACAACGGGTCCTGTCGATCGAGGAAAAGCCGACCGATCCGAAGTCGCAGTACGCAGTACCGGGCCTTTACTTCTACGACAACGACGTCCTCGACATCGCGCACCGCCTGAAGCCGTCCGCGCGTGGCGAGTACGAGATCACCGACGTCAACAAGGCCTATCTGGAGGCCGGCTCCCTTTATGTAGAGGTGCTGCCGCGCGGAACGGCGTGGCTCGACACCGGGACGTTCGATCAATTGCTCGACGCTTCCAACTACGTGCGCACCATCGAACAGCGCGTCGGCCTGCGCATCGGGGCTCCGGAGGAAGTCGCCTGGCGGTGTGGATACATCGATGACCAACAGTTGCGCGCGCTCGCCGAGCCGCAGGTGAAGTCCGGCTACGGGACGTATCTGCTCGACATATTGGATCAGTGAGGAGATCGGTGAAGGTTCGACCGCTTGCGATCGACGGCGCCTGGGAGTTCACGCCGCGACAGTTCGGCGACGACCGAGGGCTCTTTCTCGAATGGTTCAAGTCTACCGCCTTTCGCGAGGCGACCGGACGAGACCTCGAGCTTCGCCAGGCGAACTGCTCGGTCTCGACCGCCGGCACGCTTCGCGGCATCCACTACACGCAGAACCCGCCCGGGCAGGCCAAGTACGTGACGTGCGTGCGCGGGGCCGTGCTCGACGTGATCGTCGATCTCCGGGTCGGCTCCCCCACGTTCGGTCAGTGGGACACCGTGCTCCTCGACGAGCGCGACCGCCGCATCGCCTTCCTGAGCGAAGGACTCGGACATGGGTTCCTGGCGCTCGAAGACCACGCGACCGTCATCTATTTATGCGATCTGGAGTACACCCCCGAACTCGACGGTGAGGTCAATCCGCTCGACCCGGCGATCGGAATCGAGTGGCCGTCGATCGGATCGGACGGAAGTCCGCTCGAGTTCACGCTGTCGGCGAAGGACACCGCCGCCCCGACTCTAGAGCAGGCCCGGGCCGCGGGACGGCTGCCGAACTACGCGCCCTAACGAAAAGGCAGGATTCCCCGCGATCTCCGCGGAAAATCCTGCCTTTTCGAACGTCCTTGCAGGCGTCAGCGCCGAGCGCGGCTCCGCGCTGCCTGCTTCTGCGGCTTCCAGAACGTCACGGCGCGCATGCCCGCTGCCATGGTGTTGACCGGGGTGACGACGTCTTCCAACGTGTTGTGCAGACCGTCCGCAATGCGGAGAACATGCGTGATGTTCTGACCGATGAGCGACAGCATCAGCAGGAACTCGAGGAAAACGCGGATGGTCGCGACCCCCGCCAGCACGATGAACGGCACGCACGGGACGTAGACGAGACCCCACATCACCGAGTAGTTGAAGATCAACACCCCGATAGCCAGTGGTACGCCGACGGCAGCACCTGCTCCCATGAGGTAGACAGCGGGCAGGATCCGGCGGGTTGCGATCTGTCGGAAATGCACGTCCATCAGCGACTCGATACCCGCCGCGACCAGCGCGCGGTTGTTCGCACGGCGGCGACGGGGCAAGTCGGGAACAGGGGCCGGATACCTCTGCCAACCGCCGTGATCGCAAGGTGTATCGGCGAATACAGAGTCGAGGTCGTCGGGCGCGGTGGCAACGGACATAGACGAAATCTTCTGGCACGTGTGGGATTCCTCACGCGCGTGACGCTCCAAGCGTCTCAAGGCGTTATCCGGCCGAGTCCGGATCTCGATCTTGAAGAATCGCCGGCCAGTAACCCGCCTGTCGCCTTGGCTTCGCAGTAACCCTCTCGTAACCTTCCGTAGGCCTGCTTGTCATCCCAATCTGGCCCGCAAACATCAAGATTCGGCAACAATGATCTTGTAGACCCGCGGGTCGGGACGGCAGGTTACCCCTCCACTCTCGACGCGCTCTTCGCGATGTCTGGGGTTTTCCTGGGAACCGGCTACCTGATGGCAACATCACACCGCCCCGGGAAGAAGGAAGATCATTTTTCCAACGAGGCTGTAACGGTCTCGTAGCATCGTGCGATGTCTCAGGTGGAATACCCCACCGAGACCCAGTAAGACGAAGGGAGACTCAAGTGCGCACGACGCCAGTAACCCCCTCGGCCAGCGTCCTTGCAGCATCTGCGCAGGCCTACGCCCAGAAGGGCTGGTTGGTGTCGGAAACCTCGAACGGGATCTCGCTGGTGACGGACAACAATGTCTGCGGCATCGAGGTCGACGAGACGGTTGCCGATCAGGTTTCTGTTTACCTTCGCGCAAACAAGCTCACTGGCCCGGTAATCGAACTGCCAGGCGCCGAGCGACGCATCGTATTCCTCGCGACCGGAGTCAGCAAGGCGACGCGTGCCCTTGACGCTCTCCGCGAGTTCGGAGCCACCATCCACGCTGAAGGCGCAAGCCTTCCCCTCCCGCCGACCAAGATGATCGCTGGATGCGCTCGCTGGGTCGTCGCGCCGGAGGAGTGCAGCTGGGTGCCGCCAGTCGTTGCCATCTCGGCCGCATTGCGCGCCGTTCGCGTTCAGCCGGGCAAGCTCGCCCGCGTCGCGTCCTAAGTTTATTTTTTTGACCTGATCGACCGAGTCACAACTCAACGCTCCACGGGCGGAACCCACAAGGTTCCGCCTTTGGCGTATCCGGGGTCAGAAACCCCCCGAGTTATGAAATCCGGAAGATGACCGTCCTCTGCACGATGAAGTTGATGACCGTCGCCGTTCCCTGAGCGATCACGAAGGCGAACGGAATTCGCCACCACTGATCAGGCAGGGTCTGATACATGACCCAGTTGAGCCCGACCTGCACCGCGAAAGTCAGCGCATAGAGAACGATGACCGCGATGAAGCGGGTCCGGCTCGGTTCAGCTTGGAACGTCCAACGCCGATTGATCATGTACGCCGTCGTGGTGCCGGCAATGAAGCTCAATGACTTCGCGATGTTGACGTGCAGGCCGGCGGAGTAGAGCGCGACATACAGACCGAAGTCGACGACCGCGGACAGTCCGCCCGTGAGCGTGAACCGGATGATCTGGGTCTTCAGATCGACATCGGTTCCACCCGGTTCGTCGACAAGCGGCAACTCCGCAGGTAGCGGCAGGTGCGGCTGTGTCACGAGAACCAATGTAATCGTTTCGTTATCAAACGACGCGCAGGCACGCCGTAGTGTTTCTCACCTGCTGCAACCACGTCTGATGGCGGTAGCCTGACAGGCGATGAAAACCGAGTCACAGGTCGCTCCCGTTTCAGGCGAGACCGTCACATCACGATTAACTGGATGGGGCCGCACTGCGCCCACCGTCGCCGAAGTTCTCCGGACACCCGATCCGGAAGTCATCGCGAAAGCCGTTGCGGCCGTCGCCGATCACAACGAGAGCAGCCCGCCACACCTGCGCCGCGGAATCATCGCGCGCGGTCTCGGCCGCTCCTATGGCGACAACGCCCAGAATGGCGGCGGCTTGGTCATCGACATGACCGAGCTCAACACCATCCACAGCATCGACGAGACGACCCACATGGTCACCGTCGACGCGGGCGTCAGCCTCGACACCCTCATGCAGTCGTGTCTGCCTTACGGCCTGTGGGTTCCGGTCCTGCCGGGCACTCGTCAGGTGACTGTCGGCGGCGCGATCGGCTCGGACATCCACGGCAAGAACCACCACTCGGCGGGCAGCTTCGGCAACCACGTGCGGTCGATGGATCTGCTCACCTCAGACGGCCAGATTCGCACGATCACCCCCGACGGCCCGACCAGTGACCTGTTCTGGGCGACCGTCGGCGGCTGCGGCCTCACGGGCATCATCCTGCGCGCGACGATCGAGATGACTCCGACGGAGACCGCGTACTTCATCGCTGACGGTGACGTCACTTCCGGTATCGACGAGACGATCGCGTTCCACAGCGACGGCTCCGAGGACAACTACACGTACTCGAGCGCCTGGTTCGACGCGATGACTCCGCTGCCGAAACTCGGTCGCGCCGTCATCTCACGCGGCTCCCTGGCCAAGCTCGATCAGCTGCCGCCGAAGCTCGCGAAGGACCCGCTGAACTTCACCGGCAAGACGTTCCTGACGTTCCCGGACATGTTCCCGAACGGAATGCTCAACAAGGCGACGTTCACGCTGGCGACCAACCTCTGGGTCAAGATGGGCAAGACCTATCGCGACAAGCCCCAGAACCTCACCGCGTTCTACCACCCGCTCGACATGCTCGGCGAGTGGAACCGCGCGTACGGATCGCGCGGCTTCCTGCAGTACCAGTTCGTGGTCCCGCCCGAGGCCGTCGACGAGTTCAAGCGCATCATCATCGACATCCAGAAGTCGGGCCACTACTCGTTCCTCAACGTGTTCAAGGTTTTCGGACCGGGCAACCAGGCGCCGCTGAGCTTCCCGATCCCGGGCTGGAACATCTGCGTCGACTTCCCGATCAAAGCCGGTCTGAGCGAGTTCGTGACGTCGCTCGACAAGCGCGTCCTCGAGTTCGGTGGCCGCCTTTACACGGCCAAGGACTCGCGCACGGACGCTGCGACCTTCCACGCGATGTACCCGCGAATCGACGAGTGGATCAAGGTGCGCCGTGCCGCGGACCCCGCGGGCGTTTTCGCCTCGGACATGGCACGACGACTTGAGCTGCTCTGACTCGAACTGCTCTGACTCCTCTGAATCTTGTTAATAAGGACAAACCACACATGATCGACGCTGTCGGCAACCCACAGACCATCCTGCTTCTCGGCGGTACGTCCGAGATCGGGCTCGCCATCACCGCTGAGTACCTCAAGCGCACGGCTGCCCGAGTCGTCCTCGCCGCACTCCCGGGTGACCCGCTGCGCGACTCCGCGGTTCGGGAAATGACCCTCGCGGGCGCGAGCGCGGTCGACGTCATCGACTTCGACGCTCTCGACACCGCGAGCCACCCGAAGGTCATCGACTCGGTCGGGGCCGACATCGATGTCGCGATCGTCGCGTTCGCGCTCGACGACGACCCGGAAGTCTTGTGGCAGAACCAGTCCAAGGCCGTTCGCGTCGCCGAGGTCAACTACACCGCCTCCGTCTCGGTCGGTGTGCTGCTCGCCGAGAAGATGCGCAATCAGGGCTTCGGCAAGATCATCGTCATGTCGTCGGTCGCCGGCGAGCGCGTGCGCCGCTCGAACTTCGTCTACGGCTCGACCAAGGCGGGCCTCGACGGCTTCTACCTCAACCTCGGTGAGGCACTGCGTGAGTACGGTGCCCAGGTTCTCGTCGTCCGTCCGGGCATGGTGCGCACCAAGTTCAGCGCGCACGTCAAGGAAGCCCCGATGACGATCGACAAGGACCAGCTCGCGGCCAAGGTCGTCAAGGCTGCGGACAAGGGCAAGAGCCTGATCTGGGTTCCGGGTGCCTGGCGCTTCGTGATGTCGGGCCTGCGCCACGTGCCGCGCCCGATTTTCCGCAAGCTCCCGATCTGATGCGTTCGGCCGTTCGCGTCGTCGGTGCGGCCGTCGGCGAGATGCTGGCCGCGGCGATCATCGCTGCAATCGTCGCGGCCATCGGACTGTTCGCGTTCGGCAAGGTCGAGTGGCCGGCGTTCAACTCCTCCAATGTGTTGCGCGCCGTCACGACTGTCGGCCAGGTTGGAGCGCTTGTCGCCCTCGGCATTTCGGTGTTGCTCTACCGTGCCGGACGCTGGCCGTGGATCGCTCGGCTGCTGTCGTGGGCGGGTCTCTCCGCGTACGTGACCGTCACTCTCGGCATGCCGCTGGCCGCGACGAAGCTCTACCTGCACGGCATCACCGCCGACCAGGAATTCCGCACGGAGTTCCTGACGCGGCTCACGGACAGCCCGGCGCTGCGCGACATGACCTACCCGGACATGGCGCCGTACTACCCGGCCGGGTGGTTCTGGATCGGCGGTCGCGTCGCGGATGTGCTCGGGCTTCCCGGTTGGGCGGCGTTCAAGCCGTTCGCCGTCGCGTCGATCGCGGTCGCCGCGGTCTTGGCGTTGGTGTTGTGGAACCGCCTGATCCGGTCCGACTGGGCGGTCATGGTGTCGGTCGCAGTGACCGCCATGGTCCTCGCCTACAACTCCCCCGAGCCGTATGGTGCGGTACTGACAGTTCTCATCCCGCCAGTGCTGGTGTTGGCCTGGGGGGCTCTTAATCGGGATAGCACGGGCGGTGGCTGGGGCGCCGCGATCGGAACCGGCGCATTCGTGGGCCTCGCCGGCTCGTTCTACACCCTGTACTTCGGCGTGACCGTCCTGATGGTCTGCGCGATGGCACTCGTCGCCGCCTACCTCACGCGCCAGTACCTCACGATCTTTCTCAAGCTCGTCGTCATCGGCACGCTGTCCGCAATCGGCACCGGCCTCGTGTGGGCGCCGTACCTCATCGCATCCTTCGGTGCGATCACGCCGGAGACGGGCAGCGCCACGCACTACCTGCCCGATGCCGGTGCTCGACTTTCGCTGCCCATGCTGTCGTTCTCGCTGGTCGGCATCCTGTGCATGTTCGGGACCGTGTGGCTTTTCCTCCGGGTCCGCACCTCGCGTCGGGCGCAGTCGCTGGCGATCGGCATCGTGGTCATCTACCTGTGGACTCTCGCCTCGATGACGGTGACGGTCATCGGCCGGACGCTACTGTCGTTCCGGCTCGAACCCGTGCTCATCGCGCTGCTGGCCGCGGCCGGAGTATTCGGATTCCTCGAGTTCAGCCGCTCGTGGGCGGCGAAGTACGAGAAGCAGTCTGCGTGCCGCATGGTGGCTGCCGGGCTGGCCGGCCTCGCATGCCTGAGCTTCACGCAGGGCATCCCGAGCACGCTCGACAAAGAGATCACGATGGCCTACACCGACACCGACGGCGACGGCCACCGCGCCGACCGTCGGGCGGCCTCAGCCACGACGTATTACGCACAGATCGACTCCGAGTTGCAGAAGCTCCGGCCCGGTCTGCGGCGCGACACCGTGGTACTCACCGCCGACACGAGCTTCCTGAGCTACTACCCCTATCTCGGATTCCAGGCGCTGACCTCGCACTATGCGAATCCGCTGTCAGAGTTCGCGGAGCGCGCGAAGGCCATCGAGTCCTGGAGCAAGCTCACGACGCCGACCGAGATCGAGCAGGCCTGGGCCAAGCTGCCGTGGCGTGCGCCCGACGCGATCCTCTTCCGGTACGACCCCAACGGGTACACGCTGCGGCTCGCCGAGGACGTCTACCCGAACAACCCGAACGTGAAGCGGTACACGGTGAGCTTCGACCCGAAGCTGTTCGAATCCCCGGACTTCACCGTGGAGCGGATAGGCCCGTTCGTGCTGGTCGTACGCAAGGGCTGACCCCACAACTGAGAATGCAGCCTGCCCCGCGGTGAGCGCGGGTCAGGCTGCATTCTCGTTCAGTCCTCAGCTGGCCTTGGATAGCGAGCGCTCCTGGCGGCGCGCGGCACTCGAGAAGTTGAGGTGCTCGTCGACCGTAGGAGCGTTCTGCATCTTCTTGTCGTCGAAGTAGCTCATCGACATCTTCCAGGGCTTGGCAGTGCCCTGCTTGGGCAGCTTCGCGAGTGCCCGCATGACGTAGCCGGCCTCGAAGTCGAGCAGCGGCCGGGTCTCCATGTCCGGGTCAGCGACGGGCCAGACGGTGTCATAGCCGTTCTTGTCCATGTGCTCGAGCAGGTCGCAGAAGTATTCGCACAGCATGCCGATCTTCAGCGTCCACGACGAGTTCGTGTAGCCGATCGCCATCGCGAGGTTCGGGACACCCGAGAGCAGCGTGCCGCGGTAGGCGACCAGGTCTGGATTGTTGACCTTCCGGCCGTCCACGTGCAGCTCGATGCCACCGAGAATCTGGATGTTCAAGCCGGTCGCGGTGACGATGATGTCCGCCTCGAGCTCGCGACCCGATTCGAGCAGAATGCCCTTCTCGGTGAACGTCTTGATGCGATCGGTGACCATCGATGCGGAGCCGTTCGACAGTGCCTTGAAGAGGTCGCCGCTCGGTACGGCACACAGGCGCTGGTCCCACGGGTTGTACGGCGGGTTGAAGTGCTCGTCGACCGGGAAGTCCGAGGGCAGCATCGACGCGTTGACCGTGCGGATGATCTTGCGGGCCAGGCCCGGGAAGGTCTGCGCGAAGTCGTAGACGTACTTCTGCTGCAGGATGTTCTTCCGGCGGGCGACGGCGTAGCCGAGCTTGTCTCCGAGGAGTCGGTTCGCGATGTTCGCAAACGGGTCCTGGCGAGGAACGGGCATGACGTAGGTCGGCGTGCGCTGCAGCATCGTCACGTGGCCGGCGGTCGGCGCCATCGACGGCACGAGGGTCACCGCGGTTGCACCGCTGCCGATCACGACCACGCGCTTACCGGTGTAGTCGAGGTCCTCGGGCCAGTGCTGCGGGTGCACGATCGTGCCCTCGAAGCGCTCGCGACCCTCGAAGTTCGGGGTGAAGCCTTCGTCGTAGTTGTAGTAGCCCGCGCCGCTGAAGATCCACGACGACGTGATGAAGGTGCGCTCACCGGTGTCGGTGCGCTCGACTTCAACAGTCCATCGTGCGGTAGCCGACGACCACTCCGCCCGCACGACCTTGTGGTGGTAGCGGATGTGCGGCGCGAGGCCGTTCTCGTCGAGCGTCTCGCCCAGGTAGGACATGATCTTCGACGCCGAGGCGATCGCGTCCTTGTCCTTCCAGGGCTTGAACTCGTAGCCGAACGTGTGCAGGTCCGAGTCCGAGCGAAGGCCCGGGTACTTGAACATGTCCCACGTTCCACCGAAGTTCGCACGCCCCTCCAAGATCGCGAACGACTTGTTCGGTTGCCGCGTCTTCAGGTAGCGCGCGGCTCCGATGCCGGAGATCCCGGCGCCGACGATGAGTACGTCGAAGTGGTCAGTTGCGGTGTTGGCGGTCATGCCATTCCTCCTCGTTGAGGTTCGTTGCATACAACAATGCGGGACACCGCGACCCATTCACTATGGCAATGTGCCTCAGATCGGCCAGCACACTGAGGCATAGTGTGCAGAATGACCGCTCCATGGCCGGAACCGAGCGAACAAGTAGCTGCACTCTTCCGCCGCTGCGCGGAATTGGCGCTGTCTCAGACCCACATGATCGAAGCGGTGAACGCAGCCACCCTCGGCGGTCCGGGCATGGGCACGGTCTCCGCCGACCCGGTCCTCGCGGCAAGCATCACCCGCAGCAATCTCGCGAACCTGCTCCACTGGATCACCAACAATGTGCGCAATCCGGGCCGCCGCGTGCCGGCCAACGTCGACAGCGAGGTGCTGGACGTTTCGCGGGACATCACCCGGCGCGGACTCGACTCGACGGCACTCGACACCTACCGAACGGCACAGAACGTCGCCTGGCGTTTGTGGATGGAGATCTGCTTCTCCGAAACGCGCGATCCTGATCTTCTTCGGGAATTGCTGGCGATCTCGTCCCTGTCCATCAGCACATTCCTCGACGACACGATCACGGCAGTCGGCGAACTGATCGGAGTCGAGATCCACCAGCTGACCCGCGGAAGCAACGCCGAGAAGCTCGCAGCGGTATCGCTCATCGTGGAGGGGGCTCCGATCGCGCGGGCGCAGGCCGAGGCGCAGCTCGGGCACCCGCTGACCGGGCCGCACGTTGCCGCGATCGTGTGGGCGGCACCCGGCTCGAAGGTGGAGCACCTCGAAGCGGTCGCCGATGCGTTCACACACTCTTGCGGGGCACATCGCCGGCTGACGGTCGTCGCGAGTGCGACGACGCTGTGGATCTGGGTTCCGAGCTCGCGTGTTCCCGACACCGACGAACTCAGTGGGCAGATCACGACGTATCCGGACGTGAACATCGCCATCGGCCGCGCCGGCCACGACCTCGAGGGATTCCGGCGCACTCACCTCGACGCGGCCAAAACACAGCAAATGGTGGCTCGGCTGCGATCAGTACAACGGGTCGTGCAGTTCGATGACATCGCGCTCGTCGCGCTGCTCACCCACGATCAAGCCGGTGCCGACGAGTTCGTCGTCGACACTCTCGGCGACTTCCTCACGGCTGATGAGGAAACCCAGCACACCGTCGTCGCCTACATCCGCGAGCAGTGCAACACCTCACGGACCTCGGAGCGGCTCTACACCCACCGCAACACCGTCATCCGCCGGCTCGCGCGGGCCGATGAGCTTCTGCCCCGACCGCTTGCCGACAACCTCGTCGGAGTTGCCGCGGCCCTCGACATCGTCCATTGGCGCGGACGGCCTGCCTGATAAATCGCTGACCAACTCGCCGGATCCCACCCGGCGGGCCGATCCGGGCGCGGAACTGAAATACGATCACCGCGTGCAGAAAGCGTCGCCGAATACGGCCCGGATCATCGCGATCGTCACTGGCCTCATTGGCTTCCTGTGCGCGATCGCCCTGCCCGTCATGCCGGTCAAGGCGACGGTGGCGAGTCTCGACTGGCCGCAGCGCGGTGCCGGTAGTGTGACCGCGCCACTTGTTTCCTACACGCCGGTTCGAGCCGACGTCACCGTGCCCTGCTCGGTGCTCACAGCTCCCGGCGCTCTGAAGCAGACGATCGTCGCGACGATTCCGGACAAGTCTGACGAACAGAGCTCCAAGGGCCTCGTCATCACGGTCGAACCGGCCCTCGACGGCGCTCCGGTGTCGGTGCGGGCGATCCTTCGCGACAAAACCCTGATCAACGCACCGCTATCGGACTTCGCTGGCTGCCAGCAGATTTCGATCGCGTCCGACGTCAACAAGACAGTCACGAAGGTCGGCGGTGTCCCGCGCCTCGACAACACGAAGACCGACGATCTCCGACCGCAGGTCGTGGGACTCTTCACCGACCTACCGCAGGCGACGCTGCAGACATCGGGCATCAAGGTCCACATCGACATCGACTCGCGGTTCACGACGTCGACGACGCTGATCAAGACCTTTGCCATGATCGTCGCGGTCCTGACCACGATCATCTCCCTGGTGGCTCTGCACCGACTCGACTGCACAGACGGTCGCCGCGCGCGCCGCTTCCTGCCCGCGCACTGGTACCGGATCTCTCTGGCCGACGTCTTCATGATCGGCACGCTCGGAATCTGGTACGTCATCGGCGCCAACACCTCCGACGACGGCTACCTCCTGACGATGGGCCGTGCGGCGGGACCGACCGGTTACATGTCGAACTACTACCGATGGTTCGGTGTTCCGGAAGCCCCGTTCGGCTGGGCGTACGACATCCTCACCGTTTTTTCACACATCTCGACGACCAGCATGTTCATGCGTCTGCCCACCCTGGCGGCCTCGATCATCGGCTGGCTGGTCATCAGCCGCGAGGTGCTTCCGCGGCTCGGCGCGCGCGTCCGCCGCAACCAACTGGCGCTCTGGACGTCGGGCCTGGTCTACCTCGCGTTCTGGCTGCCCTACGACAACGGTCTGCGCCCCGAGCCGATCATCGCGCTCGGAGCCCTGCTGACATGGTGTTCGGCCGAGCGCGCAATCGCCACCGGTCGACTCCTGCCGGCCGCGATCGCCGTCATGATCGCGGCGTTCTCGCTGGCTGCGGGCCCGACCGGCCTCATCTGCATCGCCGCACTCGCCGCCTCGTCGAGGCCCCTCCTGCAGATCCTCATCAAGCGCGCCAAGACGCACGGCTTCGCGGCCCTGCTCGCGCCGATCGCGGCCGCCGGAACCCTGATCCTCGTCCCGGTGTTCCGCGACCAGACCCTCGCGGCGGTCAAGGAAGCCTCGCGCGTCCGCATGGCGGTGGGACCGAACGTCGCCTGGTTCGATGAGCGCCTGCGCTGGGATGCCCTGCTGACCTTCGGACCGGACGGCTCGCTCGCCCGTCGTTTCGGTGTCCTGATCATGCTGGTCTGCCTCGCCACGTGCGTGATGCAGATGCTCCGCAAGGGTGGACAGATCCCCGGCACCTCTCGCGGCCCGTCGATCCGCATCCTCGGCATCGTCTTCGGAGCGCTGCTCATGATGATGTGGACGCCGACCAAGTGGACCCACCACTTCGGTGTCTATGCCGGACTTGCCGGCTCGGTCGCCGCACTGGCCGCGGTCGCCGTCGGCCAGAGGGCCATGACCGCGCCACGGAACCGCACACTGTTCGCCGCCTTCATCTCCTTCTTCACCGCGATCGCGTTCACCGGCCCGAACGGCTGGTGGTACGTGTCGAGCTACGGCATCCCGTGGTGGGACAAGCCGGTCATGATCGCGGGTAAGGGCATCTCGACACTGTTCCTCGCGGGAACGGTCCTGCTTCTGCTGATCGCCGCCTACCAGCACTATCGCGCGCCCTACATCGCGGACGGGTCGACGCATCGCGTGTTCCGCGACCTCGCGGCCGCGCCTCTGACGGTCATCGCCGCCTTCATGGTGATGTTCGAAGTCCTCTCGTTCGTCAAGGGTGCGGTGTCGCAGTACCCCGCGTACTCGATCGCGAAGTCGAACCTCGAAGCGCTCGCGGGGCACCCGTGTTCGCTCGCGGACAACGTGCTCGTCGAGCCCGACCCGACCAGCTCGATTCTCAAGCCACTCAGGGGTCCGCTCTCGGAATCGCTGCAGGCGGAGAACGTCGGATTCACGCCGGACGGTGTTCCGATCGACATCTCCGCCGAATCCGAGTGGGTTGGCAAGGGCGGTGCGAACTCCACGAGCACCGACGGCAAGAGCAAGAACAACACTCCGTCCTCGACCGCCGGTGGCTACCGCGACACCGTGAGCGTCAACGGCAGCAAGGTCGAACTCCCGTACGGACTCGACCCCGCCGAGGTTCCTTCGCTCGGCAGTTGGACCGATGGCGATCAGCGCATCTCGAACCTGACCACGCAGTGGTTCGGCCTCGATCGCAAGGGACCGCTTCTCACCGTCGCGGCCGCGGGCTGGATCCACTCGGTCGACAAGGACGGCGTGGTCACCGAGGGTCAGGACGTCATGGTCGAGTACGGAATCGTCGGCGCGGACGGCAACGTCGAGAAACTCGGCGAGGTCCGGCCGATCGACATCGGTCCGCAGCCTTCGTGGCGCGACCTCCGGGTCCCGCTGTCGCAGATTCCGGACAAGGCCAACGCGGTGCGCGTCGTCGTCACCGACGACAACATCTCCCCCGGCGAATGGGTGGCGATCACCCCGCCGCGGGTGCCGATCGTGAAGACGCTGCAGGAATACGTGGGCAGCCAGGTTCCGGTGCTTCTCGACTGGTCCGTGGGTCTCGCGTTCCCGTGCCAGCGTCCGTTCGAGCACGTCGACGGCGTCGCCGAGGTGCCGGAGTTCCGCATCATGCCGGACCGTAAGGGCGCCGAGGCGACCAACGGCTGGCAGGACTGGATCGGTGGCGGACCGCTCGGCTGGACGAGCCTGCTGCTGAAGGCGCAGTCGATCCCGAGCTTCGCCAACAACGACTGGGCGCGGGACTGGGGCAACCTCGAGCGGCTCGTGCCGTACGACGGATCGGAAACGACCGCGCACATCGAGACGACCGAAAAGACCCGAACCGGGCTCTACAGCGACGGGCGGATCAAGGAATCGTCATAGCGCGAGGCGGCTTTTCGCACCCGCGTCTCGATTTCTTGACGAACCATTAGTTGCACCGCCGGTTTGCCTCACCGGAAACGGACCCGCTGCTCGGTAGCATCTCAGCCGTGTCGAACGCTCTGCTCGTAGTGCCTGACCTCCCCGAATCGTCTTTCGGGGAACCACCCGAGCGGGGTTCGGACCGCAAGCGGCCGAGTTTGCGAGTCAATGCGGCGACAGTCGCGGCGATCGCCGGTCTCCTGGGTGCTCTGCTCGCGATGGCGACTCCGTTCCTGCCGGTGAAGCAGACGACGGCAACGCTCAACTGGCCGCAGTCCTCGACTTACGCCGATGTCGACGCACCGTTGATGTCGCAGGTTCCGCTGACGTTCCATGCGGTCATTCCGTGCTCGGTGCTCAGCGGGCTCAAGAGCGGCACACAGGTCGTCGGAACCGCTCCGGCGAAGGGTGACAACGCGCCGATCAACGCACTCTTCGTGCGGACCACCGACACCAATGTCGAGGTCGTCAACCGCAACGTCGTCGTGGTGGCGGCACCGGTCGCCGATATCGCACAGTGCAGCCAGGTGACGATCGATTCGAACCAGGAACAGACGTCGGCGTCGTTCGCCGGACTCCGGGACGACGACGGCAAGCCGCTCGAAGGCGCCATGGTCGGCGACTTCCGCCCGCAGGTCGTCGGCATCTACTCGGAACTGACCGGTCGCGCGGCCAGCGGATTCAAGGTCACGTCCGACGTCGATTCGCGATTCACGACGAGCCCCACGCTGCTGAAGCTCTCCGCGATCATCGGCGCCGCCTTGTGCACGATCATCGCGATCGGTGCGCTGGCCCGCCTCGACATGTCCGACGGCCGGAGCCACCGCCGGCTCTTCCCGGCGCACTGGCTGCGTCCGACGGTCGCCGACGGTCTCATCGGTGGAACCCTCATCGTGTGGCACTTCATCGGCGCCAACACCTCCGACGATGGCTACATCCTGACGATGGCCCGGGTCGCCGACAAGGCCGGCTACATGGCGAACTACTTCCGGTGGTTCGGCGTTCCGGAGGCGCCGTTCGGTTGGTACTACTACGTCCTCCAGTGGTTCAGCGAGATCTCGACCGCGAGCATCTGGGTCCGTATTCCGGCACTGCTGTGCGGTATCGGTTGCTGGTTGCTCATCAGCCGTGAGGTCATCCCCCGCCTCGGCCGGACGGTGCGGAAAGACAAGGTCGCGCTCTACACGGCCGGTCTGGTCTTCCTCGCGTTCTGGCTGCCCTACGACAACGGCCTCCGTCCCGAGCCGGTCGTCGCCTTCGGAGCCCTACTGACCTGGTGCTCGGTCGAGCGCGCAATCGCCACCGGTCGCCTAGCGCCGGCCGCGATCGCCTGCCTCGTGGGCGCATTCACGCTGGCTGCCGCCCCGACCGGACTCATGTGTGTGGCGATCCTGCTCGCCGGACTCCGGCCGATCCTGCGCGTGATCGCCCGTCGCCACCGCGAGCACGGCAAGCTGGCGCTCCTCGCGCCGATCGCCTCCGCAGGGTTCCTGATTCTCACCGTCGTCTACAGCGACCAGACCTTCGCCGCGATCCAGGAAGCCAATGGCGTCCGCTCCGCGGTCGGCCCGAACCTGCCGTGGACGAAGGACTTCCTGCGTTACTACTACCTGATCCTGCCGACCGTCGACGGCTCGCTCTCGCGCCGGTTCGCGTTCCTCATCATGTTGCTGTGCGCCATCACCTGCGTCGTCGTGCTGCTGCGTAAGCGCAAGGTCAACGGTGTATCGCTGGGTCCCTCGTGGCGTCTCATCGGCGCCATGTTCGGAACCATGTTCTTCATGATGTTCAACCCGACGAAGTGGACTCACCACTTCGGCGCGTACGCGAGCATCGGCGGCTCGATCGCCGCGTTGGCCGCGGTTCTCGTCGCTCCCTACGTGCTGACCGTCCGACGCAACCGCACGCTGTTCCTGTCCGGCGTGCTGTTCATCCTGGCGTTCTCGTTCTCGAGCATCAACGGCTACTGGTACGTCTCGAGCTTCGGCATTCCGTGGTGGGACAAGACCGTCTCGCTCAAGGGCATTCAGTCCGCGAACGTTCTGCTCGTACTGTTCGGACTGTCCCTCCTGGCGTTGCTGTGGCAGACCATGCGTGCGGACTTCACCGAACCCAGCAAACGCCTGCCCGGCATGGAGGTCGCCCGCCGCCTCCTCGGCGCACCGCTGACCGTCGCGGTCGCTGCGGTCGTCGCGTTCGAGGTCCTGTCGATGGTGAAGGGCGCGGTGTGGCAGTACCCGGCGTACTCGCTGGCCCGCCAGAACATCGAGTCCGTCACCAGCGCAAGCTGCGGAATGGCGAACGACGTTCTCGTCGAACCGAACCCGAACAAGGGCTTCCTCACGCCGGTCGCGGACCCGCAGCACCCGCTCAAGAACGCGAACGACCCGCTCGCAGGCTCCGACCCGAAGGGCTTCACGCCCGACGGCGTCGACACCGACCTCACCGCCGAGGAAACGGGCGTCGACCCCGGTTCCAGCGGCGCGGATTCCGGTTTCATCGGCCCGAAGTACGCGCGCGGCCAGGAGGCCGGGACTGAGGGTGGCGAACTCGACGAGCCGGGCATCAATGGCAGCCACGCGAAGCTGCCGTACGGCCTGAACCCCGGCACGACACCCGTTCTCGGTTCGTTCCAGAAGGAGATGCAGCAGCCCGCCTCGATCGAAACCAGCTGGTACGCACTGCCGGCGCCGAGCACGGACTCACCGCTCATCGTCATCACGGCTGCCGGCCGCATCTACTCGGTCGACTCCACCGGTAAGGCGAAGTACGGCCAGCAGGTTCTCCTCGACTACGGCAAGCGTCAGGCCGACGGCACGATCAAGAACCTCGGTCAGGTTCGACCGCTCGACATCGGTCCGTCGCCGTCGTGGCGCAACCTGCGGGTACCCCGCGCGATGATCCCGGCTCAGGCCGACGTCGTCCGGATCGTCGCCAACGACCCGATCCTCGCGGACAACCAGTGGGTGGCCTTCACTCCCCCGCGCATCCCCCAGTTACAGACGCTGAACAGCCTCGTCGGCTCGAAGCAGCCTGTTCTGCTCGACTGGGCGGTCGGCCTCCAGTTCCCGTGCCAGCGTCCGTTCGACCACGTCAACGGCGTTGCCGAGGTCCCGAACTACCGCATCCTCCCGGACCACCCGCTCGCCGTCACCGGTACGACGACCTGGCAGGCCGCGGAGAACGGCGGTCCGCTCGGTTTCACCAACATGATCGCGTCGCGCATCGCGATGCCGAGCTACCTGATGGACGACTGGGGTCGCGACTGGGGTTCACTCGAGAAGTTCAACCGCTTCTACCCCGAGGCCAAGGCCGCGAAGTTGGAAACCGGAGAGGTAACCCGCTCCGGCTTCTGGAACCCGGGCGACATTCGGGTCAAGTAGACCGGTCGTCACGGAACTGATCGTCACGGAGCCGACGGGTCGGCGGATCTTTCTCCGCCGAACGTCGGTTCTCGACCGCCGGATCGATCTTGTCGGCGTGCGCCAGTTTCTCCTGGGCGCTTCGGAACTCTTCTTCGGCTTGGCTGCGGATCTCGACCGCGATCTTGTGCTGGCGCTCGCGCCGACTGCTGAGGGCCGCCCGCACAGCGACGAGAAGCAGAAGTACGACAACGACAGCGATGACAATCCAGATGATGGTGCTGGTAGACATGATCAGCTCACCTCACTGGCTCGGCTGGGGCAGGTTCGGGTTGCAGTCCTCAACCCTCGGATTCACGCCCATGTAGTTGAGCGGACCCGCGACGATGGTCACGATCGTCGTTCCGGCGTTCGCGCAGTTTTCCGCTGCGTTGGTGAAGTAGCCGCGCTGACCCGCCGCGATCGCCCCGATGATCAGCCAGATCAGCAGAATCATGGGGAGTATCGAAAAGCCGACTCCGCGCCGCGGTACGTCCAAGTCGCTTCTTCCGCCTCCCCAGCGCGGTCGAGCGCGGTAACCATCATCGACATAGTCGGCGTCGTAAACGCGTCGACGTCCAAAACCGAACATCAGAAGCCTCCTGCTTGGTGCATCTGGCGGTTCCGGTGCGGAACCCCACTCCTTGTGGGTTCCCGGAAGATCGCGATCGAAGCAGGATGAATGTTCAATCAGCGCTGCGCACAACGCCGAAAGTGGCCATTCCCCCCTTTTAGGAATGACCACTCTCGGTTCGTGATGACCACTATTCATGTCGGATCAGTAGGCAACTCCTTCTAGTTCGGTGCGATCGTGTACGCAACGTTCATGGTCGGAACGCCGGTGTCGATGGTGGTGCTGACGTCGTAGCGACGAGCGTGCACGCCACCGACGTTGGTTCCGTCGGTCGTGGCCCCCTGGGCGCTGTTGTTGGCCTGGAAGGTGACGATCGTGTTGGTGTCCGGGATGCCGTAGTTCACGACTGCCGTCAGCCCGCCGAAGTTGTCGACCGAGGCGGTGACGATCTCGCTCGAATGCGGTGCGAGCGTCTGCTGCGGCGCGGCGATGAAGTCGCCGGCGGAGGTGTAGTCGCCGGTGAGGGTCATCGTCTGGTCGGTGTTGTTGTAGATCGTCATGGCGATGGTGTTGCCGTTGGTGGGGAGGGTTCCGGCGGACGCGATACCGGCTGCTCCGATTCCCGCGCCGATGACAGCGAGTCCGATGAGCGGGGTTGCGATGAGGGTCTTGGCGTTCATTTCGGTGTCCTTATCGGGAGAAGTTCTGTGCCGGTGTGTTCCGGCGATGCATTAACTTTCCCGCGAACCACGCACCCACATGATCGGCCGAACAGGCCATCCACAAGGGGAAACCGCGTTCCCCCAATCGGGGGACAAGCCGCTATGCGGTGACGAACTCCGACGCCGGTTTGGGCATCGAATACAGAAATCCCTGCGCGAGGTCGATGCCGTGCGCAGCCAGCCGATCGGCCTGTTCCGACGTCTCGACTCCCTCGACCACGACTTCGAGCTCGAAGGCCTTGCCCACCGCAGTGATCGCATTGAGGAGCTGATGCACGCCGGTACTGGTCGAGATCACTTCGCGGTCGACCTTGAGGATGTCGCACGGTAGAGACGCAACTCGCGTCAGCGACGAATAGCCCTTGCCGAAGTCGTCGATCGCGATGCGCACACCTTCCGCCCGCAGCTTCGACAGCTGGCGGATCGCTTCTACGGAATCAGCTTCCAGGTCGCGCTCGGTGACTTCGAGGATGAGACGTCCGGCAGTCCACCCGGTTCGACGCAGGGTCTGTTCGACCCGGGCTGCATAACCCGGGTCGACGAGTTCGAGTCCCGAGATGTTGACCGTGACCGAGATGTCTTCGCCGAGTCGACTCTTGACGACCCGACCTCCGGCACAAGCAAGTTCGAGCACGAGTTGACCGAGATCGCTGATGAGGCCGTTGTCTTCCGCAGTTCGCACGAGTTCTTCGGGGGTGAGTCCGATCTCGTTGCGGTCGGGCCACCGCACGAGCGCCTCCACCGCAACGACGCGATTGCCCTGGGAGATGCGCACGATCGGCTGGAGGTGGACGTCGAGGTCCCGGCGCTCGATCGCGTGCCGGATGTTATCGATGACCTGCGAATTCTGCGCAGACTCGACGGTCGACTGACCGCGACCGGAGTTCTTGGATCGGTAGAGGCCGATGTCAGCGCGACCGATGAACAGCGATACCGAGTCACCTGGTCGCCAGCTCGTGATGCCGGCCGAGCAGTGACCCTGAACTGCCGCGCGCATGCGTTCGGCGATGTGCAACGCTTCGCCTTCCGAGACCCCCGGCAGCAACACGGCGAACTCGTCACCGCCAACGCGTGCGATCAGCCCAGCCAACCCCAACTCCTTACGCCAGGCGACCGCCGCTTCACTGAGCATGCGGTCGCCGAACGCGTGTCCGTGGCGGTCGTTGACCGATTTGAATCGGTCGAGGTCGAGAAGGATGAGCGACAGCGGCTGGTTGCTCGCGGCAGCCGACGCCATCTGGGTGTGGATTTCCAGGTCGAACCCGCGGCGGTTGCGTACACCGGTGAGCGGATCGATGGCGGCCTGCGACGCAATCGTCCGGAGCCCGGCGGTCGCGACACCGATGAGCACGACCGACGTGCCCGTGGGGATCGTCGCCCAGAACGGCAGGTCGCGGAGCACCAGCGTCAATCCGAACAACGTGATCTCGGTGAGCGCGATGATCGTCGCAGCGCCCTTCCATCGCAGGATCAGCGATGCATGGCACGCCACGCACGTGAACAACGCGGTCATCGCGGCCTGGCTCGTCATCGACGGTCCAAAGCTGATCATGGTGGCCATCGCGCCGATCGCGAGCACCAGGAAAACCACGTGCGCTGATTGCGGTAGTCGAGCGCGGAACGCTGCGATGGCGGCTCCCGCGACGGTGGTCGACACGGCGCCGACGAGGATCGGCAGACGTGCGGCCGGCGACGCCGGCAGCAGCAACGCGAACAACACGCCAGCGAGTCCGAGGGTGATCCAGAAACCGGCGGTCATGAGGCCCGTGACGTCGTGACGGGACAGCGTGAACAGGCGCATCCTGCTCACGACCCCACGACGTTGGAAGAGGCCATGCGCTGAAAGCTATCGCGTGAGAACGAACCGCACGGTCGCTTTCGCTTCTCCGACCGCCCTTCGCGACCGGCTGGGCCCGGATCACTGGCGATTCGCTTCGAAACCGGGGTTTCGCCTGCCGAATTTCCTGAATTGCCAGTTCTTCGGGCCGCCTACCCCAGTGTGTAGGTCGCGCTCATGCTCGGGAAACCGGCAACGACGTTGGAATCTATGCTGAAGACGTTCGCGAACTGGCCCGTGACTCCGGTTCCGGCGTTGTTCGCACCGGACTGGTTGTCGTTGGCCTTGAATGTCGCGATCGAGGTGCTGTCCGGCAGGCCATAGCTGACCGTCACCGCGAAACCACTTGCGTTGGCACTCGACGCCGTGACGACCTCGCTCGTGTGCGGAGCGAGCGACTGCTGCGGCACGTAGACGAAGTCGCCAGAAGAGGTCTCTGCGTCTTGCAGGTTCATCGTCTGGTTCGTGTTGTTGAAAATCGTCATCGAAACGGTGTTGCCGTCGGTCAGGGGCGTGGCGTTGGCGATGCCGGCGGCACCGATTCCGGCACCGACGAGGGCGAGGCCGACAAGCGGGACGGCGATGAGGGTCTTGGCGTTCACGGTCTTGGTAATCACTGCAGGTTCCTTATCGGGAGAAGTTGCTCTTGGTACGCATTGACTCTCCCGCGGACGAACGGCTCCCAAGATCAGCCGAACAGCCCATCGGACAGTGGAAACCGTTGTCCCCCAATTGGTGGACCTGGCAAAAAGAGTGGGCCCTCGACCGCGATCAGCGCGGTGGAGGGCCCACTTTTGGGAAAACCTAGAGCACGACCAGCGTGTGCTTCTTCGGCAGTCGCGTGACCTTCTTGTCGCGCAGCATGTTGAGCGCGTGACGGATCTCGAGTCGCGTCGTCGACGGTTCGATCACCGCGTCGATGTATCCGCGCTCGGCTGCGGTCCACGGCGTTGCGATGTTGGTGTTGTACCAATCGATGAGCGCCTTGCGCACCGCAGGACCGTTCTCCCCCGCCGCCTCGATCTGCTTGCGGCCCATGATGCCTATGGCACCCTCGGCACCCATGACGGCGATGCGAGCGGTCGGCCACGCGAAGTTCATGTCCGCACCGAGCTGCTTGGACCCCATGACCGCGTAGGCGCCGCCGTAGGACTTGCGCACGACGATCGTGATCTTCGGGACCGTCGCCTCCACGTACGAGTAGATGAAGCGGCCACCGCGCTTGATGACGCCGGCTTTCTCCTCGGCCACACCCGGGAGGATGCCGGGGGTGTCGACGACGAACACGAGCGGAATCTCGTACGCGTCGCAGATGCGGATGAACTTGGCAGCCTTGTCCGACGATCGAGCATCGATCGCGCCGCTCAGCACCATCGGCTGGCTGGCGACGACACCGACCGGCCGACCGTCCACCCGGGCGAAACCGGTGATGATGTTCAGCGCGGCCTGGCCCTGGAACTCGAGGAAGTCGCCGTCGTCGAACAGTCGGAGCAGCACCTCGTACATGTCGTACGACATGTTGTCCGAGTCCGGGATGATCGAGTCGAGCTCGAGGTCGCTCGACGTGATGTACGGCTCGAGGCCCGGGTTCACGACCGGCGGCAACTCGTTGCACGTCGAGGGCATGAACGACAGGTAGTCGCGGACCCAGCGGAACAGCGCGGGCTCGTCCTTGGCGACATGGTCGATGTTTCCGACGACGGCCTGGTTGAGCGCACCACCGAGTTCATCGATGCTGACCTCTTCACCGGTAACCGACTTGATGACCTCAGGTCCGGTCAGGAACATGTACGACTCTTCGGTCGCGACGAGAACGTCGGTGCAGATCGGGGCGTAGACCGCACCGCCCGCGCACTTGCCGAGGATCACCGAGATCATCGGCGCGAAGCCGGACAGCGGCTCCTGTGCCCGACCGAGATTCGCGTACCAAGCCAGCGAGGTCACCGCATCCTGGACGCGAGCGCCTCCGGAGTCGTTGATGCCGACCACGGGGCAACCGATCGTCGCGGCCCAGTCGTACAGCGCCTTGACCTTGCGTCCGAACATCTCGCCGACTGTGCCGCCGAAGACGGTCTGGTCGTGCGAGAACACCGCAACCGGACGCCCGTCGACGCGGCCGTGGCCCGTGACGACACCGTCGCCGTAGAGCGCGTCCGGATCGCCGGGCTGCTTGCAGAGGGCACCCATCTCGACGAACGTGCCCGGGTCGAGCAGCATGTTGATCCGGTCGCGAGCACTCGGAAGGCCCTTGCGAGCCCGCTTCGCGATTCCTTGCTCACCCGCTGGCTCCTGCGACAGTTCGAGGCGCTTTCGCAGCTGAGAGAGCTTTTCTGCTGTGGTCATTCGCTACCCGCCTTGGCCTTGCAGCCCGGTGAGCTTCTTCGAAAGATGCGCACCGACCTTCGAGATGTACGGCTCGTCGACGATCTGAAGATGGTCGCCGCCGATTTCGACGACTTCCAGGTTAGGCACAACCTCACCCCATCCCCCCTTCGGCGCGCGGGCGCCGTAGCGAGGTTCTAGAGCAATTGCATCGTCGTGGTACTTGTCGGCGAGGTAGAGAACGACCTCACCGTCGTACGGAATCGGCTTGACCTTCATCAAGTGCCGGTTGTCGATCCATGATGTCTTCTGGTGCTCGAGGACGCCACTCGGGATCTGGATTCCGGAGAATTCGACCATTTGCAGCAGCATCTCGATCTGCTCTTCATCGCTGGCCTCGGCCAGAACCTCGATGAGCTCGTCCGGGAGACCGTCGATGCCGTAGGTGCGCTTGGCGAACTCGCTGTAGCGGTGCCAACGTGCCCGGACCTCTTCCGGAGTGTCGTCCGGGTTGTCCGCGGGCAGCGCGACGTCGAGCATCGCGACCAGGCGCACGTCGGCACCTTCGGCCTTCAGCAGGTTGGCCACCGCGAACGCGAACGCACCGCCGAGCGACCAGCCGGCGAGGACGTACGGGCCGTCACCCTGGATCTCCCGCAGCTTCGGCAGGTACTGCCGAGCCCGCTCCTCCAGCGACTCACCGTCGACGCGCTCGAGGCCGTACATCGGCGTGCCTTCCGGCAGGCGGCGCAGCAGCGGCTCGTAGACGACGGTCGAACCGCCGGCCGGGTGGAACATGAAAACCGGAACCGCGGTCGAGCCCTCGGGCCGGGCCCGCAGAGTCCGCAGGATGCCGTCCACGCCGCCTTCGAGGAAGCCGCGGACCTTGTCCGAAAGCTGCTCGATGGTCGTGCATTCGAGCACGTCCGCGACCGTGATCTCGCCCTTGGCGCGCTCGGACAGCCGCTCGGCCAACGTGGCGGCGACCTCGTCGGTGAGCTTCGGCAGCTCGTTGAAGATGCCCTTCGCCGACTCGCCGGTCACGACCGCCCACGTGGCGTAGGTCAGACGTTCGGCCGCATCACGCGGCGGGATGTCCGGGGACAGGCTCGGAGTTTCGGCCGGCTGCTGCTCCGCGGGGGTCTCCTCGGCGATGTCCGGCAGCTCGATCGCGGTGACCTCGCCGCCATCGGCGATCTGCTTGGCCTGCTGCTCGGCGAGTGCCGCCACCTCTTCGCGGTGTTCGACGGCGTAGCGCAGGTACTTGCCGACCTCGATGAGGTTCGCGTCGCGCACGGCCTGCAACTGCAGCTGCGGGATGTCGAACTCGTACTCCACACGGTTCTTGATGCGAACCGCCATGAGCGAATCCAGACCGAGCTCCAGCAGCGCGATCTCACGCGGCAGGTCCTCGATCGAGTACCCCATCGTCTCCGCGACGATGAGCGCGAGCCGGTCTTCGAGCGACTGATTGCCGTTCGGGTCCCACTTGGCGCCGAACTGTTCCTCGAGCTCCGCTTCCGACTCTTCGACCTGCACCTGGGCCGGCACCGAAATCGCACTCACCTGCGGCGCGGCCAGCGGCTCACCCGCGCTCAGCACGGCTTCGAAGATGAGCTGGAAGCCGCCCGCGACCGGGGCATGCACGTTGACCGATGCACCGCCCGGGTGGCGCTGGAGCGTGGTCGTGATGGAGCCAGTCGCCGGGAGGCCGGCGTAGCTGACGAACGGCCCAAGCTCGACGTTGTGGAACACCTGCGCCGCCGCGGACACGACGAGTGCCTTGAGGTCCGTCACCGCGGCGACTTCGACCTCCCACGCGTGGCGACCGTCCGGAAGTGCGACGTGCGCACCCGGGATACGGCCCGAACCGCTGCTGTTGATGCGGACGTCGATCCAGAACGGACGCTTGATGAGCTCGGTGCGCGGGATGTTCGCGAACGGGCCGGGAGTGAAGAGCGACGGTACGTCGACCGCGTGACCGTGCACGTACAGCTGAGCGAGCGCCTGCAGCACGCCGAGCGGTTCGTCTTCCTTGCGCTTGAGCGTGTGGATGAGCGCCGCGTTGTGGAGACCGGCCGCGAACGTCGTGGCCGCGACCTGCATGAGCGCAACCGGGTTCGGCGACAGTTCGAGGAATGTGGTGTGACCAGCGGTGACCGCCTGGCGAACCGCCTGCGTGAACCAGACGCTGTGCCGCAGGTTCTTGACCCAGTACTCGACGGTGTGGATCTCGGCGCCCGGGCGGTAGTACTCCTCGCGGTCGACCGTCGAGAACAGGCCGGTCTTGAGCGGGAGGGGCTCGAGTCCGGCGAGCTCGGCGGCGAGTTCACCGATGAGCGCATCCATCTGCGACGTGTGGCCGGCGCCCTTGGTCAGCAGGACGCGGGACATCTTTCCGAGCGCCTCGGCACGCGCGACCATCGCCTGCACCTCGGCGTCCGGACCACCGATGACCGTGTGGGTCGGAGCCGCGTAAACGCACACCTGCAGGTTCGGGAACTCCGCGATCGCGGTGTCGATGTCCGCGGCGCTGTATTCGACGAGCGCCATGCGCCACGCCTGGTCTTCGGGGATCATGGCCTCGCCCTCGCCCATGAGGCGGGAGCGGACCGCGATGACTCGGACGGCTTCTTCGAGGCTCAGACCACCCGAGATGTACGCCGCGGCGACCTCACCCTGCGAGTGTCCGATGACCGCTGCCGGCTCGGCGCCGTGGTGGCGAAGCAGTGCCGCGAGACCGACCTGGATCGTGAAGATCGCGGTCTGGCATGTGCCGACGCCGACGTAGTCGATGCTGTCGTCGAGGAACATCTCGACGACCGAGTAGCCGGCCTCGAACTCCATGTGCTCGTCGACCTCGTCGACGGCAGCCTTGAAGATCGCGTTCTCGAGGTAGAGCTGCTTGGCCATCTTGCGATGCTGGGCACCGAATCCGGACATGACCCAGATCGCGCCCTGAGCGGCGGGAGCGTCGGCGCTGAAGACACCGGCGCCCGGTCGACCCGCGGCCAGCGCACGGAGACCCGCAATCGCTTCGGCACGCGTCGCGGCCACGACCGCGGCCCGCGAACGGCCGTGGTTGCGCTTGGCGAGGGTGCGGCCGATGTCGGCGAGCGGAGTCGTCGAGCCTTCTTCGGACTCCATCCAGTTGGCGAGTGCCTCGGCGGCCTTGCGGCGACGCGACGGCATCGACGCCGAGATCACCAGGACGACCGGCTGATCGGTCGCGGTCTCGGTGACCGCCGGCTGCCGCGAAACGTACTCACGGACTACGACGTGCGCGTTCGTGCCACCGAAGCCGAACGACGAGACACCGGCGATCGCCTTGCCGCTGTAGCGCGGCCAGTCGCGAGCCTGGTCCACGATCTGCAGGTTCGTCTGCTCGAACGGGATGAGCGGGTTCGGACCGGCAAAGTTGATGGTCGGCGGGATCTTGTCGCCCTGCATCGACAGCACGACCTTGATGAGGCCCACCGCACCCGCGGCCGCCTCGAGGTGGCCGAAGTTCGTCTTCGCCGCACCGAGGAGCATCGGCTTCTGCTTGGCGCGACCGCGACCGATCACCCGACCGAGAGCGTCCGCCTCGATCGGGTCGCCGAGAAGCGTTCCCGTGCCGTGCGCTTCGACATAGTCGACCGAGTTCGGCGCGATTCCCGCGTCGCGGTACGCCTGGTGCAGCACGTCGACCTGCGCGTCCGGGTTCGGCGCGGTCAAGCCGTTCGAGCGGCCATCCTGGTTGACCGCGCTGCCCGCGACGACGGCGAGGATCGTGTCGCCGTCGCGCTCGGCGTCTTCGAGGCGCTTGAGCACGACGAGACCGCCGCCCTCCGAGCGGTTGAAGCCGTCGGCGTCCGACGAGAAGGCCTTGATCTTGCCGTCCGGGGCGAGGATCTCGAGTTCACCGAAACCGAGGTGTCCGGCCGGGGTCGCGAGGATGTTCACGCCACCGGCAACCGCCACGTCCGAGGACCCGTCGCGAAGGCTGCGCACCGCCTGGTGCACGGCGACCAGAGCCGACGAGCAGGCCGTGTCGAGGGCGACCGAAGGTCCGCGGAAGTCATAGAAGTACGAGACGCGGTTCGCCAGGATGCTCGACGCGGTACCGGTGATTGCGTACGGGTGCGCGGTCAGCGGGTCGGCGACGGCGAGCAGCGTGTAGTCGCTCGACGAGCTGCCGAGGAAGACGCCGACGCGCTGTCCCTTGAGGTCGCTCGCCGGAATGTGCGCGTGCTCGAGAGCTTCCCACGTGAGTTCCAGGGCCATGCGCTGCTGCGGGTCGACGTGGTCGACTTCCCGCGGCGACATCGAAAAGAACTCGGCGTCAAAGCCTTTGATGTCGTCGAGGAATCCGCCCTTGGTCGGGATCGCGGCGAGACGCGAAGCCAGAGCCGGGTCTGCCTTGAACTCGACCCAGCGGTCCTCGGGTACCTCGGTGACCGCGTCGCGCCCCTCCATGAGGGTGCGCCACATGTCGTCCGGCGTGTTGACCTGACCCGGGAAGCGAGTCGCGAGACCGACGATCGCGATGTCGTGGCCGTCGACGCGAGTGTTCGAGGTGTAGTAGCTCTCCTGCGCCGGGGCCGCAGCGGGCTCGGTCTCGCCTTCGATAATGCGAGTGGCGAGCGATGCGATCGTGGGGTGCTGGTAGGCCACCGTCGCGGTGAGGATGACACCGGTCAGCTCTTCGATGTCTCCCGCGAGGGCGAGAACGTCGCGGGAAGCGAGACCGAACTCCTCCATCGGGCGGTCTTCAGCGATCGCCTCGACGGGGTTGCCGGTCGCCTTCGAGATCCAATCGCGCAGCCAGATCTTCATCTCCGCCACGGTGGAGACGTGAGGTTTACTCATGTTTTTCTGCGCCTGTGCCTCACCAGCCGATTCGCTGGTTTCCACTTCGAGATCGGCTGGTGGAGTCACTTCATCGTCCAAACTGTGTCAGTCGGTGCCGGTATCGCCGGCGCTATCGGGAAATGCAGTCTGTGTGTGGCCACCGCGAAGCGTGCCCTCGAGGTATGCAGTCTTGCACGCGCGGTGTGCGATCTTGCCGCTCGACGTGCGCGGGATCGACCCCATCCGGACCAGCAGGACCTCGCGTGGGGTCACGCCGTGGTTCGCCGCGACCGCGTTGCGGATCGCCTCGATGATCGGTTCTGGTTCCAGCTTGCCCGCCCCGGGAGCACGCTCGGCGACAATGACCAACTGCTCGGAGTCGTCATCGAGGTCCGTGGCGCCCGGCATCTGGTTCGCCGGAACATCGAAGGCGGCGAGGAACCCGGTCCGCACACCCGAGGTGGACTCCTGAGCGGTGTACTCGATGTCCTGCGGGTAGTGGTTACGGCCGTTGACGATGATGAGGTCCTTGCATCGCCCGGTCACGTACAGCTCGCCGTCGATGTAGACACCGAGGTCGCCGGTACGCATCCAGTGCGCATCCTCGGAGAGACCCTCGGCGCGGCTCAGTTGCGGCTGGCGCTTGGCGATGACCGCCTGGAACGTGGTTGCGGTCTCCGCCGGGCGACCCCAGTAGCCCTGACCGATGTTGTCACCGTGGAGCCAGATCTCACCGACGTGCTCGTCTGCGAGTTCCTCCGCGGTCTCCGGGTCGACGATTGCCGCAGCGAGATTGCGAGCCACGAAACCGCACGAGACCTGCGGCAGCGAACCGGGCGTGTCCTTTTCGACGCGGACGACGCGGCCGGCGTTGAGTTCGGTGCGGTCGACGTAGACGATCTTCGCCTCGTCTTCCGGGCGCGGGCCGGAGACGAACAGCGTCGACTCGGCCATGCCGTACGACGGCTTGATCGCGGTCTTCGGGAGGCCGTACGGCGCGAACGCGTCGTTGAACATCTTCATCGACGACACCCGCACCGGCTCGGAGCCGTTGATGAAGCCGATGACGTTGCTCAGGTCGAGCGTCTCGCCGGGCTTCGGCAGGCCACGGGTTGCAGCGTGCTCGAACGCGAAGTTCGGGGCGGCGGCGAACGTCGGGGCGTGGTCGGCCATCGCCGCGAGTTCGTTGATCAAGCGCGACGGACGCCGAACGAACGCGCTTGGGGACATGATCGTGATGAACTTGCCGCCGATCGTCGGGAGGATGACGGTCAGCAGGCCCATGTCGTGGAACAGCGGCAGCCACGTGACACCGCGCGACTCCGGGCCCAGGCCCTGCGCGTCGGCCATCTGCAGCACGTTGGTGACCACGCCGCGGTGGGTGATCTCCACGCCAGCCGGGGTGCGGGTCGAGCCCGAGGTGTACTGCAGGTACGCGATGTCGTCGACCTTCACACCCGGATTGACCCAGGTGTCGCCTAGCGTGTCCGGCACGGCGTCGACGGCGATGATGCGCGGGCGCTCGGCGGCGGGCAGCGAACGGAAGAAGTTGCGCACGCCGGCGGCGGACTGCGAGGCCGTGAGGATTGCCGACGGCTTGCAGTCACCGAGAACGGCGTGCAGACGGTCCGTGTGGCCCGGCTCGTCCGGGTCGAACAGCGGCACGGCGATGGTGCCGGCGTAGATCGCGGCGAAGAACGAAACGACGTAGTCGAGGCCCTGCGGCGCCAGGACGGCAACGCGGTCGCCCGGCTGGGTCACCTGCTGCAAACGCGCCGCAACGGCACGAAGACGGATCCCGAACTGCTTCCAGCTCAGGTCCTGGCGTTCGCCGTCGCGCTCACGGGAGTAGTCGATGTAGCGGTACGCAAGGGTGTCAGCATCGGTTCGCGTGTGCTTCTCGACGAAGTCGACGAGCGTGTGACCTTCGGAAACAACGATGTTTCCGGCCTCGTCAAGGTAATCCTCGACCCTGTCGCTCATTTCATCTCCTCTGAAGCGCCGCGCCACCAACTGACCCGACCGCGCCGTCGGATCCAAGTCCCCGAACCTGTCCGGTTCGAGTCCCGTTCCGCCCGCGGGGGTCTCCCACGTTTCGAGGTGCATTGCCACTGATTGCATTGCTACTGACTGTATTGGTAACGCACGCTGGTTTCCCGGAGCGTCCGTGTGTGTCGAAACCAGAGTTATGTTACTGAGCCAATGTGACTGGAGTTGCGTGCCGCGAGCTTCACAGCAACCTCCATGCGAAGGTCACCACGTTTCCCACCACAGACTCCGGTGCCACATCGGTCTGGAACCGACACGAGACGCAATACATTCACTCCTCGACACTGCTGGGACACCACTGGCCCGCAGGCGGTGAAAGTCGTTCAAAGGACTCTAACCGCGATTGCGCGCAAGCACGAATGCAAGATCACTCGTGCGCAGGGACCGGCGCACTCGATACGAGGTTCGACGCCCAGCCCGCTAGCCACTGGGTTGCCGTCGTGCCGTTTCCGTCGACCGCGAAGGTCGCGTACATGGCGTGCGCCGGGTTCCCGGCCATGCCTGCCAGTGCGGCCAGATTCTCCGCGATCTTCGACGGATTGAAAGGCTGACGTGGCGCATTGCAGATGCCGTCCGCCGGGTTGCACACGGAGTAGACGCGATCGGCGATCTTGCCGAAGCCGCCTTCACGCGGACCAGTCATTGTGATTCCCGGCACACGTAACCCAGCGAGCGAAACCTCGGCGCCGACGCCTGCCGGATCGGCCCCGACCGCGTTCGCCTGACCCGCAACTCGACGCCCGTCGGCAATGAGCGCGACGCCGAGCACACGGTCTGGATCGATCGGTCCGTCGCCGGCACCGATCTTCGCCGCGATGTCGCCGGCGATGACCGCGCCCTGGGAGAAGCCCATGAGCACGTAGTTGGTGAGCGGACACTCATGGCTGCGTTTCGACATCATGTCGACCGCCCGTGCGGTGCCTTCGGACCGGCTCTTGTTGTACGAATCCTGGCCGTCCGGCGGAATCGCGACCGGGTTCGAGAACTGAGCGACGTACGGAACGGTGTAGACGTCCGCACGCGAGCCGTCGAACTGCTGCCCCAACGGACCTGTCACGTTGAGCAGCAAGGCCCGCGGGTTGCTGTGGGGGTTGTACGGGTCGTCATTCGCCCGCGACTCCCAGGTTCCCGGGATCGAGATCACCTGGACGTCCGGGCAGCTCGCCGGTTGGCTGGTCGCCTGGCCCGGGAAGGGAATCCGGCCCGGCAGGTTCAGCCAGCCCGCCAAGAGGTACCAGGCTGCGCCGATCAGCACGAATGTCACGACGACCACGAGCACGAGGTACTTCAGAACCCCACCGCGGCGCGGTGCCGGCCGAGGGGAGGTGCGGGCGCGAGTGGCCGCGCGTGACTGAACCGTACGAACCATCACTGAGTCAGCTACACAGCGTGCTGCGAGCGGTGTCGATGTAGACCTTCGTGGCGTCCTCCGGCGGGAACTGCGACTGCGCCAGCATCTGCTCGTTGCTGGCCATCGCGAGGACGTTGATGCTGATGCGGTCCTCGGAGATGCGGTCGCGCGTCGCGGCACACACGTACTCGCCGATCGAAACGGCGTTGTTGCCGTTGCCCGAGTACGGGACCTCCGACTTCTTCAGCGCGGCGAGGAACATCGGAGCGTTCGGGTCGACCTCCGGATGCGCCGGACCGGGGAACCCGCTCGGCGGGTTCTGCAGCGTCTCGTCGGGAGCCGTCGCCGCGGGTCCCTGGGAACCCGCAGTACCCGCCGACGTCGGAGGAGTCGTCAGGCCTGCGCCACCCGACTCGCTCACGTCGTCGGAACCGCAGCCGGCCACGAGGACGGTTGCCGCGAGGAGAGAGAGCGCCGCCCCCGCGGTCTGCCGCTGCGACATTCCCCGTCGCAGCGCTCGCCCATGCACCCGTTTGCGGGTCGAGAACATCACGCCACCGTCACCTTGCCATTGACTATCTTGATCACGCCGAACTGGAATGTCTGCTGCACTCCGCCCGGAATCGGCGACTCGTCACCCGTCGGGTAACCGAGTTTGCCCTTTTCGTAGCCCGCCGCCTTGTAGGCGTTCATGACCGGGCCATTCTTGATGACCCAGGCATTGCCCGTGGCGGGGCTCCAGTAGATATTGCCACCTTCGAAGAGCGTGACGCGACCCATGTTCTTCAGAGCGGCCTCGTCGCTCTTCGGGAACCCGAGCGGTCCGTTCTCCCAGCCGGTGGAAGCGTACTTGTCCTGGATCTTGCCTTGGACGGCGTGCGCTCCGGTAGCCGGGGAGAAGAGGATCGTTCCGCCCTGGAAAGGCTGGACCGCGCCGTTCTTCTTCGGCGTCTTGTGCTCATCGGCGACCGGAAGGCGCAGCGGACCGCGCTCGAAGCCCTGCTTGGCGTAGGCGTCCTTGATCGCGCCGCGAACCGAAGCGGCACCGGTGATCGGCGACCAGTAGACGACACCGTTCTTGAACGACTGGAATCGGCCGATGCCGTTCGGCAGCGCCTTCTCGGGTCCGGTCGGAAGGCCGAGCGGGCCCGCCGTGCCACCGGTCGCCGAGTACAGACCGCCGATACGTCCGCCCATCGCTTGCGCGCCGGTATCCTTCGACCACGCGACGCGGCCGAAGCGGAAGTCCTGCGCGACGCCGTTTCCGGCCGGGTACTCGCCGGTGAGGCAGTCGCCGAGCCACTTGTTCGCCTTCACCGTGTTCGCGATGGCGCCACCGACCTTGCAGGCCGGCTTCTCGTTCTCGATGCCGAGCGCGTTCGCGACCGTCGGCCACGACTGGCGCATCTCGAAGTCCCAGTACTGCCACGTGTGCGTACCCGACGGCCGGTAGACGACCTGGGCCGGGATCGCGAGCTCGTTCAGCTTGGTCGCGAAGTTCTGCGAACTCAGACGCGACAGGATCTCCAAGCCCATGCCCGGAGTGTTGGTGCTGACGCCCGGGATGTTGGTCGGGGTGTCGTAGGCACCGGTGCTGCCGCTGCCCGACGAGACGTACAGCGCGGTGCCGCGCAGCTTGTCGGCGTTGACGTAGGGGTCATGCGCCGCCCAATCCGGGTCTTCCGGCTTGCCCCACATGTTCTCGGTCGTGAACCCGCCCGCGTCGTGCTGGGCATACTGGATCGCCTGCGGCATCCCCATCGACGTCGTCTGGAGGAAGCCCGAGAACGAGGACGCTTCCTTGAAGAATCCCGGGTTGCGCGTCGCGAGCATCATCGCGGCGGCGCCACCCATCGAAAGGCCCTGAACCGACCGCGCCTTCGTCGAACGCCACTGGCCCTCGAGGATCGGCGGGAGTTCCTTGATGAGGAAGGTCTCCCACATGTAGTGCTTGCCCTGGTCCGCCTTCTGCCAGTCGCTGTAGAAGCTCGACTGGCCACCGATCGGCAGCACGATGTTCGCGTTCTTTTCCGCGAAGAACGACTCGGCCCGGGCGTCCTTGGTCCAGCCGCTTTCGTCGTCCTGTGCGCGCAGACCGTCGAGCATGTAGACGACAGGGAACTTGGCGGTCGGCTTGGCGTACCAGTCGCGCGCGAGCAGCAACTGCACCTTGACCGGGCCATTCGCGGACGGCGAGAAGATCTCTAGCTCGACGCGACGGTCGGTCATCCACGTGACGCGCTTGACGGTGGCTCCGGCCGCCGGCGCCGCGTGCGCGGGCATCGCAGCGGCGATTCCGCTGGTCGCGGCCTGCGCCACGAATGGCGTGACGAGGGCAGCAGCGCAGAGCACGAGTGCGCGGGACCTCAGGCGGTGTGCGCGTCGCATCGAATGTCTCTCCCGAGTGGCCGTCTTGGTCTGGTGTATCTCAGATCACGTTTCAAGCCCGCGCTGGTGAAGGCACAAGCCTGGGTATGGATCTTTTGTACACTCCAGGCCCCACGAGTCACGGTTGCCACGCGGCGCACACCGGCCCGTGGTGAACATCACCAGCGACGCGTTCAGCTAGCGCTCAGATTCGCTCCCCGAGGCGACCAGCCCGTCGCACTCCTATCAATGCACCCTCGTCGCGGCGTCGCTCGAGTGGCAACCACGACCAGGGTGCACTCGGGAGCTAGATCCCATTCGGTCCCCGCCTGAAACGGCAAAGCGGCCGCCGCATTGGAGTGCGACGGCCGCTTATGACGAACGTGTCCGGTGTTAGCCCGTGTGCGCCTTCATGTCCGGAATCATCTGGAACACCTGCTGTTCCCAGTACATCCAGCGGTGCGTACCGATCGCGGGATAGGCGAAGACCGCGTTGTGTCCGCCGGCGAGCGTGTAAGCGACCTGGAATGCACGGGTCTGGATCTGTGCGATTCCTTCCAAAGCGACCGCGGCCGGCAGGTTGACCAGCTGGTCGAATCCCGCGAAGTCCGGAACACCCGGGATACCGGTGCCCGCCGAGATCCACAGACGCGTACCGATCTGCGAAAGGGCTCCCGCCTGAACCGTCGGGTCGTTGCGGTACCACGCCGGCGATCCGGGGGGTCCCCACATCGCGTTGACGTCGAATCCGCCCTCGTCCCGCATTGCGGCGCCGATACCCAACGAGACACCAGGTGCGGTCGTGTTGAGGTAGCCCGACATCGACGAGGCGAAACTGAACATGTCCGGGTGCCAGCGGGCCAGGTTGACTGCGGCGCCACCACCCATCGAGAGTCCGATGACCGCCATCCGGCTGGTCTTGAAGCCCTGCCCACCGAGTGCGCCACGCAGCGCGCCCGTCAGGTAGCTCTCCCACTTGTAGAACTTGCCAGCGCTCGGGGCCTGCCAGTCCGCATAGAAGCTGGAGTGACCACCCACCGGCATGACGACATTGAAGCCGGCACGCGTCAGTGCACCGGCGATCTCGGTTTCGTGCTCCCAACCGCTGATGTCAGTGGTCGCGCGCAGACCGTCGAGCGCGATGACAACGCGGTTCTTGCTGCCATCGGCAGCCCGGAACACCCGGTTCTTGATCGGGCCCATGCTGGATTTAACCCAGAGGTCGGAGCCAAATCCCTTGTGGTACGCCGCCGACGCGGTTGCGCTGAATCCAGTCAGCCCCACCATCACTGGCAGTAGTACCGCGAGCAAAGCTGAAACTGAGAAACGCTTCAGCAAACCGAATCGCTCGCTAATGCGATCGTTACGATCGCGCATAGCAGGGCCCCTTTCATGGTCACGGCACCGTCCAAGAACATCTTTGATCAAGGACTGGGCGAACAAGAACCGACGTCTCCGAACCGAGATGACACAAGTGTGTGTCGTTATGAAACGTTCGTTAGTTCGTAATTAGAGTGTCGTTCTTCGCGTGACTGATGTTACTACTGAGGCTGTTGAAGTTTGCAGCGAATTAAGTCGTACTGCGGAATCCGGTCAATCCTGTAGCGCGCGAAGTCAATTGAGTGAATGACATTCGAGATGAATTGGCGAATTGTCAATTTTGCGCGCGTGGAATTGAGCACCGCCTGAGTCTCGGGACAGGTCAGCGCCACGTGCGCTTCGGCCACCCACGCCTCATTCGCGATGGGCGGCATCCACGGCCGCTTGTCGACCATGCCGGTGTCCGCGACGGCCCAGTCCGGCGGCAGCGACTTGTCATGGCCGATGCGTCCGTCGTCAAGTCGCTGTGAGTGTGCTGCGAGCGGGTAGGCGAGCCCCATCTGGTCGATGACCCGAACATCGAGGCCGACGTTCATGCTCGACATACCGAGGTTGAGGAAGTACACCACCTGCTCCGCTCCCCCTTCCGGGATCGGCTGCGGTGGTGGGGTGACCGCCCAGTTCATGAACGTATTCGTCGCCAGCAGGAGTCCGCCGTCGGGACGCTGCTCGATCGTCTGCAGCATTGCGCGCACGCGCGGGAAGTCGATGTAGTCCTCGGCCCGGATCGGATGCGAGCGCCCAGTGTTCAAGACGTAGAAGCCGCGCTCGTCGACGATCCCGCTCTTGCCGATCACGGTGCCGTTCGGCATTCCCGGGACCGTCGCACATGCGATCGCCCAGCCGGCGACGCCCACCCAGGCCACAGCCGTCATCGCGGCGATTGTCCGCGGGAATCGCAAGGGTGAGTACTGGAAACCGCGGAACCGCACGGGCAACGCCGCCGCCGGCAGCATCAAGGCGAACAGTGCGGGCAGCAGGACACGACCGTGCATGAAGTCGCCGCCGACGCGCAGGACGTAGACGCCCATCAGCAGGCCGCTCACGACGAAGATCGCGACCACCGACGTCGGCGAGAAGGCCCGCACCTGGATCAGCCCGAGAACTTCCTTGACCGTCCACGACCGCTTTTCGTCCGACTCCTCCGACTCGTCTCGGTGGACCCGGCGGCGATGCGGTGGTCGGATGTTGCTCAGTGCGGCGATCGCCAACAACGCGACCGGAAGCCACAGCCAGTACGGATTGACGAGATTGGTCAGGTAGAGGAAGCCCTGGTGCCACTTCGCGCCGGTCGCGTCCTTGGCCAGTGCGGTGTTCGGGTAGGGCAACGCGTAGTAGCCAATCCGGAAGATCTGGTACGTGACCGGAACGAACCCGGCGACCGCGGCCAACACGAGGATGGACCGCAGCGGGCGCTGGATCGGCACCACCACCATGAAGCCGAGGATGAGCGCCGACATCATCGCGAGTTCCGGTCGCACCAGTGGGCCGAGACCAGCCACGAAGGCCGGCAGCAGCATCGGCTTGAGCGCCGCGCCATCCAGTGCGAGGGGGTTGCGGCGAATCCAGCGCAGCAGCAGCCACCACATGAGCGCCAGCCAGAAGATGATGAGCGGCGTCTCGAGACCGCTCGTCGCGAAGTCGCGCGCGGGCGGTAGAGCGATGTAGGCGAGCACGGCGGCCGGCAGCAGGACCTTGCCGGGCCGCAGGTGCCACAGCAGGGCCGCGCCGAGCAGCGCGAACACCACGGCGAAAGCGTCGAGGACCAGCGTCAACCCGAGGACCGCGTACTCCGGGCGAGCACCCGTTGCCCACGTGACCAGGAAGTTCAGGTACGTCCAGAGGACGCTCGTGTTGGTTTCAACGCGTTCCCCCGCATTGAACACCGGACCATTGCCGGCGAGGAGGTTGCGCACCGTCCGCAGCACGATGAGCCCGTCATCGGCGATCCAGCGTCGCTCCCAAGCACCGTAGAGAAACAGCGCAACCGACACCGCGATCCCCGTAGGGAACACGAGTCGGCTGAGGCTGTCCAGTCGATCACGTTGGGGTTTGGGCGCTGGGGCCGGACCCTCACCGTCCGGCTCCGCGCCCTCCTCCGTGACCGCTTGGTCTACAAGCTCATCGTCAAACGAAGTAGACAGCGACACCAACGACTCCGATCCAGGCGATCGCAAGGACCTGAAGCACCCGGTCACCGAGCGCGATCTCCTCGGGCTCACCTCCGCGGCCGCTGTCGACGACGACCGCATAGCGCAAGATCGCGACAGTGAACGGGATCATCGAGATGGCGAACCACGACGTGTCCTTCGCCGCGTCCTGCTGGAACGCCCACAGACCGTAGAAAATGACGACGGCGGTAGCCGCCATGCCCCAGATGAAGCGCAGATAGGTCGGAGTGTAGTACTCGAGCGACTTGCGGATCTTCTTGCCCGTGGTGAGCGCGATCTCGAGTTCGGCAGTCCGCTTTCCGGCCGCCATGAACAGCGAGCCGAACGCCATGACCAGCAAGAACCACTGCGACAACGGAATCGACGCAGCGGCACCACCGGCGACGGCACGCAGCAGGAAGCCCGACGACACGATGCAGATGTCGATGACGGCCTGGTGCTTGAGCCCGAAGCAATACCCGAGCTGGATCGCGATGTAGACAGCCATCACGACGGCGAGGTGCCAGTCCGCGACGAACGACAGCGCGATCGAGGCGCTCAGCAGAACGACCGACAGCGCGTAGGCCAGGTTGATCGGGACGACACCGGCCGCGATCGGACGGAACCGCTTCGTGGGATGGGCACGGTCGGCCTCGACGTCGAGCGCGTCGTTGATCAGGTAGATGCCGGAGGCGGCAAGGCAGAACACGACGAACGCGATCGCAACCGGTCCGAGGACTCCCAGGTCGGTGACCGATCCGGCCGCCATCGGCGCGGCCAGAACGAGGACGTTCTTGATCCACTGCCGCGGCCGAATCGCTTTCACGAGGCCGGCAGCGAGTGACTTCGGCGGACCCTTCACCACACCGGACGCCAGTTCGGCGGTCGTCGGCTCTTCACTCATCTGCGTCCTCGCTTGGGGTAACTGCCGCGCGAGGATCTCGTCTCGCAGTTCGTTATCTTGCAAAGTCATCGCCCGCTCCGGTTCTCATATGCAATGACGGCGGCGGCCGAGGCAGCGCCGAGCGCCGCTCCAGCTGCCACATCCGTCGGGTAGTGGACGCCCAGGACCAGCCGGGACAACATCATGGGCGGCACCACGATCGGCACCACCGGCAGCCCGGTGAGGCGGCCCAGAAGAATCGCTGCCGCCGTCGTCGACGTGGCGTGCGAGGACGGGAAGCTCAAGCGGCTCGGGGTGGAGACGTTGACCGCGATGCGCGGGTCGCTCGGCCGACGCCTGCGCACGATTCGCTTGATGGCGATCGACGCCGCATGCGCGCCGACCGCGCCGACCCCGACACCGATCCACTGCTTGCGCCGCGCTGGGTCCGCCAGAGCGCCGACCGCGGCAATGCCCATCCAGCCGAGCGCATGCTCGCCGAAGTGCGACATCGCCCGAGCGGCGGGAATGGCAGCCGGATGCGACCCGACCGTCGACTGGACGGATTCGAGGATCGCGATCTCGGTCGGGGTGGTGTCGATGATCATTCGGCCCTGCCTTCGCGCGGCCCGTCGGACCCTCCGCTCCTCGCTCCTTCGTCGCTGCGCTGCTCAGGCCCTCCTCCTGCCGCGACAGTCGCGAACAACTCGGCCCAGCGTTCCCGGCTCGTGAGAACCGGATGCGCGGCCCGATACTGCGCCTTCATCTCCGGGAATCGACGCGCGAGTTCCTTGCGCAGGCGGAGTGCTTCCTTCAGCAGGTCCTTGGCCTTCTCGCGGTCGCGCTGGCGGTACACCACTCCCCGGCCGTCGGCGGTCGTGACGGTCACGCCGTCGACCTGCGACAACAGGAACCAGCGAGCCTCGGCCGTCGTGGCGTTGAGCTGCGGCGTGACGTGGTGCTGTTCCTTGGCGGGCTTGAGGTTGTGCAGCACACCGTTGGCCAGGCGCTTGACCTTCGCGATCGGGTTCGTCGGGAGTCCGACAGCCGGAACGTCAGCGCGCGAGGCCCGCGGCAGGTCGGCCGACGTCGGGAGAACGACGGCGTCCGGGTACTCCTTGCGAATGGCGTGGACCTGTCCGAGTGCGCTCGGCAGCAGATCCCACAGGCCGTCCGGTCCGGCGAGGAAGTGTTCGATCGCCAGGTTCTGGATCGCGACGGTTGAGTACTCGAGGCAGACAAGGTGCTTGATGGTTGCCTTGATCGTGTTCTTGACCAGGGCCTTTCCATCGTTGTCGAGGTGCAGCGCGGCGACGACCAGGCGGTTGCGCAGGTGGAAGTACGCCTGCCAGTCGATGGCGTCGTCCTTGTCGCTCCACGCCATGTGCCAGATCGCCGCACCCGGCATGGTGACCGTCGGATAGCCGGCCTCCCGGGCACGCAGTCCGAATTCGGCGTCGTCCCACTTGATGAACAACGGGAGCGGCTGACCGATCTCCTCCGCGACCTTGCGCGGAATGAGGCACATCCACCAGCCGTTGTAGTCGACGTCGATGCGGCGATGCAGCAGGCTCGAGTTCTCGCGGTCGGTCAGCGGGTACTTGGCGAAGTTGTGGTCGTACTCGACGTTCGGCGCCGCGCCCCACATGAAGTGCGGCATGTGCACGATCTCGCCCATGGTGTGCAGATGGCTGCGTTCCTGCAGGTTGAGCATCTGACCACCGACGAGCATCGGCTTCTTGGCAAAGCGGCCGAAGGCGAGCGCGCGCAGGATCGAGTCGGGCTCGATCTCGATGTCGTCATCCATGAAGAGGATGTATTCGGCGTCGGTCCGCTTGAGCGCCTCGAACATGATGCGGCTGTAGCCACCCGATCCACCCCAGTTGGGCTGGTCGTGGATGGTGAGCATGTCGCCGAGCGCGGCCTTGGCCTCGTCGTAGCCGGGCTCGTCGACGACCTTCTTCGTGCCCTGGTCCGGAACGATGACGGCGGTGACGTGCTCCATCACGAGCGGGTCGCTGACCAGCGCCTTGAGTGCCTTGACGCAGTCGGTCGGGCGGTTGAACGTGGGGATGCCGACGGCGATCGTCCCCGCACCCGGAGCCGCTTGCGGTGCGTACCAACCCGCAGCTTCCAGCTCGACCTTGGTGTCGCTCGTGATGTCGAACCAGATCCAGCCGCCGTCTTCGAACGGCGCGAGTTCGATCTCGAATTCGATCGTCTCGTTGTTGAATTCCTGGCCCTGGATGTGGATACGCGAGGCGTCGACCTTCGAGCGGTAGACGTCGGCGCGACCGTGGCCGCTCAGCTGGAGCTTGAGGACAACGGTCTTGAGGACCGTCCAACGCCGCCAGTAGCTCGCCGGAAAGGCGTTGAAATACGTCGAGAACGAGACTTCCGACTCGGCTCCGATGCTCAGAGACGTGCGTGCCGGTGCGTGTGACCGGCGCGGATTGGTCTCGGCTTCGACGATGTAGAGCGATCGCACGTCCAGCGGCTCGCCCGGGCGCGGCAAAATGACGCGCTGGAGCAACTGCACTGCTGAACTCACGTTTGGCTCTCCCACTATTGATCGGCTCCGTTCACTTCATGCAACGGCTCACCGTCTAAAAAATGCGGACGGAGCACGTTGTCGTACATTCCCAACGCACTCGCGATCGCCATATGCATGTCGAGGTACTGGTAGGTGCCGAGTCGACCACCGAACAGCACTCCCGCGGATTCCGTCTCCTGCTTGGCGCGGGCACGGTATGCGGTGAGCTTGGCGCGATCCTCGGGCGTATTGATCGGGTAGTACGGCTCGTCACCCTCTTCGGCGAATCGCGAGTACTCCCGCATAATCACCGTTTTGTCCTTCGGGTAATCACGCTCAGGGTGAAAGTGGCGGAATTCATGAATACGCGTGTACGGCACATCGCCGTCGTTGTAATTCATCACAGGGGTGCCCTGGAAGTCCTCGATCGGCAGCACCTCAGTTTCGAAATCGAGTGTGCGCCAACCTAGTTCACCTTCGGCGTGGTCGAAGTACTGGTCGAGCGGACCGGTGTAGACGACGGGCGCTCCCGGATTCTCGGCACGAAGTTCGTCGCGAACGTCGAAATAGTCCGTATTGAGACGAACCTCGATGTTCTCGTGCTCAGCCATATTCTCGAGCCACTTGGTATAGCCGTCGACCGGCAGACCCTCGTAGGTGTCGTTGAAATAGCGGTTGTCGAAGTTGTAGCGGACCGGCAGTCGCGTGATGTTCCCCGCGGGAAGATTCTTCGGGTCGGTCTGCCACTGCTTCGCGGTGTACTCCTTCACGAACGCCTCGTACAGCGGGCGGCCGATGAGCGAGATCGCCTTCTCTTCGAAGTTCTTCGCGTCCTTGCTGTCGAATTCGGAGGCCTGCTCGGCGATGAGCGCCTTCGCCTCCTCCGGGCTGTAGTACCGGCCGAAGAACTGAGAGATCAGGCCCAGGCCCATCGGGAACTGATACGACTGGCCCTTGTAGAGGGCGAAGACGCGGTGCTGATAACCGGTGAACTCGGTGAACTGCGTGACGTAGTCCCACACGCGCTTGTTCGACGTATGGAAGAGGTGGGCACCGTATTTGTGCACCTCAATGCCGGTTTCGGGTTCAGCTTCGGAGTAGGCGTTCCCACCGAGATGGTGGCGACGATCCAGGACCAGTACACGCTTGCCGAGCTGCGAGGCGCATCGTTCCGCGACTGTGAGTCCGAAGAATCCTGAACCGACGACAATCAGGTCGAAACGGCCGTCTGTATTTGCACCGGTCACGGTGGTTCAGCCTATCGGAGCCGATCGCCCCGGGGGGTTTACGCGCGCCCGGGGGTGTCGGGTTCACAGAGGGCTCTCAGTCGCTGCGTCGAACTACCATCAGGACATGCACTCCTACCTGGTTGTGCTGCATATCGTCGTCCTGGTCACCGTGGTCGGGTGGCTGGCGGTCGAGCTGCGTCAGGGCCGGCGACAACGGGCCGACGCCCGTAATGCCGATTCCGGGAGTTACCGCGTCGTCAAGATCTTCGGTGCCGCGGGAGTCCTTGCCGCGGTCGCGGCATCGAGGCTGGTTCCCGCCGCGGCGATTGACCCGCGAGCGGTGCCCGCGACCCTCGGGCTCCTGTTCCTCTGGGCCGGTATCGCGCTTCGACTGTGGTGCTTCCGCACTCTGGGCGCCTATTTCACCTTCCGCGTGCAGACCAGCGCTGATCAGGTGGTTGTCTCCACCGGCCCGTATCGCGTTCTGCGCCACCCGAGCTACGCGGCAATCCTGCTCGTCTTGATCGGTATCGGATTGCTCTATGCCAACTGGCTGTCGCTGGCATTGATCGTGGGTGTCAGTTTCATCGGCACGCTGCACCGGATCCGCGTTGAGGAGCGGGAGCTCGAGCGAGACCTCGGCGACCGATATCGGGTTTTTGCGGCAACGCGGAAGCGGATCATCCCGTTCGTGTGGTGAGGTGCGAAACGAAACGGTGCTCCCCCGGCGGCGCCATCGATATATGTGGATGGCGATGCCAAGAGAGCACCGAATCGTTTGAGCGCGTAGTTAGACGAGCTCCTTGAGCGCGTACGCGACCATGGCGTCCCGGACGAACTCGGCGGTCTGCGCGCCGTGTACGTCGTAGTTCGCACGGAATCGGTCGTCGGCGACATACATCTCGCCGAGGCCGGTGAAGGCGTCGGCGTTGGGCTTGCGCCCCTGCCAACCCAGGACGATCCAGTCGTAGTGACGCTTCACAATCGCCTGGACCTCGTCCGATTCAACGGACAGCCCGGCCGCGTGGGCCTTGCCGTAGTCCGCCGCGATGTCGACATGACGCTGGCCGAACTCCTGCTTCTGCTCGTCGGTGATGGATTGCCACCAGCGGTCGCCACTTTCGTAGGCGTCCTTGCCCCAGCGGTCGATCACCTCGTCCTTGTATTGCGTGTGGTCGAATCCGTCGAATACTTGGTCAGCCACGAGTGGCTCACCTCCTTGTGTCTTGCTGATCGTTGATTTCACCGATGCGATCTGCCGGCCGATCCGATTGCGCTCCTCTTCGAGGAAGCGCAGGTGGATCGACAGTGCGGACACCGTGTCCTGTTGGCCTTGCAGGACATCGGCGATCAAGGGCAGCCCCAACCCGAGATCACGCAGAAGCAGAATCCGCTGCAGACGAAGAAGTGCTTCCTCGTCGTAGTAGCGGTATCCGTTGCTGCCGATCCGAGTGGGCGGGAGCAGCCCGATCTCGTCGTAGTGCCGCAACGTCCGACTGGTCGTTCCCGAAGCCTTCGCAAGCTCTTGGATCGACCATTCGGGTCGTGCGTATCGCGTCATGAGAACAAGTCTGCAAGTTGACGCTGCGTCAATGTCAAGCGTTATTGAGGCGATGCGGCGAGCAGGTGCTGCAGGTTGGCGATGACCTGCTGAAGCACCGGTCCGGACAGCGATCCAGCCAGTCCCGCCATTTCCTGAACCGTTTCCGGCGACGGAATCGAAATCGGGAGCTGCGGCACCGGAGCGGTCGGGACGTTCTGCGGTGCCGGCACCGCAGGCTCGCCCGGCCTCGGCGCGGGGTACGCGCCCGGAACGATGATCTGGAATTCACTCGTGCCGATGTCGAGCTTTCCGTTGAGCTCTCCACTGGAGACGTCGATCGTCTTCTCACTACCGACGACGTGAACCGACGTGACGTGGCGGTCTTGAGCCTTGGTCACTTCGAGCGATTCGAGGTTGCCGACGCCGAGCGCCTTGCCGATGTCGCCGGCGGTGACGGCCTTCTCCCAGTGGCCCGGCGCAATGCGGTCACCCTCGTCGACGATTCCGCTCGCCGTGAGACCTCCGGTCGACGCCGAATACTCAGCGCGCAGGATCTTGCCGTCCTGCATGAGAACGGTTCCCGCGGTGCTCAGCACCGCCTTGTCCGTACGCGGGTCTTCGATGCTCGAACCCGCGTAAACCTGGCACGACTGGGTGTCACACGTCTGCGCGTAATCCTGGCGGTGCTCGGAGAGCGAGTACGACCGTGCCGCGATCGCTTGTGAGCGCAGCGCCTCGAAGCCGTTCTTGTCCGCCCAGCCCGCCATCATCTCGGACGGGATCACGCCGCGGAGGTAGTCGTCGACGTCGACGGTGTTGACCGTTACCGCGCCGCCGTCGTCGGCAAGACCCAGCGAACCGCGGTACGCATTGCCGCCGCAGAACTGCAGGTGCTCGTTCTCCGGGCGGTTGATTCCGGGCGCAATGGGATCGATGCGCAGGCTGTCCGAATGCCCGGTGGACACCTGAGCGCCGTTGCAGCCTTCGGTGACGGTGTAGTCGCCGCTGAGGTCGAGGTGAATGGCCTGACCCGGTGCGACTTTCTGCCCGTCGATCGACATTCCGGCATCAGAGGTGACGTCGAGGTTCTTGCCGTCGCGGTACTCGAGGCGAACGGTGATGGGCGCGGCCGGCGCCTTACCGAGCGTGGCGTCGGGATAGAAGTGACCAACGATCTTCTCCGCGGTCCAGCCCATCTGCGAATAGCCGAAGGCACCCCACTGCCCCATGCCTCGGCCATGACCGTTGCCGAGACCGACGAAGGTGTAGACGGCATCGGCCGCGACCACAGGTTGATAGACGGGTCCAGAAGCGATGAGAAGGCCGACGACGGCTGACGAAGCAATGAAACCCCAGCGCGGTGCGCGCACGTCGACTCCTCGTGGTTTCGAATTAGGCGTTCCTAATACGAAACCAATTCCTAATAACGCCAAGCGGATCCATTGGGCTGCGCTTTGGACACAATGTTGACTAACCCTCTACGTGAGGTTGAATAGGGACTTTTGGCCTCAGTAGCGTGCTCCTAGTTACATCCGCAGATGTTGGGAGTCCGCCTTGCCGAACCGCCGCCGGAAGCATTCGCTCGTCGTCGGAGTCGTTGCCTTAGCCACAGTTGCCAGTCCGCTCGGAGTCATCGGACTGAATTACGGACCCGACATCAAGAACACCGACAACGCCCATCCAACCGATTTAGCGTCTGTTCTGCTGAAGACGGTCCCGGACGTTGTCATTCCGATTAAGCAACTAACCGGTCTCGACCTTCCCGACTTCCGCCTGTCGGACCTCACGTCGCTCCCGCTTCCCAACGGAATCAAGCTCCCGGTTTCGCTTCCGGGCGTGCCGGGCGAGTCGCCGATCACAGATCCGTCGGCACTGGTCAACCCGGACACGCTGCCCTCGGACGTCGCCGCCAAGTACGGCACGCAGGTCAAGGAGATCCACCGCGACCAGCCGTTCAGCATGGTCGCGCTGGCCGCGAAGGACATGGCCGGCGGAACCGTCGCGCAGGTGCGGCCGAAGCTCGCCGATGGTTCGTGGGGTCCGTGGACCGAGGCCGAGGCACTCGGCTGGCGCTCGAACAACCCGGGTGCACTCACCGGCACCGACCCGATCTACGTCGGCAAGACGAACGACGTCCAGGTCATGCTGACCTCCGGTCTGAAGGACGCCGCGGCCGCTGGCCAGGCGCTCGAGCAGCTGCCGAAGGCGGCGGCGACCGGCATCAAGCCCGCTGCTTTCAGCACGCCCCTGCACGCCGCTGACCCGGCCGCCGCACCGACGGACGCGAACGGGGCCACCACCGATGCCAACGCATCGACCACCGCCGATCCCAACGCCGCCGCAACCACGACCGCTGACGACCTCACGGCCGTGCTCATCGACCCAGGTCAGACGCAGGACGACGCGAACCTCAAGTTCGAGAAGCTGCCGAACGGCGGACCCGAGGTCGTGACGCGCGCGGAGTGGGGGGCCGACGAGTCGATCCGCTGCGAAGAGCCGACCTACGACGACGAGGTCAGCGCCGGAACCGTGCACCACACGGCCGGTCGCAACGACTACACGCCGGAAGAGTCGGCGGGCATCGTGCGCTCGATTTACAAGTACCACGCACAGACTCTGGGCTGGTGCGACATCGGTTACCAGGCACTTGTCGACCGCTTCGGACGCACTTTCGAAGGTCGCTACGGTGGCATGACCCGCAACGTCGAGGGCGCCCACGCGGGCGGCTTCAACGAGAACACCGTGGGTGTCGCAATGATGGGCACGTTCGACACCGACCAGCCGACCGCTGAGCAGCTCAAGGCCACGGGCACCTACCTCGGCTGGCGCCTCAAGATGGCCGGCGTCGACCCGAAGGGCCACGCCACCCACTACTCCGAGGGCACGTCCTACACGAAGTACCCGCAGGGTGAAGCGGTCGATCTGCCGAACATCTTCGCCCACCGCGACGTCGGTACGACCGACTGCCCGGGTGACGCGGCCTACGCCGACCTGGACCAGATCCGCACCATCGCGGCGAGCGTCCAGGGCGTGACGCCGCAGACGCTTCCGCTGACGGATATTGCCCAGTTGCTCGCGGGCACTGGCAACACGACTCCGGCTACCCCGGCCGCTCCTGCTGATCCCGCAACTCCGCAGGCTCCGGCCGTGGATGCCGCTCCGGTTCCGGCCGCACCGGACCTCCCGGCGGAGATCAAGGCTTCGGCACCCGCCGACGCCGCGGGCGCTTCGGGTGCGACCACGACATCGGCGACGGGATCGCTGTCGACTCTGTTGTCGGGACTCACCACCGCCGTGCTGCAGCCGACCGACGACAACGCCGTCGCCAAGCGCTGGGTTGCCGAAGGCGGTGCCACCGGCAAGCTCGGACCGGCTCTGACCGGCCTGCTCACGACGTCGAGCGGTCAGTCGGTCGCGAAGTTCGCGAACGGCATCATCTTCACGGCAGCCAAGTCGACGACCGTGGGCACGGCCGACGCCACGTCGACCCAGCCGCAGACGATCGTGCTGCTGGGCGAGGTTCTGAAGAAGTTCATGGCCTCGGGCAACGTCACCGGTCAGCTCGGTATGCCGTTGGCCGACGCGACCACGGCGGACACTCAGACGTTCAAGTTCCAGCGCGGGTCGCTGATCCTGAACAAGCTGACCGGCGTCGTCACGACCCTTACCCAGTAGCCGGAGACGTTCCCGTCCACCAACGCTCCAACACCCGGGCGACCCCGTCGTCGGAGTTCGAGGCAGTGACCTCGTTCGCCGCGGCGAGGGCGTCCGGGTGTGCGTTTTTCATGGCCACGCCATGGCCCGCGAGGTGCAGCATGGGAACGTCGTTGGGCATGTCGCCAAAGGCCACGATTCGACGCGGCTCGATGCCCAGATATTCTGCGGCCCAACGCAATCCAGAGGCCTTCGTAACCCCTGGCGCCGACACTTCGAGGAGCCCCTTCTCGGTCGAGAAGGTGACGTCCCCGCTGTCGCCGACCAGCGGCGCGAGGCGTTCGTACATCCAGTCGCTCGTCGCGGTCGGGAATCGGATCAGCATCTTGATGGCCGGGATCGCGAGAACGTCGCGAGTCGTCAACTCGACGTTGTCCGGGTTCAGCCAGGCGTGCTCGTAGTCCGGCGACGTGACGAACTGCGGATTGGCCTGGTCGTGGGCGCTCTCCCCCACTCTCTCCGTAGCAAGACCGCACCCGGGGAACAGCGCGAGGGCCATTCCGGCGATCATGTGCATCGTGTTGACGTCGAGCGTCCACGCTTGCAAGATCCGGTCGGCGGCGCTGTCGTAGATGACCGCACCGTTTCCGCACACGGAGAGCGGGTGGTACCCAAGCTGTTCGGTGATCGGCGTGATCCAGCGCGGCGGCCGGCCCGTGGCCAGCACGAACGGAACCCCGTCCGCGACCACCGCACTGACCGCATCGCGGTTACGCGCGCTCACTCGTTCGTCGTCACCGAGCAGCGTTCCGTCCACATCAGTGGCGACGAGGTGGGGTTTTTCCATGTTCAACCATTCGTCAGCCATGGATCCATAGTGCCTGAGCAGCAGAAGCCGCGCAGTGCTAGCTGGATGAGCTCACTGCGCGGCTTCGAGGTTTCGCCTGGCGTTTACCGGCCGAAATTGGGGTCGTAATACTGAGTCGGCGGAGGCGGAACCTCGTCCTTCTCCTTGTCCCCGGCGACCTTCTTGGCGACGTCGGCCGCCGCATCCATTGCCTTGCCAGCGGCGGACCCAGCGCTACCCACAACCGACTCGACGGTGGAACCGGCCTTGCCGATGAGTCCGGTCGCGGTGCCGAGCGTCGAGGTCCCGAGCGAGGTTCCGGTGTCGAGAACGTCGCTCGCGGCTTCGGTTCCGGACGAGATCACGGTGTCCGCGACGCCACCGACTGCCGCACCGAGTGCACCCGCGCCAGCACCGACGGCATCGGTTGCCGAACCGACTGCGCCACCAGCGGCATTGGCCGCTCGGTTCAGCGCGTTTGCGCCGGCTTCGATCGAACGGCCGAAGATCGCCGCCACCGACGACACCGCTTCGGCGGCCTTGACAGCGGCTTCACCTGCGACCCGGGCAGCTTCCGCAGCGATGCGCGCGGCTTCCGCCGCGGCTTCGGCGGCCTTGGCGACAACATCGGCTGCCCCTTCGGCGACCTTGCCGGCACCCATCGCCCCGGCGTCGGCCGCCTTGCCGACAAGGTCGGTTGCCGTGCCGGCCGCGCCGCCCGCCGCGCTGACCGCCGAGCCCGCGGCAGTGGCGCCGGCCCGCGCGGCGTCTCCTATCGTGCCGATCGCCGAACCAGCAGCTTCCGCGGCCTTGTTGGCTACATCGGCGGCAGCAGCGCCGGCTTCCTTACCGGACCGAGCGACGTCATATGGCATTTCGAGCACCTCCGTTTTGGAACAAAAGCTCTTCTGAAATCGAACCATTGCTGCCACCTCAGTACCAGGTATTCAGGCCGAAATGCTGCGGAAATGGGGAGCGTCACACGCCGACCGAGTTCACATTGCGCCAAAGCCAATGGCCCGGCGACACGCCCGTCCGGCAAACCATTCGGTACGTTTGCCTGGTTTTTGTCGAGGCCGCGGGGCTACGATTCGGACATGGCCGACACACCGATCGCGGCCCGTCTACTCGAGGTGATCGAGTCCGAAATCCTGCCTATGACAGCGCGCGGCGTCGCTTCCGGAAACAAGGTTTTCGGTGCGGCGGTCCTGCGGAAATCGGACTTGTCTCTCGTCATCGCCGGGACCAACAGCGAAACCGATAACCCACTTCTCCACGGCGAAATCAACACGCTGAATCAGTTCTACGAAATGGCCGACCGGCCTTCCACGAAGGACCTCGTTTTCCTGACGACGCATGAGCCGTGCACGTTGTGCATGTCGGCGATCACGTGGGCCGGATTCGACAATTACTACTACTTCTACAGCCACGAGGATTCGCGAGACGCCTTCGCGATCCCCCACGACCTCACGATCCTGAAGGAATTGTTCGGCCTCGAACCCGGCGGCTACCGGCGCACCAACAAGTTCTGGACCGCGTACTCGATCCCCGCGCTCGCCGAGGCGGAGGCCGAGCCGCTACGCAGTGAGTTGCTCGAGCAGATCAAGCGAATCAAGGACCGGTACCAGGAATTGTCGGACCAATATCAGGCGTCGAAGGGCGACAACGACATTCCGCTCGCCTGAGAAGAACTACTCGCCCTTCGCCTCGCGCTTGGCGCGACGCTCCGCGATCTCCGCCTCGTCAAGCTCGTTGGCCTCTTCGAGGGTCGGCGCCGAACCGCCGAGGCGGGCGGGGACCCAGTAAGCACCCGGCTCCATCGGGTAATCCTGCTGCGCCTTCGCGAGCATGTCCGACATCACCTGATGCAGCGTTGCCGTGAGTTCTTCCGCGGTGCCCTCGGGCTGCAGCGGCGTGCCGGCCATGACGACGATCGGAGTCTTGGTGCGGCCCATGTGCTTGGGCTGGCCCTTCGTCCACACGCGCTGTGCACCCCACACGATGACCGGGATGATCGGCACGCCGGCCTCGAGCGCCATGCGGGCAGTGCCGGACTTGAAGTGCTTGATCTCGAAGCTGCGGCTGATGGTCGCCTCGGGATACATGCCGATGAGTTCCCCGGCCTGCAGGCGCTCAACGGCAACCGCGTAGGCACCGGCACCAGCCTCACGGTCGACCGGAATGTGCTTGCAGCCGCGCATGATCGGGCCCGAGATCGCGTTGTCGAACACGGCCTTCTTCGCCATGAAGCGGATATAGCGGTTCTTCTTGCGCTTGAACGACCGTGCCGGAAGGTGCGAGTACGCGAAGTCGAGGTATCCGGTGTGGTTGATCGCGACAACCGCGCCGCCCACATCAGGGATGTTCTCGTATCCACTGACGGTGAACTTCAGGCCCTGGACGGCGAAGAGCGTGCGAGCAAAGCCGACGACGGTGCGATAAACCGGATCCACGCCCGCTAGCGTAGCGGTCGACTTACGGTGACGTAACCCCGTACGTGAGAGAGCCTCACCTCATCCGGTGAGGACCCGCCGGGAACGCGGCGCCGCTGGCCGGAAACGATGATCGCCAACTCGCCGAGATCAACGCCATATCGCTTGCGGCAGCGTGGGGTTCACCGCGAACAGCCCAATCCGAACGGGATCGAGAAATCGCCAAAATTCCTCTCCTCAGACATGGCGCTGAGCTCGTAAAAGGAGGAACCTTGCTAGTAGATCCCTGTGATCTAGCTCGTCTAGACCCTGTGATCCCGCTCGTCGACGGCAAGGTGCCCAACAGGCACTGGTGTGGCCATTCTCGACACTGGCATGGGCAGCCGGATAAACACCCGACAGGAAGATTCGGCTTTGCCTTCCTGTGGTTCGACGGCCACGAGCCGCCAAACCCTTCACAACAAAGAGCCGCGTCTGTGGTTCCCGGGCCCTGCGGGAATCCAGGACAAAGGGGCATCCTTTGCGTGCCATGTTCATCCGCCGAGCAATAATTCTCGGCCCAATATGCGTTGGGTTGGTCCTCTCCAGCGGAGGACCCGCCGGCGCGCGTCCACACCGACCCGTCCTCGACCCCGATGCGCCAGCAGTTCTCGAGGTCCCGGCCTACGTACCACCGCCCGCGCCCGTCTACAAGGCACCGGCGTACGTACCGCCACCCGCGCCCGTCTACAAGGCACCGGTCGTCCCGGAAGTTCCGCGTCCGGTCGTCCAAGCTCCAGTCATCGAAGCTCCGGTCGTCAAGGCTCCAGTGGTTCCGGCGCCCGTGATTCCGGACGTCCCGAAGCCTGCCGTCGTTGCAGACATTCCGAAGCCGGCGGTGGTCGTTCCAGCACCAGTGGTTCCGGACGTTCCGAAACCAGCGGTTGCCGCTGCCACGGTTCCGGACCCGAAGGTGCCGGCGGCTGCAGCCGTGGTACCTAACGCGGTTTCCGCAGCTCAAGCCGCTTCAGCAGCGGCTGCGAACGCCGCGACGAAAGCTGCGAACGCCGCGGCATCCGTTGCGACCAATGCCGGCAACGCAACGGTTCCGGATGTGAAGGTGCCCGCCCTGCCAAAGGCAGCCACCGTCACTGCTCCGACGGTGACCCTGCCAGGCGCTTCGGCTTTCCCGACTTTCCAGAAGCCGGAAATCCCGAACGTCCTGACTGCCGGGCTACCCAACATTCAGCGTCCGAACTTCCCGACGTTGCCCAACATCGGCCGCCCTGCGCTGGTGACCACGGTGACGACCGGAACCCTGGACGACTCGCGCCACCGGTCGACCGAGTCCTCGCGGGAGTCCGTTTCCGCGACTGATTTGGCCTGGCTTGGCACCTGCTGGAACGGCTCCCAGGTCACGGTCACCAACGCCTGCCTGCGGGCAGTCGCTGCACACGCATCGTGGTTCGACGGATGCAACTTCAACTTCTGGGTTCAAGGTGCGGGGTGGATTCGGACCTCCGGAAACTCCTGTGCGCAGGCACTTCAGTTCATCCTCGGTGTCCGCGGCATGAACTGGGATGGATGTGGTTGCGAGCAGTACACGTTCATCGCTCCGAGCGGGCAGTGGTGCACCGGGTACTACCGCAACAACGTCTTCATCTACACGGGCTACTACCCGAGGTGGGTGCAGAACGCCAACCAGGCCCAACAGGCGCAAGCCGCTGGGCAAGTGGTGTTCGAGCCGCCGAGCGTCACCGCGATCGTTGGTGATTCGACCGGCGGAGCTGACGTGAAACTCGCGTCCGCACCAGGCGTGCCGGCCGCACCGACAGCTGCCCTGACCGGTACGACTGCGCTGTCGCAGGCAATGGCGCCCGGAATCATTCCGGTCTCCAACACCAGCTCTCGCAACTGGTGGCAAGGCCCGGCCTTGGCCATCGGTCTCGCGATGCTCATCGCGGCTTGGTTCACGGACCGCCGGAAGATCGAACTCGAGACCAAGTTCCAGCCACCGACTCCGGGAGGAGGCCGCATTGCGGGTGGATTCGCCTGACCTCGACTAGCTGACCCGGGGCGGCACCGTCATTCGGTGCCGCCTTGGTCGTGCTTGGGCTGCGCCCCACCGCGACGGCCGACCCACACCCCCACCAGGGCCAGCACACAGCCCACGACGACGCCCCAATTGAGGTGCCGACCCGCGGGCACGAACAAGTCGAGCGCCAGCGCGCCGATGAGTTGGCCCGCGATCGTGGCGAGAGCCAATAACAGCACCCCCAGCACGTGCACGATGTTCGCCGACACCGCGATGAAGAGAATTCCGAGCAATCCACCGAGGTAGAGCCACGGCTCGTGCGGCAGCGCTCCGGGCCAGCCGCGCTTCGCGACCACGATTGCACCGACAACGAGCAACGCGGTCGTGCCGACGGCGAAGTTGACGAGCGCGGATGTCATCGGCCCACCCACTGCGGCAACCTTGCCGTTGACCGCCATCTGCCATGCGGTCGCGGCCCCCGCGACGACCGGAAAGACGACGAACAACCAATTCGTACCGCTGGTGATGGAGGAATGGCTCGCCATCGCGACCGCCGCCAGGACGATCGCGGCTCCCGCGATGCGCCGAGCCGTGATCGGACTTCGGCCGGCGGGTCCGAGACCCGCACGGTCGACGAGAACGCCGCTGACGACTTGTCCGGCGACGATCGAAATGGTGAACAGCGCGACGCCGATCGTCGTGACCGTGATGCCCTGGCTGGCCACCGCCGAGGCACCCGCGAGGCCGCCGACGCAGTGCCACCACCGCAGGCGCCCGGTCCGCACCGCCGTCGCGACCTCTGCCATCCGCGCCCGTCGCGCGGCGCTGACCACGGTGAACACCGTCAGAACGACGAGTCCCGACCCGAAACTGATGATCGCCGCGGCGACTCCGTCATGGATGCGGGTGCCGAGAGTTCCGTTGAGCCGGGATTGGATGGCCACCGCGATCCCGATGACGACTGCGAGGATGAGCGCGACGTGGTTCCGCACTCAGCTGACCGCGTCGGCCGCGGCCGTCCAGGTATTGCACACCGACAGCGAGTCGAGGTCGGCACCGACACTGAACCAACCGCCGAAATGCGACGACGACCCATGATCGGCTGGCCGCTTTGGGGCGTCACCGCGCGTATAGCTGTCGTGTTTGGCGACGTCCACGGTCACTTCGTCGAACGTCGCGCCGATGAACATCCCCGCGAGGCACTGTGCTTGGAGTTCGGTTCGCCGCATCAATTCAAGGCCGAGAGGGGTCGTTCGGCCGGCGGCGTCGATTCGCGTGACGGCAGCCGGCAGGGTGCCACTGAGCTGCTGGACGTGGTGGCCGTACTCGTGCGACAGCATCGACAACGCCGCGATCGCAACGGCCGCAGGTCCGGCCGCGGTCTTCTGGTAACTGCTCTGATCGAGGTAGATCGTTCCCGCGCAGTAGTAGCTGTTGTTCTCGAGCTTCTGGCGGCAGTCGGGCGCGGTGCCGGTGCCACTGAGCACGAGGGTCGGCGGTGTGAAATCGACCTTGATCGACTCGAGCAGCGGGCGCCACGCGTCGTCGAGGCAGACGAGAGCCGCACGCAGGAACGGTTCATCACCGGCCGACCAATGCGGGAGCACACATTTGGCTCGAACCAGCGAACGCTCGAGGGTGATGGGGGACGTCGCCGGATCTTCCGAACGCGCCGCCGACGTGACCGACGGCTGGGGGCTCCGCGACGGAGTCACCCACGTTGCGGTCGCCGGCTGGCTGATGGCAAGACTGGTCGTCACCTGGACAGACGTGTCCGTCACATCGTCTTGATTCGACATCCGCGCGGTGAGGAGAACACCCGCGACGGCTACGACACCCGCGATTGCAACAATCGCCAAGGCACGGGCTTTCCCGGCACTCGCCACGGGAGTGAAATCTACTGGGCGGTAGCCGCTAACCGGCTGAGGCGCACCCGCCCTTAGCCTTTCGGCTTCAGCACATCCGTCCCGACGAAGGGCACCAACGCCTGCGGAACCCGCACGCTGCCATCAGCCTGTTGGTGGTTCTCGAGAATGGCCACGATCCAGCGGGTCGTGGCGAGCGTTCCGTTCAGCGTGGCGGCAACCTGCGGCTTGCCGTTCTCATCGCGGTAGCGAATTCCGAGGCGACGAGCCTGGAAAGTCGTGCAGTTCGACGTCGAGGTCAGCTCGCGATACGTCTGCTGGGTCGGAACCCACGCCTCGCAGTCGAACTTGCGCGACGCCGACGACCCCAGATCACCGGCGGCGACATCGATCACGCGGTACGGAACCTCGATCGCGGCGAGCATCTCGCGCTCCCACGCAAGAAGGCGCCGATGCTCGGCGACGGCGTCTTCCGGACGCGCGTAGATGAACATCTCGACCTTGTCGAACTGGTGCACCCGGATGATTCCGCGGGTGTCCTTGCCGTAGCTGCCGGCCTCGCGGCGGAAGCACGACGACCAGCCCGCGTACCGCATCGGACCGTTCGACAGGTCGAGGATCTCGCCGCTGTGGAAGCCCGCGAGCGGAACCTCCGACGTGCCGACGAGGTACAGGTCGTCCTCTTCGAGGTGGTAGATCTCGTCCGCATGCGCACCGAGGAATCCGGTGCCCTGCATGACATCCGGCCGCACAAGCACCGGCGGAATCATCGGCGTGAAGCCGTTGGCCACAGCCTTTTGAATCGCGAGCTGCAGCAATCCCAGCTGCAGCAGGGCGCCGTACCCGGTGAGGAAGTAGAAGCGGGACCCCGAGACCTTCGCGCCGCGTTCCATGTCGATGAGACCGAGCGACTCGCCGAGTGACAGGTGGTCCTTCGGTTCGAATGCGAGATCGGGAATGTCTCCCACGGTCTCGAGGACGATGAAGTTGTCCTCGCCGCCAGCAGGCACTCCGTCTTCGACGACGTTCGGAATCGCACGATGTGCAGCATCGAGTGCGGCTTCGGCAGCGGTCTCCTCGACCTCGGCGGCCTTCACCTTCGCGGAGAGCTCGGCACCCTGGGCGAGCATCGCCGGTCGGTCTTCCTTCGAGGCGCGACCGATGAGCTTGCCGTGCGCCTTGTGCTCGGCGCGCAACTGGTCGGCGGCACTGATGGCGGCGCGACGCCGGGCGTCCGCTTCGAGCAAGGCATCGACCAGGTCCGGATTCTCGCCGCGGGACCGCTGGGAGTCGCGAACGGCTGCCGGGTTTTCGCGCACGAACTTCAGGTCGATCACGCCTAAAACCCTATCGTCACGCAGCGCCTCAACGGGCAGCGGGCCGTAACTGGGTATTCTCGGACTTCATGCGCCTTCGGAAGCCGAAAACCGGCGAGACCACTCCTGGAAGCACGGCGACCAAGTCATTTTCGGAGGTCGCTCCGGGTCCGGACGCGCCGAGTTCATTCCGGAAATCCGGAAACCGCAAGGTCTGGCTCCGCCGCGGCATCCTCGCGGCTGCGGTCATCGCCGCGCTCGTGGCCGGAACCGCCATCGCCGCCAGCCAGTTCCAGCGCTCCGACGAATCTTCGACAGCTGCCGTGGTGACCACGACCGGCGCGAAGGCCGGACCGGCATTCGGCACCGCCAAGCAGGGCACCTGCCTGACGTGGCAGAAGCCGGATGCGAGCGATCTGGCGAAGGTCGACTGCAAGGAACAGCACCTTTTCGAGGTGACCGCAGAGGTCGACCTTGCCAAGTACCCGACCACCGAATTCGGACCGGACTCCGCGTTCCCGGGCACCCTGCGCTTCGCCGAACTGCGCGATACCCACTGCGTTCCCGCTGCGAAGTCCTATCTGCACGGCAAGCTCGACCCGTTCGGCAAGTTCAGCGCCGGTCTGATCAACCCGGGCCCGCAGGGTTGGGCCGCCGGTGAGCGCACACTTCGCTGTGGTCTGCAGATCACCGCGACGACCGGGCGTCTGCAGCCGATGAAGGGCTCTGTCGCGGACCAGGATCAGTCCCGTGTCTGGGATCCGGGCACGTGCATCGGCATCATGCAGGGGCAGCCGACGGACCCGATCGACTGCAGCAAGGAACACGCTTTCGAGATCGTCTCGGTCGTCGACCTCGGGGCCGAGTTCAAGCAGGGTTCGCCGTCGGTCGAGAACCAGGACAAGTTCCTCAACAAGGTCTGCACTGAGGCCGCGAACGCCTACCTCGGCTCGCCAGACGCCCTCAAGAACAAGACGCTCACGCTGTTCTGGGACAACCCAGACCCGATCAGCTGGCTCGCCGGAAGCAAGAAGGTCAACTGCTCGGTCGGCAAGCAGGACACGGGTGGCTTTGCGCCGCTGGTGAATTCGGCCAAGACCGATGGCCTGCTCATCAACGGTCAGAAGCCGGTTCCGCTGGCCGGCGCGCCGGAGGGCCGCTCGATGCCGACGCCGCTGCCGGGAGCCGAGCCCGCTCCGGTGCCCGGCGGGAACTAGTGCCTGTTTCGATCGGAGCAGCGCGTTTCGACGAACTCGTGTCGGACGCGCTCGATCGCATTCCGGAGAAGTTCGCGCGGGCGATCGACAATGTGGTGTTCCTCGTCGAGGACCGCGATCCGGACGATCCGCATCTGCTCGGCGTCTACGTCGGTGTCGCCTTGGGCGAACGGGACAGCAACTACGCCGGGTCGCTGCCCGACCGCATCATGATCTTTCGCGAGCCGCTCATGGAGATGTGCGATGACGAAGACGATCTCGTGCACGAAATCGAGGTGACGGTCCGACATGAGCTCGGGCACTACTTCGGGCTCGATGAGGATCGGTTGCATGAACTCGGCTGGGGCTAGCCGGCGTGCTCGGTGGTCCCGATCTTCAGGCTTCATGACACCCAACCGCAATTGGACTGATCCGGAACCGTCCAACGGTTCGCCGCGTCCAACCAGACGTGCCCGAAACAATCCGCCGCCTTGCCGGTGCCCGCCTGAACACTCAGACCGGTGTTGCGACTCCCGCGCCCGTTCCCGAAGCCGCACGTCCACGGGTGGCGGTGGCGCCAACCGCGGTCCCGGACTTGTCAGCCCATGGGGTCCTCGGCTGATTCGGCCTCGGTGCCGAACGGCGGGAGCAGACTCCCCCATCGAAGGCAGTGCCACGAACCGTCCGCGACCGCTCCCAGCTCGATCGACTGGGTGTTCCGCAGGTGGCTGGCGAGTGCAAACTGCGGCGGGATCGAGGCCAGGTAGGCGGCGACGAGTCGGATTGCGGCACCGTGCGCGATGACGACGATCGTCCGTTCGCCACTCGACAGATGTTCCGCCCGAAGCGCTTGGATGACCGGCACGAACCGGTCGAGCACCTGGCGCCCCGATTCGCCGCCCGGGATGGGCTGATCGAGCAGCCCGATGTGCCACTGCGCGTAGATCGAATGAAACGTGTCGTGGGACGCGTGGTCCGAACGATCCTCGAGGTCGCCGGCCTGAACTTCGTGCAATCCCTCGAGCACGGTGTGAGCGATGTCGAGGTCCATCGTCGACAGTGCGTGTTCTGCGGTTTGCCGAGCGCGCAGCGCGGCGGAACTGAAGATGCCGATCGGCTTCTCCCAGTGCAGGCGCTCGCCGAGCTCGAGAGCCTGCGCAACGCCGTCCTCGGTGAGCGGCGACCCCGGCAGTTTCGTGTCGAGGCGACGCGCGACGTTGCCCTCGGTTTCCCCGTGCCGGACGAGAATCAGCCGACCGGTGATCATTGCCCCTGCTTCCCCGCTCGCATGTTCGCGAGCCATTGTGCCGACTCTTCGCCGGAAGGCGGCGTCCGTCCCGCAACGCCCGGCACCGGCCAGGAGCCGAGGTATCGAACGCCGGCGACCTGGTGGAGCGCCTTGAGCGCTTCGGCGACGGCTGGGTCGTCGATGTGGCCTACACAGTCGATGAAGAACCAGTACTTGCCTGGTGTCGTGCGCGTGGGACGTGACTGCGCGAGGGTGAGATCGACTCCGCGCGTGGCGAATTCAGCGAACGCGCGATAGAGGGAGCCGGGCTCGTCGGACAGTCCGAACACCACTGAAGTCCGGTCGGCGCCGGTGCGTGCCGGTGGTGGGCACGGCTTGGAGACGAGAACGAATCGTGTGCGCGCGCCGTCGTAGTCAGCGACACCGTCCGCGAGGCTGATCAGTCCGTTCTGTTGTCCGGCGAGGGCGGTCGAGACCGCGGCATCGCCATGACCTGCGGCGATATCGGCGGCCGCCGCGGCATTCGACGCCGAGTACTCCACCTCGGCGTCGGGCAGATTCTTGGTCAGCCACTGCTGGACCTGGGCCGCGGCGACCGGATACGCATGCACGACCTTGACGTCGGCGAGGGTGGTTCCGGGGCGCGCGACCAGCGAGAATGCTACGTCGAGTTCGTTTTCCGCGACGATCTGCAGTCGACTTCCGACGGCGAGAGCGTCCATGGTGGCGGCGACCGGGCCGTCGACCGAGCTTTCGATCGGGACGACGGCCGCGTCGGCCGCACCGCTGCGCACCATCTCAAGGGCTGCTTGCTGCGACTTGGCAGGGATGCGGGTCACCGCCGACACATCCCCGTCGCTTCGCTCGCCCGCACCGGTGAATTCACCTGCCGCTTCAAACTTCGCCAATGCCATCTCGGTGAACGTTCCGGCTGGTCCGAAGTACGAAATCCGCAGCACAACGACGAGAGTAGTGCACTCACGCCTTCTGGGTCGTCAGGATTTCTTCCAGTGAAGGAGTCGGTAGACGTTGATGTCGTAGCCCCAACCGAAGGTCTTCGGGGTGAATACGCGCGGCTCATCCGGGTTCCACCAGCGAGCCTTGAGCTTGGCCAGGGTCGGGCGGCGCCAGTCGTACGGCATTCCGGCGAACTTTCCCTGCGGTGCTGGAACCTTGTTCTCGTCGGGGGTCGTCATTGAGAAGCTCCTTTCGTGATGGGTCAATGATTACACATCTGCGATTATTTTCGATAGTGAAAGTAATCGGCGTAACATCGACTGCATGAACAGTTCACGTCGCGCCGCAGGCCATGTTCCGGCGACCGTCGAACTGCTTCTGCACCCGGTGCGCCTGCGCATCGTGCAGTCGCTTCTGGGTGATCAGGTGCTGACCACCGCCGAACTGAGCGACAGGCTAGGCATCACGCCGGCGAGTCTGTACCGGCACGTGAACCTCCTGACTTCGGCAGGAATGCTCGAAGTCGCAGGTGAACGCCCTGTTCGCGGCACCGTCGAGCGGTCGTACCGGCTCAATCTCGCGGCCACGCGGATCACACCCGATGAGTTGGCCGCCATGACCGCCGAGGACCACCACCAGGCGTTCATCGCTTACATCGCCGGTGCGATTGCCGATTTCGACAAGTACCTCAGCACCGGCAACATCGACCTGGTGCGCGACGGCGTCGGCTACACCACCGCGGGTCTGTGGCTCGACGACCGGGAGTTCGTCGAGTTCGCGAAAGAACTCGCCGGGGTGTTCGGAAAGCGGATCGGCAACAAGCCGGGTGACGGTCGCCGGCTGCGGACCGTCCGCGTGATCAATCTGCCCGGCGGGGAGTGAGGCCGGGCCACGTATGCGGCCCGGCCGTGCGCGCTACGGGTTGCCCATTCCGTTCGGTCCCGGCGGGAACTGGCCACCTCCCGGACCGCGGTCGAACTCATCCGCACCTGAGCGCACCGAAATCGCCGTCGCAGTGCCGTTCGACTCCGTCGCGCGGACGTTGACCGTGTCTCCAACGGCAACCGTGGACGGGGTGGTCAGGGCGTACGTCTGACTGAATCCGTCGGCGCTCTTCACCGTCAACGATGTGTCGGAGACCGCGGTGACCGTTCCTTCCTGGGTCAACTCCGTCGTGTATCCGCCGTTGCCGTCCGAGACGACGAACTCGCCGTGCACGGCCATGCCCATGCCGCCGCGCATGCCGCCGCCGAACTGTCCGCCGCCCGGCCCCGGTGCGCCGCCTTGCCCAAATCCCTGCTCGATCGAATTCGACGTCGAGTTCGACAGTGCGTAGATCGCACCGCCGCCGACAACCGCGATTCCGACGGCGATGCCTACAGCCGCGAGAGTCTTCTTGGTCGACCACTTGGCGGCGGTGGCAGGTTGCGGTGCACCCCACGCCGGGTTCGGAAGTGTCTGGGTCGCGGTTGATGCAGGCGAGTCAGTCGGCGGGTTCGGCGGCGGGTAGTAGTTCGGCGGCTCAGTGCTCATGGCTGCTCCTTTTGCGGGGTTACGTTTGCGTGCAGTCCGATCGTGAGGGGCGAAATTTCGGAATTGCTGTGAACGCCATCCGCATTCGTTGTGCGTGCCCTACCAGGGGGCTGCCGGACGCCTCGGCGGAAGCGCACAGGTGGCTCCCAGCGAAATCGGACCTTTCGGCTCAACGATCAAGAGCATGACCACAACTGTGATGCCCTTGGAGCATCGACCAATCGACCATCCCCCGGCCGATGCCGTGCGTCCGACGTGGCGTGAGCGGCTGCTCACCGGCGGTCCGGACGAGCCGCGATGGGCGAGGCCGGGGCTCTATGGCCTCCTTGTCGCGACGGCGATCCTCTATCTCTGGAACCTCAGCGCGTCGGGTTGGGCGAACGATTTCTACGCCGCCGCGGTCCAAGCGGGTACCCAGAGCTGGAAGGCGATGCTGTTCGGTTCGCTCGACGCGGGCAACGCGATCACGGTCGACAAGCCCCCCGCCGCCCTATGGGTCATGGCCTTGTCGGGCCGACTCTTTGGCTTCAGCTCGTTCTCGATGCTGCTCCCCCAGGCCCTGATGGGCGTTGGGTCGGTGGCGCTCGTCGCCGCGGCGGTGCGACGGTGGAGTGGACCCGCGGCGGGTCTCCTCGCCGGCGCCGCGCTCGCTTTGACGCCAGTAGCTGCACTGATGTTCAAGTTCAACAACCCGGACGCGCTGCTCGTCTTCCTCATGACGCTCGCTGCATACTGCGTCGTTCGCGCAACCGAGAACGGCAGCACGCGCTGGCTGGCGTTCGCGGGTGTCGCACTCGGCTTCGGCTTCCTCACGAAGATGCTGCAGGCGTTCTTGGTTCTTCCGGCCCTTGGACTCGTGTTCCTGGTCGCGGCACCGATCACCTTCTGGGCGCGCATTCGCAAGCTGCTGGTCGCGTTCGTCGCGCTCATCGTGAGTGCAGGATGGCTGCCGCTTCTCGTGGCGCTATGGCCCGCCGGCTCGCGCCCATACATCGGCGGCTCGACGACCAACAGCCTGATCGAGCTTGCGCTCGGATACAACGGCCTCGGACGGATCTTCGGTGGTAGCGGCAACCCCGGAGGCGGTGGCGGTGGAATGGGCGGCGGCAACGCCGGATTCGGTGGCACGACCGGAATCACCCGGATGTTCGGCAACTCGATGGGCACCGAGATCTCGTGGCTGCTGCCTGCGGCACTGATCGGCCTGGTCGCGGGTCTGTGGTTCACCCGCCGCATGCCGCGCACCGATCGGACTCGCGCCGGACTCATCCTCTGGGGCGGCTGGCTCCTGGTCACCGGGATCGTCTTCAGCTACATGCAGGGCACGATGCACCCGTACTACACGGTCGCGCTTGCTCCCGCGATTGCCGCTCTGGTCGGCATCACGGTGGTCGAACTATGGAAGGGCCGAAACTATCTGCCAGCCCGTGCGGCACTTGCTGCAATGTCCGCGACGACGGGACTCTGGGGATTCGCCCTGCTCGCTCGCACCCCGGACTGGTTGCCGTGGCTGCGCTGGGTGATCGTGGTCGGTTCTGTTGTCGTGGCTGCGGTGATCGCCGTTGGTGCGCATCAACTCGGCAAGGCGACCGTGGTTGTTGCGGTTTCGGGGCTGCTGCTCGGCTTCGGGGGCACGGCGGCCTATGCACTCGATACGGCAGTCACCGCGCACAACGGCGCGATCCCGACGTCGGGGCCGGCGACCGGTCGAGGACTGGGCGGACCTGGAGGCATGGCTGGCTTCGGTGGCATGCGGGGCGAGTCGAGCGACAACGCCGAACTGCAGGCTCTCCTGGGGGCCACCGACAACCGCTGGGCAGCCGCGACGATCGGCTCGATGTCCGCCGGACCGCTCGAGTTGTCGACCGGCACCTCGATCATGGCGATCGGCGGATTCACCGGGAGCGACGATTCACCGACGCTCGCGCAGTTCCAGCAGTACGTCGCGAACGGCGACATTCACTACTTCATCGCCGGTGGCGGCATGGGCGGTGGTCCTGGTGGTCGGGCAGGTTCGTCGAGTCAAATCACTGCGTGGGTCCAGGCGCATTACACGGCTAAGACTGTTGGGGGCGTGACGGTTTATGACCTGACGGAGGCGGTGGCGTAGATCGGGCGGAGGCGCGTCCGCAGTAGTGGGCGCGCCTCAGGTGGTGCCAGTCCCTGGTCGCGCGCCGCGAAATATCTACTCAACGCAGCCGGAGGGCAATCCATACCTCGGCGTACGCCGAATAAGAGATATGGGTGACCGGTGTATCAGCAGATACACCGGATATCACCGGCCAGCACCTGTGCCCCTCCGGAGACGAAACATGGAAACAGTACTCAGCGAGATCGGCGAGCTGATCCGACAGCTGCCGGCGGCTACCGCATCTGCGAAACAGAAGGCGGACTGGTATGAGCGGAAAGCGCGGCTCTTCGACCATGTCGCCGCAGATCCCGCTGCCGATCGAGAAGAAGTGGCGACCGCCAGGGCCATCGCAACACGGGCGCGCGAACATGGCCGCAAGTTACGAGCAAGCTGACAAGCCGTTCGTATCAGTGCTCCGAACAATGGACCTGACGGGCATCACACCACCAATACGCGGCACGGCCACCGTGCTACCCAGGAGGGCGGCCGCTGATCCTGGTGGGCACCTCCGCGGTATCGCTGCGACGTTCATCAAGATGAAGCGAGCACGCCACTCCATGCTTTGCGCCCGGGGCAACTGGCATGAACTCCTCTGCGATTCTGTCACCGCTAACGAGTCAACTGCCTGGTCCAAGCACGTGATAGCAGAGGCTGATCAGACCGGCCTGAACTCCTTCGCAATCTGCTGCGCGATCATCCAGAACCGGAGAACCTCCGGATAAACCACTGCCTTCCCCGTCGTGATGAGCGCGGCCGACAACGCACGCTGCGGGTCCGCCCAGCCCACGATGTTGATCCATCCGAGGTGGCCGAACGCCTGCGCCGTGTTCATCCCGTACAGGCTCAGGTACTTCCCGCCGAGCATGAAGCCGTAGCTGAAGCCGACCGGCGCAATGAGGCTCAGATCCATTTCCATGTGGGACTGCGGGATGAGAGCACGACGGATCGTCCGCTCCTCCATGACTCGAACGCCGTCGAGTTCGCCACCGAGACGGAGCATTTCGTAGAACCGGCCCAGCTCGTTCGCGGTGCTGATGCCGTTGGCCGCGGGGAGGACCGCACGCACGAACCGCGGGTCGTTCGACATCCGGGTCACGATATCCGGATGCACTCCCAGCGCCCGGGTGGCGATCTGCCGCATCGGTGGGAGTAGGACCGGACCGGTCACGTAGTTCAGACCGACGCGGGGGATGTCGGCTTCAGCGACGCCGTAGTTCATCCACCGGAAGCCGAGCGGATCGAGGAACTCCTCCGCGAGCACGTCACGGATGCTTTTACCCGTCACTTCCCGTACGACTTCGCCGAGCACCATTCCGCCTGACACGGCGTGGTACGCCTGGCGCTTGCCCGGGCGGAAGACCGGGCGGGCGTTGTAGATCGCCTCGCGCAGGAACTCGATGTCGTCGAACATGTCGAGGTTGATCGTGCCGGGCGGCGCGGCCGGGATTCCCGCCCGATGCGACAGCACGTGCCCGATCGTGATGCCGGCTTTGCCACTGCGTGCGAACTCTGGAAGGTATTCCGCCACCGGGTCGCCGATGTGGAGCAGGCCCTTCTCATCGAGCTTGTGGATGAGAGCCGCGGTCGTGCCCTTGGTGGCCGAGAAGATGCAGAACGGTGTGCTCGGCGTGGCGAGCACCTTTTCCGCATCGGGATGGTCGTCCGGCCCGTTGCCGCGGGCGTGTCCGATCGCGCGATCGAGCACTACCGCGCCCTCGCGCCGCACACAGAGCGCGAGCGCTGGGTGAATTCCGCTGCCGTACAACGACTCCACGGATCGCCACACGCGCTCGACATTGTCTTGAGAGAGCCCTACATCGACCGGATCGACTTCGGCAGCCCGCGTGGTGACCGAAGCGAGGTCCTTCGGAATCCGGCATCGGCGCAGCAGATCAGGCGCGTGCAGAGTGTCGTGCAGGAAGGCGAAGCGACGCACCATGAGGTCAGTCTTGCACGATCACTCCACGATTGGCGGCACGCTGGAGGAGGTACGGCGGGACTAAGCAGAAGGCTCCCGTGGCGGGGCCATCCCTACCCCGCCCCTCGGTCCGCACAACCCGTCACATCCTGGCGGCACCCCGGAACGACCGCCCGGCACAGCTCAATCGCGTTCGGCGATCCGTGCGAGTCTCCGCACGAGAAATTGCACGATCGGCCCGTAAGTCGCCGCGAGAACGGTCTCCAACGGGCCGGGCGCGGACATGGTCATCGTTATTCTCGAGCCCCGTGCGGTGGGCTCGACAGCGTGATCGAGCGTCATCGGACCGACCCGCCAGGTCCACGACCGCCCCGGCGTCTTCGCCGAAACGACAGCGGGCACGGGAACGATCCCGATCAGTCTCACCGCTCCGCGGCGACCCGCCTCCACTTCCGGCGTTCCCAGACCCCACGCACCACGAACGTGCGGCGCCCAATCGGACCACCGCTCGGGTTGGGAGATCAAAGGCCAGACTTCCTCGACGGATGCGTCGGAGTCGGCCGAGTACGAATGCGCCATCAACCCGATATACCCCACATCCTCCGACCAGCCACGATGATCTCAATTATGTTGTGCGCCTGTACTTCTCATAGCGTTCTCGCCATGGTTATGGGTCCAACTCATGCAATGTCGGGCGCCGCCGCCGGATTGGCCGTGGCAGCCGTTCTACCCCCGGCGGCCGGCGGTCCGTCCAGCGTCGCGGAGACGTTCATCTGGGCCGGAGTGTGTGCAGGCGCGGCACTCCTGCCCGATATCGACTTGCCTCAATCGACGATCGCGCGCACCTTCGGCCCGATTTCCCACGTTGCGGCACACGGCATCAACAAGGCGTCCGCGATGTTCTACAACGTGACCGCGAGCGGTCGCGACGGCCATCGCTCGAACGGTCACCGCACACTCACGCACACAGTCCTCTTCGCGTTCGGACTCGGGATAGTGATCTCCAGCCTCGTGACGGCATTCGCCAAGCCGGCGATCATCGCGACACTGTTCGTCACGCTCGGCCTCGCGATCCGCGGACTGGCCGGCGACTGGGCACGAAAACACGGCCCGATCATGACGACTGCGGTAACGGGGCTACTGTCCACGCTCGCATGGACATCCATCCCGCCGGCCACCGGATCGACGAGCCTCGGTCTCGCCATCACCACCGGATGCCTCGTGCACTACCTCGGAGATGCCATCACCAAGGACGGCGTCCCCCTACTGGCACCGCTCGTGCCCATCAACGGCAGACGCTGGCACGCAATCAATCCGCCAGCGCTCGTCTGCATTCGGGCAAACGGACTCGTCGAGAAGATCGCGATACTGCCGGCGTTGACATTGACGACGGTGGCTCTGGCTGCCGCGGCGTTGCCCACTACCCACACGGGCTGAGTAGCCACCGCGTTCGGACTCGCACGCTTCGGGCCAAGATTCGAACACCCTGATCCAAATGCTTGCCAAGCCCACCTCTATTGCATAGCTTAGGCTTACCTAATTTGCAGTAGAGGTGGGAGAGCCATCGTGACGACCCCGACCATTCCGACGGCCGCCGAACGAATCCGAACGATCGCCATGCAGGCGCCGACCGGAGTGCTCGCGGCCGACAAACTCGAACCGGCCCAGACGTCGTGGCACTACCTGTGCACGACGGGCGACATGCTCATCGCGGTCCGCAACGACTCGCCACCGCTGAAAAGGATCGGCGAATCCGGCCTGCCGGCGGTCCTCGAGCTCACCGACAGCGCGCCGCTCCCCTTTCGTGAGCCCGTCCGCGGACTCGTCTGGCTCCGGGGCACACTGCACCGAATCGACGCCGACCGGGCCCGCCAGCTTGTCACCCAAGCCGCCGAATACGACCCTGCGCCAGCACTTCTCGATATCGGCCACACCACGACGCTCATTCAGATGAACGTCGAATCCGGAGTGGCCGCCGACACCACCGGGGCCGAACCGGCTACCCGTGACGCACTGCAAGGGAGCATGCCCGACCCGTTCTGGAACTTCGAGTCGGACTGGCTGCAGCACCTCGACGCCGACCACCCGGACCTGCTCGCAATGCTTGCCCGCCGCCTTCCTCCGTCGCTTCGCCAAGGCCGGATCCGACCTCTCGCCCTCGATCGGTACGGCATCACCCTCCGCGTGGAGTCCGGACCGGTCGATGACCGCGACGTCCGCCTCTCCTTCGCGCAGCCGGTCTCGAGTCCGGAGGCGCTCAGCCGTGCGATTCGGGTGCTCATCGGCTGCCCATTCCTGAATGGCCTCCGACAACGCACGGTGTGATCAGCCAAGATCAGTACTCTCAAAGCGTGCTGACCGATCGCGAACGCCGCGGAATCCGCGTCGAGATCGTGGTCGTCCTCGCCGTCACCTTCGGACTCAGTGGCGCACGCGCGGCGCTGTCGCTGCTGCAGGACGCCCTCGCACCGACGCCACTCGCCGAACAATCGGTCGCCCTGAACCAGTCGCAGGCCGAGCTGTCATTGATCGACCTGGCCTGGCAGATCCTCGGATTCACGCAACTCTTCGCGTGGGGTGCGCTCGGGCTTTATCTACTGTGGCGAACCGGCCGGACGCTCGCCGAAGTCGGATTGGCCAAGCTCTCGAGCCGCAAAGACCTCTTGCCCGCCGTCGGTCTGGCGCTGCTCATCGGCGTCCCCGGACTCGGCCTCTACCTCGTCGCACACGCGCTCGGCCTCAACCTGACGGTCGTTCCGACGACGCTCAACGACCACTGGTGGCGAATCCCGGTCCTGGTCATCTTCGCCATCGCCAACGCGGCGGCGGAAGAGATCGTCGTCGTCGGGTTCCTCATGACGAGACTGCGCGATCTCGGCTGGTCCGAGAGCCGATCCCTCGCCGCATCGTCACTGCTCCGCGGCAGCTACCACCTGTATCAAGGCCTCGGCGGCGGACTCGGAAACGTCATCATGGGGCTCATCTTCGGCCGCTACTGGCAGGTGCGAAACCGCCTCTGGCCGCTCATCCTCGCGCACGCTTTCATCGACATCGCAGCGTTTGCCGGATATGCCCTTCTCCATGGTCACATTTCGTGGATTGGCTAGCTCACCTCAGCGAATCGCCAGGTGGCGCCGCGTAAAGTCGCTCCCATGACCAACGATCGGCGACCTGACGACTCTGGTGAACGGCCAGATGAGGGCACGCAGATCATTCGTCGAGATGGGCGCACGTACTACCTGGAAGGTGGCACGCCCGAGAAGCCGCCACACGTGCCGCCGTCGATGCAGGCCTGGTCCGCGATCCCGAACCCGCCCGCAGCCTCGACCCCGACACCTCCGCCGCGTCCGGCGCCAGCACCGCCACCGCCACCCCGAGCAGCACCGCCGCCGCTCCCTCGGCGCGACCCACCGCCACGCCCGGCCACCCGCGCGATGCCGGCTCAGCCGCCCAAGCGACCGGCGCCGCCGCCTCGACGTCAGGCTTACGCTCCGCCACCTCCGCGCCGTCCGGTGCGCATCGGAAAGCTGTTCAAATACGCGGCGATCCTGCTGATCGTCGGCATGATCGCGTCGTTCGCGTACGTCGAATTGGCGCTGGGCCGAGTCGACGCGTTGGCCGACTACGACGGTCGCGTCGCCGATACCCCGGGCACCAACTGGCTTCTCATCGGCGCCGACAGCCGCGCCGGCCTGACTGAACAGCAACAAGCCGACCTGTCGACCGGCGGTGAGGTCGGCGCCGCGCGCACCGACACGATCATGTTGGTGCACATCCCGAAGTCGGGTCCGACCGACATCATCAGCATCCCGCGCGACTCGTACGTCAGCATCCCCGGCAACGGCAAGGACAAGATCAACGCGGCGTTCGCCATCGGCGGCGCTCCGCTGCTCATCCAAACGGTCGAGATCGCGACGAGCGTGCACATCGACCACTACGCCGAAGTCGGCTTCGGCGGCTTCGCCGGAATGGTCGATGCGTTGGGCGGCATCAAGATCTGCCTCGACCAGCCGCTCGCCGACCCGCTGGCCGGCATCGATCTGCCCGCCGGATGTCAGACGCTCGACGGCGCGAAGGCGCTGGGCTTCGTCCGCAGCCGAAACTTCCCGAACGCCGACCTCCAGCGAGTGCAGAACCAGCGCATGTTCCTGTCTGCACTCCTCGCGAAAGCCACGTCGATCGGGACGATCATCAATCCAGTTCGCTTGGGCAGTCTCGTCCATAGCGGCATCGACTCACTCACTGTCGACAACGGCGATCACGTGTGGAGCCTCGCCGCTCTGGTGTGGGCGATGCGTGGTCAAACCGTCCAGTCAACGGTGCCCGTGGGCGGCTCCGAGAACGTCGACGTCGGCAACGTTCTGCTGTGGGACACGACCCGCGCCAGCGCACTGTTCGAGGCGATCGCGAACGACCAACCCATTCCCGAAGCGGACATAACGCCCGGCGGAGGGTAGCCTTCGCTCGCCTGACATGCGAATACCCCACCGGTAAGGTGCAGTTCATGTCCTCGAAGTTTCTCGATCTCCTGCATGAACAGATCCACCACGAATTCAACGCGTCGCATCAGTACGTTGCAATCGCGGTCTGGTTGGACTGCGCAGATCTGCCGCAGCTGGCGAAGCGCTTCTACCAGCAGGCGTCCGAGGAGCGCGGCCACGCTCTGATGATCGTGCAGTACTTCCTGGACCGCGATATCCCGGTCGAGTTCAGTGGAATCGATCCCGCGATCTCGAAGTTCGCCGATGCGCGCGAACCGATCGCACTCGCGCTCTCGCAGGAGAAGGTCGTCACCGAGCAGATCATCACGCTCGCCAAGACGGCCCGCGAAGAAGGCGACTACTTGGGCGAACAGTTCATGCAGTGGTTCCTCAAGGAGCAGGTCGAGGAAGTCGCGAGCATGACCACGCTGCTCACGATCGCCGACCGCGCCGGCGGCAACCTGTTCGACCTCGAGAACTTCGTCGCCCGCGAAATGAACGACGCCGCCGAAGACACCGCAGGCTCCCCGCCGCAGGCCGGCGGCGGACTCTAACCGCTATAGACAAATTCGGGCTGCCAGCAAACGCTGGCAGCCCGAATTTTGTTCGTCAGGATCAGCGCAGCGTGATCTGACGGCCACGCAGGCCGTCGCGAGCACGACGCTCGTCCACGGTCAGCTCATCGGTCGAGGCCAGGGCCTTCTCGAGGCGCTCACCGAACTCTGCGGTTCCAGCGGCCCAATCCTGAGCGTCCCGGGTCCGGTCGAGGTCGAACACCGGAACGAGCAGGCCGTCGGTGCGGAACGAACCGGCGAAACGAGATCCTTCACCGAGCGTGAGGCCACCGGCGGCGTGCACGCGCGCCAACGCGAGCATCAGGGCGTCCTCATCTTCCTTACGCACCCAGCGAATGTGCGCCTTCTCACCCGCATCGACCCACCATGCCGCGTCGAGCCCCTCAACGCGGGCGGACGGCATGATCGCAGCGTTCGCCTTCTCGACGACGACCGCGGCCTCCGAGCCTGCGGGAAGCTCGCTGTTGAACCACCAGTCGAACGTGTCGTGGACCGTGACGTCGAGCGGTGCGCTTGCGTCGATGAGCTCGGCGAGCGGCTTCGTCCCGGCCTGCGCGCGAGCGAGCGATTCACCGACCTTGGACTCCAGAGCCCACTCGATCGATCCCGCGAGATCGGTCGCCGCGTCGGAGCCACGCGACTGGCTTTGCAGCGCGACGTACGCGACGACGTCGTCGCCCTCTTCCCGAACGATCGCGTTGACCGCGCCCGGCAGAACCGTCGCGACGAAGAACTTGCGGTCGGTGCCCTTGACAGAGAGCGGCGCGGTCGCCGACGGCACGAACTCGCGCATCGCCACCAGGTCGCCTTCTGCGGCGAGTCCCTCGAAGGGACGAGCCTTCACCGAGGCGGCGGCCTGCTCCTCGCGGCGGCGCGCCAACTTCTCGGCACGGTTGCTGCCGGCCTTCGGGGTGTTGCGGTTACTTCTGCCCATCGAAATCCATTCCCATCCCGCGTCTACGCGCGCTCGAAATCGGCGGCGAACACGAGCGAAGTTACACGTCGACTAGACCGACTGTCCCAACCACGTCTTGGTTCTGGCCGGGTGATTCGTCGCAATCCAGCTGACGCCCAGTTCAGCGCAATAGTCGACGTCGGTCCGGTCGTCGACCGTCCAGCAGTACGTCGCACGTCCCGCCGCTGCGGCCCGGTCCACGAGATCGGGGTGATCGCGCAGCACCGCAACCCCCGGGCCGATCGCGGTGGCACCGACTGTGTGGGCCGCGCCGCCGGTGAGATAGAGCGCTGTCTCACCCAGCAGGACCGTGGGCAGCATGGGCGCCGAACGACGAATCCGCCACACTGCCGTCGCCGCGAACGACATCACGACGGCCCGGGACATGTCGGCCGACGCCGGCGAGGCGAGCCCGAATCGCTGCAGCTCAGCGAGCACTTTCGTCTCCACCAGCGCGCCGTAACGAACCGGGTGCTTCGTCTCGATGAAGACCTTCGTCGCCCGTGAGCGCCAGTCGAGCGTCAGGGTCAGCAACTCGCTCAGCGTCAGGACTTCGGCGGGCTTGTCGGCCGTTCCGAAGTTGAATTCCTTGAGTTCGGCGAGCGTCATCTCGCTGACGACACCGGTGCCGTCGGACGTCCGCTCGATCGTCCGGTCGTGGACGCAGACGAGCACGCCGTCACGCGTGAGCCGAACATCGCATTCGAGACCGTCCGCGCCTTCGTGAAGCGCCAATTCATAGGCCGCCAGCGTGTGCTCCGGCAGTGTGGCCGACGACCCACGGTGCGCGACCACGAACGGCGGACGGTTGTCACTCATGGCGCCACGGAGTCCTTCGCGGTACTGGTGAGGGGGCGAATCGGTTCGATCACGTCGCGCGCCGGGCCCGTGGCCGGAACCAGCCGGTGGACCGCCCGCTGGCGGCCGGCGAGAGTCCGTCCCTCGATTGCCCGAATCAGCTTCAGCGTCAGCACGGCGATACCTGCAGCGACGAGGTCGGTCCAGGCATAGAACAGAACGCCGTCCGCCATCGCCTGCAGCGAATCCGCACGTCGCCACAGGAGCGCGACCACCGCGAGTCCCGCGCCGACGACCCAGGCGACCCACCACGCCCGGACTTGCCGGCGAACGCGCGGTTCCGACTCAGCGGTGAGCTCGGTCAGCAGAACGCCCGGCATCACCAGGTTCACGCCGGGAACCAGGCAACCGACCCAGATCCGCCATCGACTCCGCGGATCGCGCGACCCCGTCCGGGCGAAGTACTCGCGCCGGGTGCGGACCAACCACGACGAGCACGCCACGGCGGAATACAGGCCGAGCGCCGGGGCGGCCACGCCGGCGATCCAGACGGCCGCATCGGACCCGTACACGAGCCACTGATCCACCAGGCGCGTGCGGTTGTACACGAGGATCGCGTAACGCCCCACTTCGGCGACCGCCGCGATGACGAAGACCGCCGCCGTGATCATCAGCAGCCGGCCGGCTCGATCCGCGAGCAAATCGGCTCGTGGTGTCGGCTGCGCGGACGCAATCGGGGGCGAATCGTGCAAACCCCAGTGCGGGGTCTGGGTGTAATGCGGCGTTGGCGTGGCAGGTCCGCTCGCCGCGCGCGGCCCGGCACCTCCGAGCCGCGATCCACGCGCTACCCAACGAAAATTGCGCTCTTCGGCCGGGGTGTCCTTCGCCGAAGGAGCCAGCAGGACGCCACCGCATCGCGGACACCAATCCAAGGGCGTGCTGGCGACCGGCCATTTGCTGTAGCAGCGCGCGCAGAACTGCACGTAGTGAGATCTCGGCTGGCGAGGACGACGGTCGCTGCTCCGGTCCTGGTGATTCACACAGCCCCCGGCCCACCGTCGTCGGTGACGACCTCGCGGCCAGCGCTCTGCCACGCGACCATTCCGCCGTTGACATTGATCACGTCGTATCCGAGCTCGATAAGAAACTGCGACACGACGCGCGATCGGCCGCCATTCCGGCAGATCACGTAAATCTCGGCGTCGATGTCCACGTCGTCGAGTCGCGCGGGGACATCCTCGATCGGAATGTGCACTGCCCCGGGTGCGTGGCCGAGTTGCCACTCGTCGTCCTCGCGAACATCGAGCAGCACGTACTCGGCACCGAACGCGGTCGGCACCACGTCGATGGAGACCGAGGGGAAGCCCGCGTCACTCACGCATCTGATCCTTCCATGTGGATACCGGCGTCGCCACGGATGTGCGCAGGTGGCGCGGCCACTGGTAGCGACACACCCCGTTTCGTATGAAGTGAATCACACCTTTTCACAGAGTTATCCACAGTATCCACAGCCTTATCCACAGGATTTGGCGAGGTGGGAGCATTTGCAGACCAACTTGTCCACAGGCTGAGGATTACGCCGTCAGACGGTAGTCAACTGATCGGCGATGCCGCGGAGCGCGTCGATGTCGACGACCTCGCTCGACATCGCGGCGACCGGCTTCCACGGGACACCGGGGTGCTCCGAGACGAAGCGATCCATGAGGAGCTGTTCCCGCTCGGCGGCTTCGACACGCCGGGCATGAATGCGCAGCGCCCCCGTTGCGAACGCGCTGTCGTCGCCGGCACCGGTCGTCTCGATCGCCGCAGCGGCTGCGCTCGCACGTTCCGGCGCGATGTCGCACCACGAGGGGTGGGTCCGGTTGACGATGACGCCGGCCAGCGGCATCTCGTCGGTGGCCAGACGATCGACGAAGAACGATGCCTCACGAAGCGGGTCGGGCTCGGGTGCGGCCACCACGATGAAGTACGTGCCGGGGCGCCCCAGGAGCTCGTACGTCTGCATCGCCCGTTCTCCGAAGCCGCCCCAGATCGAGTCGAATGCCTCGACGATCACCGCGACTTCGCTGAGCATCTGGCCGCCGACGATCGACGACACCGCCTTCAGGCCGAGGCGTACCGTGGCGCCGACCAAACGTCCCGCGCCGCGACCAGACGCCGCGAGGACGCGCAGCATTCGACCGTCGATGAGCTTGGCGGCACGTTGCGGCGCATCGAGGAAATCGAGCGCATTCCGCGACGGCGGAGTGTCGACGACGATGAGGTCCCACGTGCCCTCGGCGATGAGCTGTCCGAGCTTCTCCATCGCCATGTACTCCTGCGTCCCGGAGAACGAGGTCGCCATGCTCTGGTAGAAGGGGTTCGCCAGAATCTGTTCGGCCTTCTCCGGCGTCGCGTGCCCGATGACCATGTCATCGAACGTGCGTTTCATGTCGAGCATCATCGCGTCGAGGGTGCCCTTGGCGTCCGGTCCCAGCGTCAGCGCTTTGGGGCTGTTCCCGAGTTCTTCCGCGCCGAGCGCCTGCGCGAGCCGCTTTGCCGGGTCGATCGTCAGGACGGCGACCTTGCGGCCCTGTTCAGCTGCGCGAACCGCGAGGGAAGCCGCCATCGTGGTCTTTCCCACGCCGCCGGAACCACAGCAGACGATGACCTTGGTCTCCGGGTCCTCGAGGATGCCGGCGATATCGAATTCGTTCATTGCACACCCTGCTCTACGAGTTTCTGTGCGATTGCAGCGATGGCGGCGCGGTCGACCCCGCCATCGAGTGATGGAAGCGTCAGCGGCTCGACACCGGCTCGGTCGATGGCCGCCGCGCACTCGGACTGCGCCTGGTGCCGAACGGCGTACTCGATGACCTCACGTCGCAGACCTTCGGCTGCGGACGAGTCCAGGCCCGTCTTGCGGAGGTAGGACTCGAGCACCGCGGTGTCGAACGCGCCGGCCGCGGCATCCTCAACCAGGTGTTCCGGCAGCAGGCGCTCACTCGCGCGGTTGACGAACACTGCCCCCAGGTGGAAGTCCTTCGCACGCAGTTCGTCGATCGCATCGAGCGTTTCCTGAACGGGCAGGGCTTCGAGGAGCGTGACCAGGTGAACCATCGTCTGCTCGGAATGCACCAGACTCGCGACTCGCTCGGCCTGTTGGACGATCGGACCGCCCTTGGCCAGTTCCGCCATCGCCGTGGTGACATCAAGGAAGGTGGTGATTCGGCCAGTCGGCGGCGCATCCACGACCACGGCGTCGTAGACCCGGCTCTTGTCCCGATTCACGGCCTCAACGCATTCCATGATCTTGCCCGTGATGATGACGTCCTTCAGGCCGGGCGCGAGACCGGTGACGAAGTCGACGAGACCCATGCGCTTGAGTGCCTTGCCGGCGATGCCGAGCTTGTAGTTGACGTCGAGGTACTCGAGAAAGGCGTGCGTCACGTCGATCGGAAGCGCGATGACCTCGCCACCCTGTTCGGTGGTTTCGATGAGGGTTTCGGTCGGCGGGAGTGAATCAAAGCCGAACAGGGGCGCGATCCCCTGCCGACCCTCGACTTCGACGAGGAGGACACGACGTCCCTGCTCCGCGAGGGCGAGTGCGAGCGCGGCCGCCATGGTCGACTTGCCGGTTCCACCCTTGCCCGACACATAGTGCAGTTGCGCTCGGGCCGCCGTCGCCGACCAGGCGTCCGATTGAAGTGCGAATCGACCCGCATCCGCGTCGAATCGAGCCATCGATTGCAGATCTACGCTCATGCGATCGTCCTCTCTGACGATTGCCGTGTCGGTCGAAACCGGCTGGTCCGCGATGAAGCCAAGTCGCTTGACTGGCTAATCGCGACGATAACCAGTTTCGGTATCGAATCGAAGGACGATCACCCCCACCAAGGAGTCGCCAATAGCGCGAGATCAAGGGATGGTGCCCATCAAAGTTGCTGGTCAGGGCAGAATTCTGACACCCGGCGACCCACCGCAGCCGTGTTGACACGCAGTCAATTGCGTGACGATCTTCACGTCGATATGGGCGGTTTTCGTCCACACTTTGGCACCGAAATCCCAGCTACTGGCCATCAGATCCGGCGAATGCATGGAATGCCGTAATGAGCACCGAATTGGGTGCTCATTACGGCATTCGACGCACCGGAAGTCCTAGGTGATGCATTTTGCGGCAGCCCATGCACCGCACCGACTACTCGAGATCGAGTCCCACCGGGCAACTGACACCCGTCGCATGAACCGGGCAGTAGCCGTGCGGGTTCTTCGCGAGGTACTGCTGGTGATAGTCCTCGGCATAGAAGAACGTGCCCAGCGGCGCGATCTCCGTGGTCACGTCGCCGTACCCAGCAGCCGCGAGACGCTCACCGAACATCTGCTTGGTCGAATTCGCGATGGTCGCCTGATCGTCGGAATTCGTGTAGATCGCGGATCGATACTGCGTGCCGTGGTCGTTGCCCTGGCGCATGCCCTGCGTGGGGTCGTGGTTCTCCCAGAAGTGGGCCAAGATCTGGTCCAACCGGATGACCTTCGGGTCGAAGACGATGAGCACGACCTCGGTGTGACCCGTGCGTCCGCTGCAGACTTCCTCGTACGTGGGGTTCGGGGTGAAGCCACCCGCGTAGCCGGCTGCGGTGCTGTACACGCCGTCGAGCTGCCAGAAATCCTTCTCGGCGCCCCAGAAACAGCCCATGCCGACGACCACCGTCTCGAGGCCCTCGGGGAACGGCGGCTTGATGCGATTGCCGTTGACGAAATGGGTATCCGGAACGCGAAGTGGAGTTTGACGACCCGGAAGCGCCTTGTCCTCGCTGATCATGGCCGACTTGGCGGAGGGGGCGAAGAAGTAGTTGTCGAACAGACCCATGACTCCACTTTGCCTTCGGAACCTCACAAGGTGTCTGACCTTTCGGTGACCTTGCCGGAATTATTGCGAGAACCGGGGGTTTGTTGGAAGGGTGGAGCCGTTGGCGATCACCGTCTGTGTTCGACCCTTGGCACTACCCCCGTAGGAAAACATGTTCAGGCTCAACCGGAAAGAGAACAAAGTGGCTGACTACACCTTGCCCGACCTCGACTTCGACTACGGCGCCCTCGAGCCCCACATCTCGGGCCAGATCAACGAGATCCATCACAGCAAGCACCACGCGGCGTACGTCGCCGGCGTGAACGCTGCGCTGGGCAAGCTCGAAGAGGCACGCGCCAAGGAGGACCACGCGGCGATCTTCCTCAACGAGAAGAACCTTGCGTTCCACCTCGGTGGCCACGTGAACCACTCGATCTGGTGGAAGAACCTCTCCCCGAACGGTGGCGACAAGCCGACCGGTGAGCTCGCCGCGGCAATCGACGACCAGTTCGGCTCGTTCGACGGCTTCCGCGCTCAGTTCACCGCGGCCGCCAACGGCCTGCAGGGTTCGGGCTGGGCCGTCCTCGGCTACGACACCCTGGGCAAGAAGCTGCTCACCTTCCAGATGTACGACCAGCAGGCGAACGTGCCGCTGGCCATCATCCCGCTGCTGCAGGTCGACATGTGGGAGCACGCCTTCTACCTGCAGTACAAGAACGTCAAGGCGGACTACGTCAAGGCGTTCTGGAACGTCGTCAACTGGGCAGATGTCCAGGCCCGTTTCGAGCGCGCCACCAGCGCGACCGGACTGGTCTTCTAACTCGGTACCTGCAGAGCGCTCCCCGGACGGTCGTCCGGGGAGCGTTGTCGTCAGTGGACCGTGGGCGGTGGTGGTGGAGGTGGCGGCGGAAATCCACCCGGACCCTGCTGCCCGGGCGATTGGTACCACCCATAGCCGGGCGGCGGCCCGAACCCAGGCGGAGGCATGACCATCTGCGGCCGATCCGGTGACACCACACCTCCGGTCACCACGCGATACCCATAGCCGGCCGCGATCATGTAGACCGGGTAGGCGACCAAGAGTCCGATGTAGCAGGCCATCGAGCCGACCCAGATGACCGCGTAGTTGAGGATCGCCAGCAGCAGAAGCGGTCCCACGTTGCGCCGAGTCACCTCGATGCTCGCTCGCAATGATCCGACCGCGCCGGCTCGGCCGTCGACGACGAAGAAGATCGCCAAGAAGGTGAGGAACTGCAGGGCCAAGACCGCAACCACGGCAGCCACCGCCGCGATGATCGCGACGGTGATCGTCAAGGCGTCCTGGCCCACCGCGACCGCGGCACCTACGAGAGCCCCCGCGAGAAGGACGGGAATCATAACGATCAGCCACGCCAGGAGCTGGACGCCGATCGCCGCACCCCAGGTGATACCCCCGAAGAACTCACGCAGTCGCGGCTTTCGCCCGTCTAGTTCGAGGAGCGCACCGCGCACCAGCATGGCGCCCGCGACGACGATGCCGATCAGCGTGCAGATGAGCAGGAACGCCACGAGGACGGCGAGAATCCACGTCCACGGGTTTTGCGCAAACTTGTTCCAGCCGTAGGAGATTGCCCGTGTGGGCGACACTGGCGAGGGCTCCGGTGGATACCCCGGCATCGGTTGGGCCGGTGGGAAAGTCATCGGACCTCCTCGGTTGAACGCGCTGGGTCAAGCGTCGCAAGATTTTCGAGTCGCGGAAAGGGCCAGTGGAACCGAAGATCGGACATCTGCGCCCTAGCCTGCACTTTTACCTGCCGAGTGCTAGCAGACGTTTGATCTTGTGTGCCAGATCGGTTGTGGCTCATCCTCATCTACACGAACGAGGAGGTGGCCCCAATGAGTGATGCACACCAGGTCGGACTTGCCCCGTTCCATTCCTCCGGAGCCCTACAGGGCTTTGTGATCTCCGGCCGCTGGCCGAATTCGATGAAGGAATGGACCCAACTGCTCGTGTTGGCGGTCCGCGTTGCGACAGTCCCCGGACTGCTCGGCACGACGACGGTCTTCGGAGCCCGTGAGGACCTGCCGGACAACCCATTTCCCGGCACCGTCGGCCTCGTGATCGCCGAAGGTCCCGTCCTCGGCAAGGCAGCGATCAACCCCGGTCGTCTCGCGGGACAGTTCCCGCCCGCACTTCTGATGCTGCATCCGCCATCGGAAACAACACCGTCTTTGCCGGAGTGCGAAGGCGCCGCATCCGGGTGCGTACTACTGCCCGGAGTGCCTCATCTGGGCCTCGATCACCGTGCCGCGTGGGTCGAAGCCGATGCCGACGGGACGATAACGTCGCTGGTCAGCCGGGTCGGAATCGATCCGATTCGCGACCCCGATACCGCGGTTTTGGCGATGCTTCTGGCCGCGTGAGGGTACCCGAAGATTAGTGGAGTGGTTCGCCAAACTTATTGTGCCGGTTAACCTTTCGGCGTTGAGAAGTTGCGCGCGACCGCCCGGCGGAGCTACCGTTACATAAGCGTGTTTTTTGACGCTGCATGTGTTGAGGAGCCACCCGTGATCACCGCCATCGCCCTGAGTTTCGCCATCGTGTTCATGGCTGAACTCGGAGACAAGTCGCAGCTGATGGCGCTGTCGTTCTCGATGCGGTACTCGTGGCGTCAGGTCCTCGCCGGAATCGCAGTTGCCGCCGCGGTCGTGCACGCCTTGTCGACCGTCATCGGTCAGACCGTGGGATCGGCCTTCCCGACGACGGCAGTGGCCATCGTCAGCGGCCTCGCATTCATCGGGTTCGGCCTCTGGACGCTTCGCGGCAATGACGACTCAGCCGGCTCCATCGCCGCCAAGACCGGATTCGCCACCGTCGCCATGACGTTCCTGGTCGCCGAACTCGGCGACAAGACCATGCTCGCGACCTTCACGCTGGCCACCCATGGAAACGGCCTCGGAGTGTGGCTCGGCTCGACCGTCGGAATGGTGGCCGCGGACGCTCTCGCCGTCGCGGTCGGATTGACGCTCGGACGTCGCATTCCGCAACGCACCATGACCGTCGCATCCGCGGGAATCTTCGTCCTCATGGGTGCTTTTGCCGCGATGCACGCAGCATCGGGCAGCATCCTGCTCGCCATCGCGGTCGCCGTGTCCGCATCCGGCCTCGTGGTCGCGGTCGGACGCCGGGCACCGCGAGTCACAATCCCTGCGGTCGCACCCGACCGCATTCCGGTCGCGGCCTAGCTTTCCGCCCTCTTGTCCCGCACCTCGCGGGCCTTCACGACGACCTTGTCCGCCAGATTCTTGGCACGTGTCTTCGCGCGCTCGGATCGGGGAATGAACTCCGCGGCAGCCTTCGCGTTGTCGATGATCGCCGACATCGACAACAGCCGAATGCCGGTACGAGCCGAAACCTCGATGCTCTCGAGCAGCGAGCGATCGGCGTCGTCCCACCACACCGGCTCGGTTGCTTTCTTGATGAAGTCGATCTCGGGCTCGATCGAAGCGCGGCCCCACCCGATCGCGCGATCGATTCCCGCCGGCGAAGCCGCGACGGACAATGGCGACAGCGTGGGCTTGAACTGCACGATGCTGTCCGCATAAGGCGCGTTGCGCAGCATCTGAATCTGCAGAGCCTGAGTGACCGGCTGCAACCACAGGTGCTTCGGATCCCACTGCGGGTGGAAACAGTCCCACCCCAGGTAGAGCGCGTTCCGGGTGCCGAGGCGACCGTCCTGGATGCGCTTCCAGGCGAGCTCGACGGGCACGTTGCTGGCAGCACCGCCATCGACGAGCGCGGCGACGTCCTTCTCCGCCATCAATTCGTCGAGCAGCGGCCACATCCGCGGGTCATCAGACTCGTGGTGCAGAACGCCCGGGATCGACGACGAGAAGCTGGCTGCATCGACGACGTTGAACTGCTTGGTCAGATCATCGCCCCCGATGACGATGGGTTTGACGACCCGAGTGTCGATGAACGCGGCAACCTGCCACAACGCGGCAATCAGCGCCGGGTTCTTGTTGCCCCGCTTGGGCAGCGCCCGGAGTGCCAGGTTCGTGAGCTCGGACGGCCGGAATCGACCCGGTAGGCGGTCGAAGGACTGCTTGCGAACACCTGCGACGACCGTCTCGTACGGAATCGCCAGGTCCTGCATCTGCAGGCTCGAGCCGTCTTCGCGCACGAACATGTCGTGCGCGAAGCGATTGAAGTAAAGCGCAACGACACCGTTCAAACCGTGTCGGCGATTCAGCCGGGCGGGGCCGAGAATCTGCCGGTAGGTGACCGTCTTGGCCCAGTCGAAGTAGTCCTTGATCGGAATCGGCAGTTCTCGGGCGACGACACTGCCGATGATCGAACCCATCGAGTTCGTCATCATGTAGTCCGGCTTCATGCCCTCGTCGTGCAAGCGCTCGATGCCTCCGAGGTAGACGTAGCCGGCGCCGCCGCCACCACCGAGAACGTAGACGAGTGCCTTGTAACCGACTTCCGCATCGAGTTCGGCGCGCGAGAAGTCGTTCGAGTGGACTTCGAGAACCCGATTCCGGGTGGCCTCTAGCTCGTCCGCGAGATCACCGAGCGCAGCCTTCGCCCCGAGCAGGCGATCGAGCGCTTTGTTCTCCTTACGAAGTGGTCGATACAAGGCGTCGATCGCCTTCGCGCGAAACTCCTCGATGAGCTCACCGACCACGACATCGGCGCGGCCGGGACGCAATTCCGGACCCGCCGCACCGGGCGCGAACGCGTGCAGGCGCGCAAAGGTCAGCAGATATCGAAGGCGGCGAAACTCCTCTTCCGACAACACATCCGGGTGCTCGAGGTGGGCACGGACAAGCGCGGTTTCCATGTGCTGCAGCAGCAGAACCGCGTTCGAGTCGACGTCTGGAGCGGGCTCAATCCCGGCGATCTCCTCGAGCCGCCCGACCACCTCCCCAACAGCTGCATTCTGGAGTCCAATGAGGGAATCGGTCAGCCGCCGCTTAGCCATGTGTTCATCTTGAACTGTCGTCCCGCTACGGTGGGCAGGTATTGGTGCACCTGACAAATAAGTGCACCAATCACACGAGTGACCAACTCGCTCACTCCGAAGATTGTTGGAAATACAAGGAGAACCACGTGCAAATCAGTGGAGCAGCAGCGGTCGTCACCGGCGCCGCATCCGGCCTCGGTGCCGCCACCGCGAAGGCCCTCGTCGAGGCGGGAGCCGAGGTCTACGGTCTCGACCTCCAGGCGTCAATCGACAAGGCCGGCGGCGCACCGGAGGGTGTCACCCTCATCGCCGGTGACGTCACCAGCGACGAAGACGTCAAGGCCGCGATCGCCCGGATCGCCGAGAACGGCGCACCGCTCCGCGTCGCCATCAACTGTGCCGGTGTCGGTTGGGCATCCCGCATCCTGTCGAAGAAGGGCCCGCACGACCTCGAGCTGTTCCGCACGGTCATCACCGTCAACCTGCTCGGCACGTTCAACGTCATGCGCCTGGCCGCCGAGGCCATGGCTGCCACGGAGCCGGTGGACCAGTACGGCCAGCGCGGCGTCATCATCAACACCGCATCGGTTGCCGCGTTCGAGGGCCAGATCGGCCAGATCGCATACTCGGCTTCGAAGGGTGGCGTACACGGCATGACCGTCCCCGCCGCTCGCGACCTCGCGCAGTTCGGCATCCGCGTCTGCACGATCGCTCCGGGAATCATCGACACCCCGATGCTCGCCGGCGTCTCGGACGAGTACCGCGCCGGACTCGAGGCCGGTGTTCCGTTCCCGTCGCGCCTGGGCCGTCCGGACGAATACGCCAAGCTCGCCGCGATGATCATCGAGCACGACTACCTCAACGGCGAGACCATCCGTATGGACGGTGCGCTGCGGATGGCACCGCGCTAATCAGACCTCGGTCGTCGGCTCCGGCGAAGTCTCCACGCGAGGCTTCGCCGGAGTCACCCGGTAGGTGCTGAAGCTGCGGAAAACGTCGCCGACGGCACGGTTGATGCCGCTGATCGCCGCGTAAACGCCGTCGACATTCTCGTCGTGAAGTTTCTGGGCCGCTCGGCCCGCTTCGCGCGTGCTTTCGAACGAATCCAGAACCTTGAACGCGCCCTCGGCCAGGGTCTTGTGCCCGGCTTCGAGAACGGCCGTTCCGAGTTCGACTGCGGTCGACGTTCCGGCCGCGAAATCCGCCGCATTCGGCTGCGCAGCGGACTGCCGAAGCGCGAGCGACTTTCGAGCGCCGGTGAGCTCATCGGTGAGGCGATTGATCTCCGCACGGGCGTTTTCAAGATCAATGGTGTGGTTCTTCGACTGCTTGGCGGTACGCAAAAGCAGCACCGTGAGAGCGACGACAATCAGCGACAACAGGCCGATGGCGATGTAAAGCACGTGGACAAACTTAAGGGGCTTGTCGCCAACGCCCTGCAACCGACCCCATCTCAAATTGATGACGCATTGAATCGGCATCTGGCACAGCATCATTCGCGGTTTCGGTCATCCATTGACGAAGCACGGCCGTCGCCCGAACGTCGTCCTCGTTGTATTCGAGGATGCGAGTTCGCTGGCTCAGATCGATTTCCCCATCCATGCCCACAGCGTGGCGATACCACGTCATCGAGGCTTCACCGCTCGCTTCCGCGTCGCGCCAGTTGAAACCTGCGATAGGCGCGATTTTCTTCAGTCCCTTGCCATTCGGACAGATGAACTGTTCATTGACGGCCTGATAGATATCGACCCACTGCGGACTGTCGATGAAAGCGCGGATCTCCGCCTCGGTCGGGACCCCGGGAATTCCGTGGAATCGACGGGCCGAGTCGAGAAGCCATTTGTCTTCTGCCGACCGCGAGTAGCAATAGGCGGCGAAAGTCTTTCCGGCTTCGACAGCGTCGTTTCGGACCTGCATGAGCCACGTCCAGAATTCACCGAAAGCGCGGCCCTCATCGTCGGTGGGCAACGGATCCCACGTACCGAACGGGCGATATTCGCCGTCGAGCAGAGTGCCCCACAAATACGCCCCGCGCTCTTGATAGCTCTCCAGATCGACATCGACTTCGACGTCCGCCCGACGAACCTTGACCATCGGCACCCGCCGCACCAGGTCCGCGCCCGCCAACCACGCCTGCGCAGCCACCACGGTGTCGCCGAAATCGCCGTGCTGCCATTCTTCGGGAGCCGCGCCGGACCACCCCGCGAGCTGGTCGACCGTGTTGACGCCGACCGCGCGCAGGACGTCCGCGCGGGACCCCGCCGCCACGATGCTGACATCGCCGCGGGCCGCCAATTCGGCTTCGCACGACGACCACCAGGGGCAGCTGCGGCATTCCGGAATCCGGGACGGCGCCGTTTCCACGGTGCCGGCGAGAATCCCCAGGCGATCCGACAGTCGGCGGTCGTACTCCTCGAGCGGACCGGTGAGGTCGTGGACGAGGATGCAGTCCGCATCGAGGCCGATCGCACCGGCGAGCGGGTCCGGCGTGGCGAGGTCGAGTTCGGAAAGCATTCGGTAGATGTGCGCGAGGCGAAGCTGATCGCGGAGGTGACTGCGTGCGCGCCGACCCGGATCGGAGGTCGGGTTCCACTTGTCGAGCGGCGACGTCACCACGAGCGACTCGGCTGACGCCTCGGGGCGCAGGTCCGTGATCCGATGGTTCACGACGATGATCGGGAGGTATCCGCCCGCCTGCCGCCACAGGATCTCGACGCCACCGCGCCGGCCCGCATCCGCATCGATCGGAAAGGCTGCGCCCCAGATCAACTCGGCTCCATCGCGGCAGGCCGCAAGAGTCTGCGCCGCCCGCTCCGGGCCGTTCGGGACCGCCCACTCGCCGAGCTCGGAGAGCATCTCGAAAACCCGCTGCCGGTGCAGAGCCGCAGCTTCCCGGCGTTGGCGAACGCCCGGGTCCTCGGGCAGGTCGACCACCGCGCCGAGACCGTTCCGCTCGAGATGGATGCGGTGGCGGCAGCGCGTGAGCATCCCGGCATCGACAAGGAGCTGTTCGGCTGTCACGCCATTCATTATGGACAGAGGTACTGACACCTCTCACTAAACGCCCCGCACGGGCTAGGGTTGACCAGCAGTGACAGGTGTGGACTGGCGTCAATTGGGAAGGCCGGGAACATGGGATTGTTCTCCAACCGCAAGCGCAAGCGTGAGGCGCGCCGGGCGAAAGCCGAGGCAAAGGCCTTGATGCACAAGGCCAAGGTCGAGGCGAAGGCCTCCGCAAAGGCCGCGAAGAAGCAGGCCAAGAAGAGCGCCAAGTCCGCAACGAAGCTCGAGAAGGCACAGATCTCCACGCTCAAGGCCCAGGAGAATCTGGCGAACAAGACAGCCGCGAAGGCCGAACGTGACCGTCTGGCGCCCAAGGAAGTCAAGAAGCTCCTGGGTACCGCGAAGGTCGTCGCTCCGATCGCCGCGCCGCTCGTCTACCAGGGAGCGACCTGGCTGCGGGGTTTCCTCGATGAACGCAAGGCCGCCGGCCTCGGCGTCCCGGTCGGCCAGCTCGGTGAGTTCGGGGGCCACGGCGGGCGCCTGAGTGCTCGCATCGCCTCCGCCGACGCAACGACCGCCGAACTGCTCGCCAGGTCGGGGGACGGCGCCACGAAGAAGTTCGCGGAAGCGACCCGTGCGCGGCTCTCGGAGCTCAACACGGCCGTTCATGCCGCCGAGAACATGCCGCCGACCGCTCGCAAGTCCGCCCATCAGGCCATCTCGAACGAGCTGAGTCGAGTCGAGACCAATCTGCTAGACCGGTTGGGTGTCCACTAACTTCCTTCGGACGGTCGTCGCCCTCGTCCTCGCGTTCGTGCTCGCCGGCGTCGGACCGGCACAGGCGCACACCGCCGCGATCACGGTTGACCCGGCAGACGGCGCGCAGCTCAGTACCTCGCCCACGTCGGTGACCGTCACATTCACCGAAGCGCCCCAGGCGGACTTCGCGGCGCTGTCGGTCGTCGGGCCGGATGGCGGGCAGTGGACCGATGGTGAACCCAGGGTGGACGGCGCTCGACTCACCGTTGCGGTTCGCGAACTCGGCCCGGCCGGCACGTACACGATCGCCTATCGCGTCGCCGCCCAGGACGGCCATCCGATCACCGGTTCGTCGACGTTCACGCTGCTCACTCCGGGCAATGGAACTCCAGGTCAAAGGACGAATCCGGCGAGCTCATCGAGCAGCGTCCCGGTGGCCGCCGGTGCCGGTCTCGCGGCCCTCGCGGTGCTGTCGTTGATCGTGTTCGCGATCCGGCGGACGCGACGTTCGGACAGTGACAACACGCCGACTGCGTGAAACGCCGTCCACGCTCTGCGGGGGCTCTTGCGGGGCGACGTTGTCGGCGGGTTGATCTAGTGTGAATCCGTGACCGAAGTGGTAGCTACCGCCGACCTGGCCGATGAAATCGGCCCCGGCATTCGCAGTTGTGACACCCAATTCCGCCAGTTCGGAGGCCGCAGTGCCTTCGCCGGCCCGATTACCACTATTCGCTGCTTTCAAGACAATTTGCTGGTCAAACAGACTCTGAACTCACCGGGCAACGGCGGTGTCCTCGTCGTCGACGGCGACGCCAGCGTGCACACCGCCCTCGTCGGCGACCTGATCGCCGGCGCTGCCGTCAAGAACGGTTGGGTCGGCGTCATCGTCAACGCAGCCGTCCGTGATTCGGCGATCCTCAAGACGCTCGACATCGGTATCAAGGCGCTGGGCACCAACCCGCGCAAGAGCACTCAGACCGGCTCGGGCGAGAAGAACGTGCCCGTCGAAATCGGCGGCGTGACGTTCAACCCGGGCGAGATCTGCTACAGCGATGAAGACGGTGTGGTGGTTCGCGAACCATGATCGAAACCGCCTCAGTCCGGCGCCGAATCGTTCCTCGACTCACCGGACTGGTGGTCGGGTGCGCGGCAATCGCCTGCGCGATATGGAGCGTCGTCCCGGTTCTTCGTGAGAGGTCCGAACCTGTGCGTTCGGTCCTCAACAGCCATTTCATCCACGCACCGAACTCGAGTCTGAGCTGGGCGCTTGCGCTCGGCGTTCTAGCGGTCGGTCTGTGGCGCGCGAAACGCGTCGCGTGGTGGGCCCTCATCGTGATGGCCGTGGTCGTGGCGGGTGGTCATGCCATCGTCATGACCCAGCAGGTCGACCTCGATTCCGGCATCGCGTTCGGAATCTCCGCCGGCGTCCTGGCGATTCTGGTCGCGCTGCAGCCGCAGTTCCCGCAGCATTCGCGCTGGCCATCGGTCGGAAAGACGATCGCTGCCGTCATCGCCTTCGGCCTGGTGTTCACCGCGATCGGGTACGGAATCATCGCCCTCGCACCCGGTCGGCTGGCCGCGCAGGACCAGCTCTGGTACGCCGCAAATCGCGTGGTCATGTTCGGCCTCCTCCCCAACAGCTACGACACCGGCGTCGTCACCATCGGCGTCGACACCGCTCTCGGGGCGCTCGGTGCGGCGGCCTTCCTGGCTGTTCTCGCCGTCGTCCGACTTACCCAGCGGACGTCTAACACGCTGACCGAAGTCGACGAGTCGGCCATCCAGGCCCTCATCGCCCGCTCGGATGTGAACGATTCGCTCGCGTACTTCTCGACTCGACGCGACAACTCCGTTGTCTTCGCACCCAGCGGAAAGGCTGCCGTCGCGTACCGGACCGGCGTCGGGGTCAGCATGGCGGTGGGTGACCCAGTCGGAAATCAAGAGGCGTGGCCGCATGCCATCGAGGCGTGGCTCGAGATGTGCCGCAATCACAATTGGATTCCGGCGGCGACCGGCGCCAGCAAGCTCGGTGCTCGCGCTTATCGGCGCGCGGGACTGTCGACGCTCCGCGTGGCGTCCGAGGCGATCCTCAACCCGACCGAATTCGATCTCAGCGCACCGGAATTCAAGGCGATCCGCCTCGCCGGAAACCGCTTGCGGAAGCAGGGCCTCACCGTGCGGGTTCGGCGCCAAGCCGACATTGCCGCGGCCGAACTCGCCGCGGTGCACAAGCGCGCGGCGCAGTGGGCCGACACCCACACCGAGCGCGGATTCCACCGCTCGCTGGGCCGGATCGGCGAGCCGAGCGACACCGAATCGCTCCTGGTCGAGGCAGTCGGCCCGGGTGGTCCGGTCGCGATGATGAGTCTCGTTCCGTGGGGCGCCACGGGGGCAACGGTGGACCTCCTGTGCCGCGATGAGTCGGCTCCTGGCGGCATCACCGAACTGATGATGAGCGAGCTCGTACTGGCCTCCGCGGCCCTCGGTCTCACCCGGATCTCGTTTGGCTTCACCGACGTCGACAACACGGCAACGAGCGGAATGGCGCGGATTCCGCTGTTCCTGTCACGCTGGTGGCAGCAGGACTCGTCACGAGCGGCCAATGAGCAGTACCGACCGAAGTGGGTGCCGCGGTACGTCGCGTACCCAGCAGGGCGAGTCTCGCGAGTCTCGATCGCCAGCGGCGTTATCGAAGGTCGACGCCGGGCGGCATCGACCTTCACCTCCGGCCGCACCCGGATCGACCGGTCGATTCTCGCGGATTTGCTCGAATCGCCCATCCCCCAACCGCTTCCGGTTCTGTCGAGGCAGCCGCAACGGCCAGAACACGTCAGGGTTCGCATCGACAAGCTCGCGCGTCTCGCCGAGGCCGGCATCCCCGGTTACCCACCCGCCTACCAGCCGACGCACACGATCGCCGCGGCTCGCGATGCCGTCTCCGGCACTCGCGTCCGTCTGACCGGGCGGCTGTTGGCGTGGCGTGACCTCGGCGGTCTCGGGTTCGCCAAGCTGCGGGATGCCACCGGAGACATCCAGGTCATGGTCGACGCGAATCGCTGCGGCGAGGACAAAGCAGCCACCTTCGGCTCGATGTTCGACCTCGGCGATCTCATCGAGGTCAGCGGACCGATCGGGCGCGCACGCAAGGCTGAGATCAGCCTGTTTGCGATGGACTGGCGGCTCGTCACGAAGAGCCTGCACCCGCTCCCCGACCGGCACAAGGGACTGGTCTCCCCGGAGGCCAAGGTGCGGCAGCGGCACGTCGAACTCGCCACCAACCCGAGCGCCCGGGAAGTAGCACGGGCACGCAGCGTCGTGCTGCATTCGATCCGGTCCTCGCTTGCGGGCTGGGACTACCTGGAGGCGGAAACTCCCATCCTGCAGTCGAATTCGAACGGCCTCAACGCTCGTTCGTTCCGGACGCAGGCGGACGTGTTCGGCCTCGAACTTCGCCTCCGAACCACTCCAGCGCTGCAGCTCAAGCAGTTGGCAATCGGTGGGTTGGAGCGGGTCTACGAACTCGGGCGGAGCTTCGCCGACTCCGGGACGAGTGCGCAGCACAACCCGGAGTTCACGACGCTCCATGCGTTCGAAGCGCACATCGGTTATGGCGAGATGGTCACGCGGTGCCAGGAGATGGTCCAGCAGGCCGCGCTGGCAGTCCACGGTCAGGCGCTGTCGTTCCGGCAGCGCTACGACGGCGTGATGCGTCCGTTCGACATCGGCGGCCCTTGGCCGGTCCGCACGTTCTACGAAGCGGTCAGCGAAGCCGCCGGTCAGCCGGTGAACGCCGGCACCACGATCTCGACCCTCCGGATCATGTGTGAGACCGCAGGTATCACGCCTCGGCATACGTGGGACGAAGGTCGGCTCGCGTACGCGCTCTACGAGCGCTTGGTCGTGGCCCGTACCGAACTGCCGACGTTCTATCGGGACTTCCCGGTGACGATGGCTCCCATGGCTCGCGCCCTCGCGACAGACGAGGACCTCGCGGAGCGGTGCGACCTCGTGGCGTGGGGTTCGATTCTGGGATCGGTCCACACCGAACTGACGGATCCACTCGAGCAACGACGTCGTCTGGCTCTCGAGGAAAGCCGCGCGCTCGCCGGTGATGTCGACGCCATTCGCGCCAACGACGCCTATCTCGAGGCGCTGGAGTTCGGCATGCTGCCGACGGCGGGTCTGTGGCTCGACGTCGACCGCGTGATCACGCTGATCACCGGGCGCACAGTGCGCGAATCGCTCGCGTTCCCCTTCGTGAAGCCGCTGGCCAGCCGCTGAAATAGGAGGATGGGCGATATTTCGTTTCCGGACGAGATATCGCCCATTCTCGTTCTCTGGACTGTGACGCCGGTCAATGCATCGACGCCGCGAGTCACGTAGCGTCGGACGTTAAGTGGGACGATATGTCCCATATACATCGACAACGAAGTCAGGACGAAATATGAAGCTCAAGGGCAAGGTCGCAGTCATCACTGGTGCGGGATCCGGAATCGGCCGTGCGCTCGCCGTGGAACTCGCGAAGAAGGGTGCCACCGGACTCGCACTGAGCGACGTCGATGAGGCCGGCCTCGCCGAGACCGCCGAACTTGCCCGCGCGGCCGGAGCCCGAGTTCACACTCACCGGCTCGATGTCGCCGACCGCGCCGCCTTCCTCGCGTACGCCGAGGCGGTCGCAGCCGAGTTCGGTGTCGTCAACGTCGTCATCAACAACGCCGGAATCTCCGCCACCGGAAACTTCGAAGATCTCACCTTCGAGCGCTTCGACCGCGTGATGAACATCGACTTCGGCGGTGTTCTCAACGGCTCCAAGGCATTTCTCCCGCACCTCATCGCGAGCGGTGACGGCCACCTGGTCAACATCTCGAGCCTGTTCGGCCTGCTCGCCAACCCGGGCCAGTCGCCGTACAACGCCGCCAAGTTCGCCGTTCGCGGACTCACCGAGTCGCTGCGCCAGGAGATGCTGATCTCGGACCACAACGTCGAGGTGACGTGCGTTCACCCCGGCGGAATCAAGACCAACATCGCCAAGAACGCGGACACCGGTGGCACCGAAGCCGGCCGCAAGCAGACCGAACTGTTCGAGAAGCTGTTCTTGCACGTGAGCCCGGAGTCCGCGGCCAAGGAGATCATCAAGGGCATCGAGAAGAAGAAGGGTCGCGTCCTCATCGGTATCGACGCGAAGTCTCTCGATGCGCTCGTTCGTCTCTCCGGCTCCAGCTACCAGCGCGTGCAGGCCACGATCGCAGGGCTGGTCGTCCCCGGTATGAAGTAGCCAGCTCAAACGGCTGACCGGCCGCTATGCCGGTCAGTCGTTGTAGCTGAGTTCGATCGGCGTCGCGAGGACATCCACCATCGCACCGCTGCGCAGTACCGTGACCGGCAGCAGAGTTCCGATGACCTCACCGAAGAGCTTCTTCTGGATGTCGCCGGCGTCGGCGATCTGCTCGCGCGCCACGCTCAGCACGAGGTCGTCCGCACGCAAGCCGGCCATGTCCGCGGGTCCACCGGGCACGACCTCGACGACGCGGAGCCCGCTGCGCTGGCCGGTCCGTTCGAAGACCGATGCCGGAACCGGCGACGGTACGCCGACGATGCCGAGGTACGCCCGCCGAACCTGGCCTTCGACCTGCAGCGTGTCGATGATGCGCAGCGTTGTCGGGTTGATCGGAACCGCGAGGCCCAGACCGTGTCCCGCGATCGCGGTGTTGATACCGACCACGCAACCGCGCGAATCCGCCAGCGCGCCACCGGAGTTACCCGGGTTGAGCGTCGCGTCGGTCTGAATGACGTTCTCGATGACGCGTGCGGTGTTGCCCGAACCGACGGGCAGGGCACGACCGAGCGCGCTCACGATTCCGGCGGTGACCGATCCGGTGAGCCCAAGCGGCGAGCCGACCGCCACCGCCAGTTGCCCTACGACCAGATCATCTGCGTTGCCGAAACGCGCAGGCGGCGGGCAGTTCTGGTGCGCGAGCAATACGGCGAGGTCGGAAAGCGGATCACTGCCGATCACGTCGAAGTCGACCTGCAGCCCGTCCGGGAATGTTGCCTTGCCGCGCACAGCCGAGCCCACCACATGCGCATTGGTCAGCATGTGCCCCTCATCGGAGAACACGACGGCTGAACCGTTGCTCCGACGAGTCTGGACAAAAGCGACGTGCGGAGTGAGGGTACGCGCCACGGTGCTGACAACTCGGGAGTAGGCGTCGAGCGGCTCTTCCCGCGAGGCCAGCGGGATTGGTTCGTACTCGTAAGCCACTTGCCACCACCCGCTTCTTTGAAGGTCACGCTTCTATTACGAGTTTGGACCAAAAGAGCGACGTTCATAGGGTGTTCGCTGAAAGCAGAGCGACATTATCGCGCAGATCACCAGAAACTCTCGTAACTGGCGTTCCGCGTGTCTCCCAAACGAATTAGCGCGATGTGTAGGAAGTCTACAAACGACAACCGCCCGCCTCACCGATTCATGCTGATCGGTGTGAGCGGGCGGCTGGCGTGGGTGCTAGATCCCCTAGCGCTGCATCATGCAGCGCTCCGTCGGTCCCTGCGCTCCTCGGTCCGTTCCTCGCTTCGCTGCGGTACTCCCTGCGATGCTTCGGAACCTCCTCCTAGCGCTGGGGCGTATCCGTCGGACGAATCGGCGACGGAAGCGCGGTTTCCCCATCGAGGTAGGTATCGACAGCGGCGGCACACGAGCGGCCCTCCGCGATCGCCCACACGATGAGCGACTGGCCGCGACCCATGTCACCGGCGACGAAGACGCCCGGGACGTTGGTCTCCCAGTCGCTGTTGCGCTTGACGTTCTGTCGCTGATCGAACTCGACACCGAGGTCAGTCAACAGACCCGGCTTCTCCGAGCCGACGAAGCCCATCGCGAGGAAGACGATGTCGGTGTCCATCGTGAAGTCCGAGCCTTCGACCTTGTGGAAGCGACCGTCCTTGAACTCGACCTCGTGGCCGTGCAGACCGGTGAGCTTGCCGTTTTCGCCGACGAACTTCTCGGTGTTGACCGAGTAAACGCGCTCGCCGCCCTCTTCGTGTGCCGAAGAGACGCGGAACATGAGCGGGTACGTCGGCCACGGCGTCGTGTCCGCACGCTCCTGCGGCGGCCGCGGCATGATCTCGAACTGGTGGATCGACTCCGCGCCCTGACGGTGTGCGGTTCCGAGGCAGTCAGCACCCGTGTCACCACCACCGATGATGATGACCTTCTTGCCCCGCGCGTTGATCGGCGGAAGGCCGTCAGCGTCGGTGATCTGGTCGCCCTGCTGCACGCGGTTCGCCTGCGGCAGGTACTCCATCGCCTGGTAGATGCCCTCGAGCTCACGGCCCGGGATCGGCAGATCACGACGATCGGTGGCACCACCGGAGAGCACGACCGCATCGAACTGCTCGCGCAGTTCGGCAGCGGTGATGTCGACGCCGACGTTGACACCGGTCTTGAAGACCGTGCCCTCGGCCGTCATCTGCGCGAGACGACGGTCGACGTGGCGCTTCTCCATCTTGAACTCGGGGATGCCGTAGCGGAGCAGACCGCCGATGCGGTCGTCGCGCTCGAACACCGTGACGCTGTGGCCGGCCCGGGTCAGCTGCTGCGCAGCGGCCAGTCCAGCCGGTCCCGAACCCACGACGGCGATCTTCTTGCCGGTGAGCTGCGTCGGGTAGACCGGGACGACCCAGCCGTTGTCGAAGGCGTGATCGATGATCTCGACCTCGACCTGCTTGATCGTGACCGGGTCCTGGTTGATACCCAGAACGCACGAACCCTCACACGGAGCCGGGCACAGGCGGCCCGTGAACTCCGGGAAGTTGTTCGTCGCGTGGAGACGGTCGATCGCGTCGCGCCAACGGTCCTTGTAGACGAGGTCGTTCCACTCGGGAATCAGGTTTCCGAGCGGGCAACCGTTGTGGCAGAACGGGATACCGCAGTCCATGCATCGGGATGCCTGGCCTCGCAGGGCCTCCTCGCTGAAGTCTTCGTAGACCTCTTTCCAGTCGAGCAGGCGCAGCGGAACCGGACGACGGACCGGCAATTCACGCTTGGTGATCTTCAAAAAGCCTGAGGGGTCACCCACGTGCTGCCTCCATGATTGCTTCGCTGACGTCGCGACCGATCTTCTCCGCCTTGTCGATCGCAATGAGAACACGCTTGTAGTCACGCGGCATGACCTTGACGAAGTGGCTCACCTGCTGCGACCAGTCGTGCAGGATCTTCTCGGCCACTGCCGAACCGGTCTCGTCGCGGTGCTTCGTGACGATCGACTTCAACCAGGTGAAGTCGTCGCCCGACAGATCCTCGAGATCGACCATCTCGGTGTTGAGGTTGGCCTCGAACTTGCGGCCCGGGTCGTAGATGTACGCGACACCACCGGACATACCGGCACCGAAGTTGCGTCCGGTCTCACCGAGGACGACGACCTTTCCACCGGTCATGTACTCACAACCGTGGTCACCGACACCCTCGACGACCGCCGTCGCACCCGAGTTACGAACGCAGAAGCGCTCGCCGGCGATACCGCGGATCAGAGCCGAACCCTTCGTCGCGCCGAACAGGATCACGTTGCCCGCGATGATGTTCTTCTCCGCGACGAAGCCCTCCGGTGCGTCGAGCGCCGGGCGCACGACGATGTTTCCACCCGAGAGACCCTTACCGACGTAGTCGTTGGCGTCACCGAAGATCCGCAGCGTGATACCAGACGGCACGAACGCACCGAAGCTGTTACCCGCCGAACCCGTGAAGGTGATGTCGATCGTGCCTTCCGGCAGGCCTTCGCCGCCGTAGACCTTGGTCACCTCGTGGCCGAGCATCGTGCCGACCGTGCGGTTGACGTTGCTGATCGGCGACTCGAACTTGACCGCGGTCCCGTTCTCGATGGCCGGACGGCTCTCGGCGATGAGCTTGTTGTCGAGCGCCTTGTCGAGGCCGTGGTCCTGCGTGCCGGTGCAGTAGAGGTCCTGCTGCATGAACGGCGATTCCGGCATGTCGAGGATCGGCGACAGGTCGAGCTTGCTCGCCTTCCAGTGCTCCTTGGCCTTGGTGGTGTCGAGCAGTTCGACGTGGCCGATGGCCTCGGCGAGCGTGCGGAAACCGAGCAGTGCCAGGTACTCGCGGACTTCCTCGGCGATGAACTTGAAGAAGTTCTCGACGAACTCCGGCTGACCGGTGAAGCGCTTGCGCAGAATCGGGTTCTGCGTGGCGACACCGACCGGGCAGGTGTCGAGGTGGCAGACGCGCATCATGATGCAGCCCGACACGACGAGCGGAGCGGTCGCGAAACCGAACTCCTCACCACCGAGCAGCGCGGCGACGATGACGTCGCGACCGGTCTTCAACTGGCCATCGACCTGGACCACGATGCGGTCACGCAGTCCGTTGAGCATCAGGGTCTGCTGGGTCTCGGCGAGGCCGATCTCCCACGGCGCACCCGCGTGCTTGAGCGAGGTGAGCGGCGAAGCACCGGTGCCGCCGTCGTGACCCGAGATCAGAACGACGTCGGCATGTGCCTTCGAGACACCCGCGGCAACCGTTCCGACACCGACCTCCGAGACCAGCTTCACGTGAATCCGCGCAGACGGGTTCGCGTTCTTCAGGTCGTGGATGAGCTGCGCCAGGTCCTCGATCGAGTAGATGTCGTGGTGCGGCGGCGGCGAGATGAGGCCGACACCCGGAGTCGAGTGACGAACCTCGGCAACCCACGGGTACACCTTGTGACCCGGCAGCTGACCACCCTCACCCGGCTTGGCACCCTGCGCCATCTTGATCTGGATGTCGGTGCAGTTCGTCAGGTAGTGCGACGTGACACCGAAGCGACCCGACGCAACCTGCTTGATCGCGCTGCGACGCCAGTCACCGTTCTCGTCCGGAGTGAACCGGCGCGGGTCTTCTCCACCCTCACCCGAGTTCGAGCGGCCACCGAGACGGTTCATCGCGATGGCGAGCGTCTCGTGCGCCTCGGCCGAGATCGAGCCGTAGCTCATCGCACCGGTCGAGAAGCGCTTGACGATCTCCGACACCGGCTCGACCTCGTCGATCGAGATCGGCTTGCGGTTCTCGGTGCGGAAGCGGAACAGACCGCGCAGGGAGGCCAGGCGCTCCGACTGATCGTCGACGAGCTGCGTGTACTCCTTGAAGATCTTGTACTGACCGCTGCGGGTCGAGTGCTGGAGCTTGAACACCGTGTCCGGGTTGAACAGGTGGTACTCGCCCTCACGACGCCACTGGTACTCACCGCCGACCTCGAGCTCGCGGTGCGAGCGCTCCGGCTTGTTGATGAGGAACGCGGTGGCATGGCGGGCCGCGACGTCGGCAGAGATCTCGTCGAGGCCGATACCGCCGAGCTGGCTGGTCATACCGGTGAAGTACTGGTCGCACAGTTCCTGCGACAGACCGATCACCTGGAACAGCTGCGCACCGCGGTACGACGCGATCGTCGAGATGCCCATCTTGGACATGACCTTCAGAACACCCTTGCCGGCGGCCTTGATGTAGTTCTGAACAGCCTTCTCGAAGTCGACGCCGACGATGGCATCGCGCTCGATCATGTCCTCGATGGTCTCGAAGGCCATGTAGGGGTTGATCGCGGCAGCACCACAGCCGACCAGGGTCGCCATGTGATGGATCTCGCGAGCGTCACCGGACTCGACGATCAGGCCGACCTTGGTACGCGTCTTGTCGCGCACGAGGTGCTGGTGAACCGCCGAGGTGAACAGCAACGAGGGGATCGGCGCGAGCTTCTCGTTCGACTCCCGGTCGCTGAGGATGATGATGCGAGCGCCGCCCTCGATCGAGGCCGACACCTGGGAGCACACCGCGTCGAGCGCCTTGCGCAGACCCTCGCCACCATCGGCGACCGGGTACAGACAGCGCACCACGACACTGCGAAGACCCGGCTGGGTACCTTCGTCGTTGATGTGGACGAACTTGGCGAGCTCGTCGTTGTGCAGGATCGGCGAGGGCAGCGAGATCTGGCGGCACGAGGCCGCGTTCGGGTGCAGCAGATCGCCTTCGGGGCCGATGTTCGCCTGCAGGCTGGTGACGACCTCTTCGCGGATGGCGTCGAGCGGCGGGTTCGTGACCTGCGCGAACAACTGCTGGAAGTAGTCGAACAGCATGCGCGGGCGAGCCGACAGCACCGCGATCGGCGTGTCGGTACCCATCGAGCCGAGTGCCTCGAGGCCGGTCTTGGCCATCGGGGCGAGCAGGATGTTGAGCTCTTCGGTGGTGTAGCCGAAGACCTGCTGCCGGATGAGAACGCGATCGTGCGACATGTGCACGTGCGGGTGCTCCGGCAGGTCCTTCAGGTAGACGAGACCCTCGTCCAGCCACTGCTGGTACGGGTGCTCCGAGACGAGCGCGTCCTTGATTTCTTCGTCGCTGACAATGCGGCCCTGCGCGGTGTCGACGAGGAACATCTTGCCCGGCTGGAGGCGGCCACGCTGAACGACGGTCGAGGCGTCGATCGGCAGAACGCCGGCCTCGGACGCGAGCACAACGAGTCCGTCTTCGGTGACCCAGTAACGACCGGGGCGAAGGCCGTTGCGGTCGAGGACCGCACCCATGACCGTGCCGTCGGTGAAGCAGATGCACGCCGGTCCGTCCCACGGCTCCATGAGCGTGGAGTGGTACTCGTAGAAGGCCCTGCGCTTGGAGTCCATGTCCTCATTGCGCTCCCAAGCCTCGGGAACCATCATGAGCACGGCGTGGTGGATGTCGCGTCCACCGAGGTGGAGCAGCTCGAGCACCTCGTCGAAACGAGCGGTGTCCGAGGCGCCCGGGGTACAGATCGGGAAGATCTTGGCCAGGTCGTCGCCGAAGACGTCCGAAGCGATGAGCGCCTCGCGGGCACGCATCCACTTCTCGTTACCGGTGACGGTGTTGATCTCACCGTTGTGCGCAACGCGACGGTACGGGTGCGCGAGCGGCCACGACGGGAACGTGTTCGTCGAGAAGCGCGAGTGCACGAGGCCGAGCGCGGACTCGACGCGCTCGTCCTGCAGGTCGAGGTAGAAGTCCTTGAGCTGCGGCGTGGTCAGCATGCCCTTGTAGACGAAGGTGCTACCCGACAGGCTCGGGAAGTACACCGAACCGCGGTCGGTGCCGTCGACGCTCGGCTCGGCGCCGAGCTCGTGCTCGATCCGCTTGCGGATGACATAGGTCTTGCGTTCGAGAGCAAGACCCTCGAGGCCCTTGCCCGCGATGAAGATCTGGCGGAAGGTCGGCATCGCGTCGCGGGCGAGTGCACCGAGCGACGAGTCGTCGGTCGGAACCTCACGCCAGCCGAGGACCTCGAGGCCCTCCTGCGCGACGATGCGCTCGACTCCAGCAGCCGCGCGCTTCTGCGCGATGCGGCCCTGCGGGAGGAACGCGATACCCGAGGCGTAAGCGCCCTCGGCGGGGAGCTCGAAATCCACGACCGCGCGGAAGAACGCGTCCGGGATCTGGATCAGGATTCCCGCACCGTCACCGGTGTTCGGCTCTGCACCAGCGGCCCCACGGTGGTCGAGGTTGACCAGTGCAGTGATTGCCTTCTCGACGATGTCGCGTGACTTTCGTCCGTGCATGTCAACGACGAAGGCGACACCACAGGCGTCGTGCTCGTTAGCGGGGTCGTACAGGCCTTGCCGGCCAGGAGGTTGCTTCATTCCCTTACCTTCATGGACTCACGTCCTAGTAGAAGATCACCGGCCACGATGCCGGCAGCAGGTCTGCCGGACACGCAGGTGGCCGACGCTAGGTCCGAGCTGAACCAGGGGCTAACCTGTGGGCTATCACAGGCTCGCGTGGACTGCGGTGAGTCTTGTGGACGATTGCAGCGCTCGGCGCCCGACCGTCTCTTTCCATGCGAAATCAACGGTCGGCAATTAAGAAACTGTAGGTCAGTTCCCCCTTCGAACGCCAACCAGAGCCGTTCCGAATGGGCATCGATTGCCGTTCTCCGAGGTGGCAAACTCGTCAATCTCCGGGCTGTGGAAATCACGGATTCGCTTGCCTTCCAGGATAAAGCACGCTCGCGAGGGCTCGAATCAGGCGTCCGCAGTGCGAAAATGCTCACCCCGCCGGATCGGGCCCAATTCCAGTGTGAGACGGTTCACAACCGTTGGCGATAGCGCCGAGTCGACCGCGACTGGCACTGAGCGTGGGAAACACTCGGTAATTAGCGCATTGCCGCAGGAAAGGAGCCGTCTCGTGTCTGAGGCTCAGCCCAGCGGGGCTCAATCGACCGAGCGGGCGAAAACGCTGCTCCGTTTTCAATTCGGCCTTTTGGTCGTTCTCGGTCTCGTCCTTGGCGAACTCGTCGCCCTCTGGGCATTCTCTTCGCCCATTGATCAAGTGATCGCCGATCGCGACGCCGCCCGCCCCGCCGTGGCGGCGGCCCAGTCTCGCCTCGATTCCGCCGAAGCCGACCGCTCCCGTCTGGATACCGACGTTGCGGGCGCGCAGAAGGCGCTCGATGCGGCCGTCGTGCGTGCGAATTGCGAAGTGAATCCGAAGCCTGGCTGCCCGACGGACGGCCAGGTGACCGGCGTCGCCGGGGCCGGCTCCGAAACCGAAGCGGCACGGACGGCGCGCAACGCGGCCATGGCGAACCTCGATGACACGATCGCTGCCCGGACCCAGCGTGCGCCCGGGATCGACGCGCGGATCGCGAAGGCGCAGGATCAGCTCGCCACCGCGCAAGCCGCGGCTCCGGCCACCTCATCGAGCCTCGGCGTCCGCTGGATCGCTCTGAACTCGTACTCCGTCAACCACTTTGGGGCACTCGCACTGCGGGTGTTCATCATCGCACTGCTGGTTCTCGTGTGTGTGGCGCCGCTTCTGTTCCTGCGGTGGCGGAGCGAATCCGCGGCGAATCGCCTGGCTCGCGCCGAAGCTGAAGCCGAGGCCGAGATCGCTATCCGGAAGGCCGAACTTCGCGCCGAAGCCGAAAAGCTGCAGGCCGAGCAAGAGCTCGAGAAGGCGAAGATCGCGGCCGAGGCCGAACTCTTCCTCGAGCAGGAGAAGCAGCGCCGTCGTGTGGCGGCAGAACTCGGTGAATCGCCTCGCGAGATCGAGCGCGCACAGAATGGTTCCGGGCAGCTCGCCCTTCCCTCGTCGGAAAAGGCGCCTTCGTGGGTGCCCGCACCATTCCAGGGAATTGCGAGTCTCGCGTCGTCGGTCATTTCCGCACCCGCGCGGGTAGCGCAGACGGTCGTCGAAGAATTCGAAGAATTGACGTTCACGATCACGCGCAAGCACCGAGTCACGGTCACTCCGCAGGAAACTGCACCTGAGCTGATTGCGAACTCTCCGCTCGTGATCGACGCGGAGATTGTCGACGAACTTCCGAGTGCGCCGCGGCGGGAGCTTCCGCGGGGCTTCTAACCCGCGTCACTCCTCTCATCGCCACCGATACCGCGTCTTCGGCCGCCCGGCCTTTCCGTAATCGGTGTGGCGTTTGACCGTGCCGTCGTCGGCGAGCCGTTCGAGATATCGCCACGCGGTCACCCGCGAGACTCCCACCTGCGCGGCGATTTCATCGGCGGTGGCACCGTCTGGACTGTCGCGGATCGCACGCGCGATGTCGTCGTTCGTTCCCGCTGACTGACCCTTCGCCGTCAGATTTCGTTCCGTCGTCGTCCGCAATTCGGCGAGGGCTCGATCCACCTCGGCCTGGCTCGCCGCCGCAGTGCCTTCGGGCAGGGCTGCGCGGTACAGGCGGTACCGCTCCATCCGATCGCGGAAGGCAGCGAATGTGAACGGTTTGAGGAGATAGGCGAGCGCACCATGCGACACCGCCGATCGCACCATCTGGAGATCGCGCTCCGACGTGATCGCGATGACGTCCGGCGCAGGCCGGAGCCCGCGGAGCGCCGACGCGAGCGAGATACCGCTGGCATCGGGCAGACCGAGATCGAGTAACACCAGGTCAATCGGCTGTTCCGCCTGCGACGCGGCGCGCATCGCATCCCGCGCGGTGTGGGCGACCGCCGCGACCCGGAATCCGTCGATCCGGCCGACGTAGACGCGGTGGGCCTCCGCGATCATCGGATCGTCCTCGACGATGAGCACCTCGATCATCGTGCGCTCACGGTTGCCGTCACGACCGAGCCGTACGTGACGTCCGCAGTGAGCGACCCGCCATGCCGGCGTACGACCTGCGCCACGAGCGCGAGGCCGAGTCCGTGATGATCGCCATCCACTTTCGTGGAGTACCCCCGCTGCATCGCCTGGCCAAACGTGTCCTCATCCATTCCGGGTCCACTGTCCGCGACACACAGAACCAAAGTGTCGTCCTCGAATTTCACCGTCACCTCGACCCACGGATCATCGCGGTCACACGCGTCCATCGCGTTGTCGATGAGGTTGCCGAGCACCGTCACGATCTCGGCGGGCGACAGCGGCAAGGTATCGGTCTCCGCGGGGATCGACGTGTCTTCGGTGATCGTCAGACCGATTCCGCGCTCCGCGGCCTGGGCGGACTTGCCGATCAACAGGGCCACGAGGGCCGGCTCCCCGATCGCATTCGACAGCCGGTCGACGAATCCCTGCGACATGGCCAGTTCGTCTGTCGCGAATTCGACCGCGTCGTTCGGCCGGCCCATCTCGACCATCGTGACGACGGTGTGGAGCTTGTTGGCCGCCTCGTGCGCCTGCGCACGCAACGAGTCCGTCAACGATTTCAAGGCACCGATCTCGCCGAGTGCGCCCTGTAGTTCAGTGCGATCACGAAGGGTGATGACCTCGGAATCCGAGCCGGGAACCTGCGATCGGTTGACGACGAGCACACGATCGTCGGTGATGCGGACTTCGTCGCGTGCTCCCGAGCCAGTGGTCCGCAGAAATGCGGGCAACTCATCCCGGCGGACGGGACCCGACCCCAGCCCGAGCAGCCGGCGACCCTCATCGTTGACCACGACCACGCGGTCCCGGTCGAGCACGATGAGCCCCTCGGAGACCGAGTGCAGAATCGCGTCGTGGTGGTCGTACATGACCCGCAGTTCGTCGGGGGCGAGGCCATGGGTCTGCCTGAGGAGTCGGCGCCGGATGAGAAGCGTGCCGACGAGCGATACGGCGAGTGCGGCCGCCCCCACCAGCACGATCGTCGGTACCTGCGACTCCCACCGCTCGGCGAGAGTCCGCAGGGTCACCCCCGCTGACACCAATCCCACGATCGTGCCGTCGCCCTTCCGGACGGGCGCCACCGCGCGCACGGATTCGCCGAGCGTTCCCGTGTAGATCTCGGTGAAGGTCTCTCCGCGCAACGCAGGCTCGATCGTGCCGAGGTAGTGCTTGCCGATCTCGGTCGGATCCGTGTGGGTGAACCGAATTCCGTTGGGCCCCATGATCGTGATGAACGCGATGTCGGTGCTCGTACGGACCCTTTCCGTCACGGGCTGAAGCAGGGCGGTTGCCCGACCGGATTCGATCGCCGCTGCCGTCGAGGGGGCGTCGGCGAGTGCGATAGCGACTCCGAGAACCTGTTGCCGAGCAGATTCCTCGGCATCGCGGCGAGCATCGAGTACCGCGAGCGTCGAACCGAGCGCGACGACGAACGTGATCACGATGACCTGCAGCGCAATCGCCTGACCGGCCAAGGATCGTGGCCACCACCTGCGCATTCGCGCCTCCGTGTGAGCGGCGGGTGAACGAAATGAACTTAAGCGTGATCTACATCACGTCGAGCGGGAACATTTCCTTCATAGCAGTTCTCGATCAAATCGAAAGGAATGCGGTCATGAGCGCCCACCTGTCACGCACCACCGCCTCCGAAGTACGGCCTCACCGTGACCGCACACACTGGCTCTACATCGCGGTCATCATCGGTGTCGTCGGCGGTGCCGCTCTCGGCCTCATCGCACCGGGCGCCGGAAAGAGCGTCGGCTTTCTCGGCTCGATGTTCGTCGACCTCATCAAGATGATGATTGCGCCGGTCATCTTCTGCACCATCGTGCTCGGCATCGGCTCGGTCCGAAAGGCGGCCACGGTCGGCAAAGTCGGCGGCATGGCCTTCGGCTACTTCCTGGTCATGTCGACGTTCGCGCTCGGCATCGGCCTTGTCGTCGGCAACCTGCTGAGCCCCGGCACCGGCCTGCACCTCACCGCGACCGCCGCAGGCAAGGGGTCCGAGCTCGCCGAAAAGGCCCATGAGGCCGGCGGATTGATGGACTTCGTGCAGAACATCATCCCGACGTCGCTGTTCTCGTCGCTGACCGAAGGCAGTGTGCTGCAAGCCTTGCTCGTCGCACTTCTGGTCGGCTTCGCGTTGCAGGCCATGGGAACGTCTGGTGAACCGATCCTCCGCGGTGTCGAACACCTGCAGAAGCTCGTCTTCCGCATCCTCACGATGATTCTGTGGCTCGCGCCGATCGGTGCCTTCGGAGCCATCGCCAACGTCGTCGGCCAGACCGGCTGGGCCGCGGTGACACAGCTTCTGACGCTGATGGTCGGCTTCTACATCACGTGCTTGATCTTCGTGTTCGGCGTCTTGGGCACCGTTCTCCGGGTCGTCGCGGGGGTCTCGATCTTCAAGCTCGTGCGGTATCTGGCCCGCGAGTACCTGCTGATCTTCTCCACGTCGTCGTCCGAATCGGCACTGCCGCGCCTGATCGCAAAGATGGAGCACCTGGGCGTCGAGCGCAGCACCGTTGGTGTCGTCGTACCGACTGGCTATTCGTTCAACCTCGACGGCACCGCGATCTACCTGACGATGGCTTCCCTGTTCATCGCCGACGCGATGGGCAAGCCCCTCTCGCTCGGCGAACAGATCGGTCTGCTGGTGTTCATGATGGTCGCCTCTAAGGGCGCTGCTGGAGTGACCGGTGCCGGCCTGGCGACCCTTGCCGGTGGTCTCCAGAGCCACCGTCCGGAACTTCTCGACGGCGTCGGATTGATCGTCGGAATCGACCGATTCATGTCTGAGGCGCGCGCGGTCACCAATTTCTCCGGAAATGCGGTTGCCACCGTTTTGGTGGGCGCCTGGACCAAGACCATCGACAAGCGCCGCGTCGACGCCGTACTCGACGGTGATCTGCCATTCGATGAATTGACGATGAGCGACGGCCACGATGCGCCGGACCTGCGTACGAAGGAACCGGCCCTCGCGCGGTGATTGTCACTCGGAATCTGGGTATCGAATTGATCGGTACCCAGATTTCGAAATGCCAGGGGTCAATACCCCGACAAATAACTACCGACCGCAGCGAAAACATCAAGCTGCGGTCGGCGTGATCTGATCGTAATCTCAGGTTTCCACGGAAACCAGCGCGACACGCGGTCCGATTGTTCGAAATTGAAGCATTCCATCGTTCGACTGACACCCCTCGCCGACACGGGCCGACCAGCGCCTACAGTGGCGATGTGGGAGCCGACGGTGAATTTCCTTTACCGCCCCGAGCGCAATCGCTTCAGTGGATGCGGGCGCTCAACCGCGCACGCGATGCATTTGTTCAATCGGGCCGCCCGGATCGAGTGGTGCGAGATCTCGTCCGCGAATCGTGGACGCGCAGTATCAAAAGCGGAATCGACCCCGAGAACGCGCTGGCGACGATTCACCTCGCGCCCGATTCACTCGAAGCGATCCGCGAAGCCCACCCCCTTGCGGTGGCGATGCCGGTCGTTCGCCGTCTTCTCGTCGACTCGGCTGCCGAAGCGGGGTTACTCGTCGCGGTGAGCGATGCCGCGGGCCAGTTGCTGTGGGTGGAAGGATCGCCACGGATGCGTACGCGCGCCGAGGACATCCACTTCGTTCCCGGTGCGGACTGGAGTGAGGCCTCCGCCGGCACCAACGCTCCCGGGACCTCGCTCGAGCTCGATCGCCCGGTTCAAATCCATGGGCCAGAGCATCTTTCGCGGATCGTCATGCCCTGGAGCTGTACTGCAGTACCGATCCACGATCCGGAGAACGGTTCGGTGCTGGGAATGCTCGACCTGACCGGCGGTCCGGACGCGGTTGGAGTGCAGAGTCTCGCCCTCGTCCGGGCGACCGTCGCCGCTGCCGAGGCCGAGATGCGTCTGCAGCGCATCGCGCCGCCCGCCACGCCGTCGGCGCAACCCTCCGCCGGCCGTCTGAGCGTGCTCGGCAAGCTCGGTGCAACCCTTCGCTTTGGCGCGACGACCACGCAATTGAGCATCCGGCACAGCGAGATCCTCGTGCTCCTTACGCAATCGACGACCGGCCTGTCGGCCGCCGAACTGACGGTCGCTCTCAGCGATGAGGAGCAGGCAGAGGTCACCATCCGGGCCGAACTCTCTCGCCTTCGGTCCGCCATTCGACCGCTGGAACTGCAGTCCCGCCCTTACCGTCTGCCCGCAAGTTTGCGCACTGACATCGCGGACGTGAAGGCACATCTGCGTGCCGGTCGGCTTCGCCAGGCGGTCTCGGCCTATCCGGGTCCCGTGCTGCCGCAGTCCATCGCCCCCGGCGTCGAAGATCTCCGCTTGGAACTGCACACACTTGTCCGTACGAGCCTGCTGGCGAGTCGGGACGCCGACGCGGTGATGGCGTTCGCCGACACCGCGCACGGTCGCGACGACTACGAGATGTGGACGCACGCCTTACACGTCCTGCACGCTGATTCGCCGCGCCGAACCGCAGCTCAGGCGCGTCTGAAGTTCCTCGACCAAACCCTGGGCTGAGCCCCCGATCCGCTGCAACGTTGATGCAACGTCGCTGTGACTACCGTCACTCTCGCCTGGAAATCCCCTGCTCTCAGACGAGCACGAGCGAGGAGTCGCAATGACTGTTTACGCAGCACCCGGAGCCGACGGCAGCGTCGTTTCGTACAAGGCCCGCTACGACAACTGGATCGGCGGGCAGTGGGTGGCACCGGTCAAGGGCCGGTATTTCGAGAACACTTCCCCGGTCAACGGCAAGCCGTTCTGTGAGGTCGCCCGGAGTACCGCCGAGGACATCGAACTCGCGCTCGACGCGGCACATGCCGCCGCGCCCGCCTGGGGGAAGACGTCTCCGGCCGAGCGGGCCGTCATCCTCAACCAGATCGCCGACCGGATGGAAGCGAACCTGGAAATGCTGGCCGTCGGCGAGACATGGGACAACGGCAAGCCCGTCCGCGAGACTCTCGCTGCGGACCTCCCCCTCGCGGTCGACCACTTCCGGTACTTCGCCGGCGCGATCCGCGCGCAGGAAGGCGGTATCTCGCAGCTCGACGAAGACACCGTCGCCTACCACTTCCACGAGCCGCTGGGCGTCGTCGGCCAGATCATCCCGTGGAACTTCCCGCTGCTCATGGCGGTCTGGAAGCTGGCGCCTGCTCTGGCCGCCGGGAACACCGTCGTTCTCAAACCGGCCGAGCAGACTCCTGCCTCGATCCTGCTGTTCATCGAACTCGTCGCCGACCTGCTGCCGCCAGGCGTGGTCAACATCGTCAACGGCTTCGGCGTCGAAGCCGGCGCACCGCTCGCCTCGAGCACCCGGATTCGCAAGATCGCATTCACCGGCGAGACCTCGACGGGCCGCCTGATCATGCAGAACGCGAGCCAGAACCTCATCCCGGTGACACTCGAACTCGGCGGCAAGAGCCCGAACATCTTCTTCGACGACGTCACGAGGTTCGAGGACGCGTTCTACGACAAATGCCTCGAAGGCTTTTCGATGTTCGCTCTCAACCAGGGCGAAGTGTGCACGTGCCCGAGCCGCGCACTGATCCAGAACTCGATCATCGACGAATTCCTCCCCGCCGCCACCGACCGGGTCAAGCAGATCAAGCAGGGCAACCCGCTCGACACCGAAACCATGATCGGCGCTCAGGCCAGCCAAGACCAGCTCGAGAAGATCCTCTGCTACATCGACATCGGAGTGAAAGAAGGCGCTCGGATCATCACCGGTGGCGAGCGCGTCGACCTCGGTGGAGACCTGTCCGGCGGATACTACGTGGCGCCGACGATCTTCCAGGGCAACAACAAGATGCGGATCTTCCAGGAGGAGATCTTCGGTCCGGTCGTGTCGGTCACCGGTTTCGAGGACTACGCGGACGCGATCTCAATCGCGAACGACACTCTGTACGGACTCGGTGCGGGCGTGTGGTCGCGCGACACCAACACGGCCTACCGCGCCGGTCGCGACATTCAGGCTGGCCGCGTGTGGACGAACTGCTACCACCAGTACCCGGCGCACGCCGCCTTCGGCGGGTACAAGCAGTCCGGAATCGGCCGGGAGAACCACCGCATGATGCTCGACCACTACCAGCAGACGAAGAACCTGCTCGTCAGCTACTCGCCGAACGCCCTCGGCTTCTTCTGAGCCGCGAGATCTCGGCTGGGTCACGACCCTGAGTCACTGCCTTCTCGTTCCCGGCTGGCCCGGGGACGGGAAGGCCTAGGTCATCTACCCATAAGCAGATACCTGCAGCTCAGTGAGGTGCGCCCCGCCGATCTGACCCCTGGGACACATCCCTGGGTCACGAATTTGTCACGCGAAACTGACCCAGCGACAACCGTTCTCAGCGGCCGCTTCGAAAGGTAGGTTCGACCCATGCTCGTGCCCCTCACCGTTCGCGACTTCCTCGACCGTGCCGAATGGGTTTACCCGGACCGCATCGCCTTTGTGGATGAGCCGGATCAGCCCGCGCCTTCACTGGGCGCGATCACCTACGGCCAAATGGCTGCAAACGCTCGCGCGCAGGCCGCCAAACTCGACTCCCTCGGGATCGAACAGGGTGCGCGCGTGGCGGTCATTTCGCAGAATTCGGCTCGCCTGCTGACGTCCTTCTTCGGAGTCTCCGGGTATGGCCGAGTGCTCGTGCCGATCAACTTCCGGCTCACCGAACACGAGATCTCGTACATCATCGAGCACAGCGGTGCAGACATCGTCTACGCCGATCCGGCGGTGAGCCACGTTCTCGATGGTCTCGACGTCACCCACAAGTTCGTCTTGGGTAACGACGACGACCTCTACGACTACTCGGCCGCGCCCCGGGAATGGACCGACCGCGACGAGAATTCGACCGCGACGATCAACTACACGTCGGGCACCACCGCTCGGCCGAAGGGCGTCGAGCTCACGCATCGCAACGTGTGGCTTAACTCCGTCACCTTCGGGCTGCACACGTCGATCACGGATCGGGACGTCCTTCTCCACACG